>CAZZFB010000189.1:0-1503 GCA_964653385.1 uncultured Bifidobacterium sp. | reverse complement strand
CTTTTCGGGTGAAACGGCGCACCGACATCGAGGGCCTGCGCGCGGTCGCCGTGCTGCTCGTGCTGCTGTTCCATGCGGGGGTCCCCGGCATGGACGGCGGCTACGTGGGCGTCGACGTGTTCTTCGTGCTGTCCGGTTTCCTCATCACGTCGCTGATGGTGACCGAGAGGGAGGAGTCCGGGCGGATATCGCTCGTCGGTTTCTACGCCCGCCGCATCCGCAGGATCCTTCCGATGTCCAGCCTGGTGGCGGTCGCCACTCTCGGTGCGGCCTGGGTGTGGCTGGAGCCCCTGCGGTTACGCGGCCTGGCGACCGACGTCCTCGCCTCGGCGGGCTTCTCCTCGAACCTGGTGTTCGCGCACCGGGGTGCCGACTATCTGCAGTCGTCGCTGCCGCCCTCGCCGCTGCAGCACTTCTGGTCGCTCGCGGTCGAGGAGCAGTTCTACGTGGTCTGGCCCGCGCTCGTGATCCTCGTCCTCCTCGGCGTCCCGCGGGGGAGGCAGGGCGTGGTGCGGGCGCGCATCGGTGTGCTGTCCGCGTCCGTGACGGCCGCGTCCTTCGCGGTCTGCATGGCCCTCATGGAGCAGAACCAGGTGTGGGCCTTCTACCGGCCCCAGGCGAGGGCGTTCGAACTCGCGTCCGGGGCGCTGCTCGCCGTTCTACCCGCGTCCGGCGGGCGACGCACGCGCAGTGCCGAGGCGGCGTTCTCGTGGGCCGGCCTGGCTGTCATCGTGGCGAGCGCCTTCGTTCTCGACGAGGCCACGAGGTTCCCCGGTCCGTGGGCGCTCGTGCCCGTCGTCGCGACGCTGTTCGTCCTCCGCGGGGGGACGTCGACGTCCTGGTCCGTCGATGCGGTGCTCAGGGCCGCACCCGCGCAGTGGCTCGGTTCCCGCTCGTACTCCGCGTACCTGTGGCACTGGCCCGTGCTCGTCATCGCCGCGTCAGCAGCCGGGCGCGACCTCTCGCTCGCCGAGGGACTCGCGTGCGTGGTGTTCGCGCTCGCACTCTCCGAGCTGTCGTGGAGGTTCGTGGAGAACCCTGTGCGCCTGCTCCGGTCGGTCGTCGGCGCGAGGGCATTCGCCCTCGGTGCCTCGATGCTCCTCGTCGTCGGCGGCACGGGCCTGCTCGCGCGCACCAACCCGCCCCGGCTGGAGGCGGGTCCGGCCGCCACGACCCCCCGGCTCCCGGTCACCACCCTTGCCGGCACGCCCCCCGCCGACGACCCGGCGTCAGCCGGCGGGACGACGACGACCGCACCCGCCGCCGCCCCGGTGCTTCCGCGCGGCGGTGCACCGATCCAGCCAGTGGTCGACGCCCTGTACGTCTCGCGCGTGCCGTCGAACCTGCAGCCCTCCCTCGGCGGCGCGCTCGGGGACATGCCGACGATCTACAACGACGACTGCCATGCCGGTTTCGGCGTGACGGAGCCGAAGGACTGCGTGTTCGGTGACCCGGCATCCACCACGGTCGTCGGCCTGTACGGCGACTCGCACGCGGCCGAGT
>CAZZFB010000188.1:0-1551 GCA_964653385.1 uncultured Bifidobacterium sp. | reverse complement strand
CGGGGGGCGGTAGCCCGCCGGGACTGGTTGCCCGAGGAGCAGAAGCAGCGTCGCCGCGACGTTCGAGATGCCCGGGGAGTCCGTACCGGTGGCACTGAGCGACCTGCCCGAGTGGTCGATCGCCACGAAGGGAACGGGCGACAGAGTGTGGGACTTCTTCGGCACGGGCACGCCCGCGGCGTCCAGAACGGGCCTGCCGGCCTTGTCGCGCTCCACCAGGATCTCGCAGTTGCCGTGGTCAGCGGTGATGAGAAGCGTGCCGCCCGCCCTTCGGACGGCCTCGTTCACCCGGACGAGAGCCTCGTCGATTGCCTCCACCGCGACGACCGACGCGGGGATGCTGCCGGTGTGGCCGACCATGTCTCCGCCCGCGAAGTTGCACCGGATGAAGGGGAACCGCCCGGAGGCAACGGCTTCCACGACCGCGTCGCCAGTCTCCGCCGCCTTCATGCGGGGGAGCTGGTCGAACGGAACCTTGTCCGACGGGATCTCCAGGTAGGTCTCCAGTTGCTCGTCGAACTTGTCGGAGCGGTTGCCATTCCAGAAGTACGTGACGTGGCCGAACTTCTGCGTCTCCGCGCACGCGAACTGCGCGATGCCGGCCGCCGCGAGCAGCTCGGAGACGGTCCCGTCCACGCGCGTCGGCTGCACGAGGAAGCGGGCGGGGATGCCGAGGTCGCCGTCGTACAGGGTCATGCCGACCACGAGGAGGTCAGCGGGAAGGGGACCGCGGTCGAACGCCGTGAACTGCTGCTCGGTGAGCGCACGGCAGATCTCGATCATGCGGTCGCCGCGGAAGTTGAACAGCACCACCGCGTCACCGGCCTGCATCGCCCCCACCGGCGCGCCGTCTGCTCCGACAACGGTGAACGACGGCAGGTACTGGTCGCTGACGCCCGGGTCCTCCGCGCGCAGGGTGCGCAGCGCTTCCTCCGCGGAGGTGAACGGGCGCGCCGTGCCTCTGGCATGCGCCTCCCAGCCACGTGCGACGATCTCCCAGTCCGCCTCGTAGCGGTCCATGGTGGTGTTCATGCGCCCGCCGCCGGACCCCACGACGATCCGTGCGCCGGGCTCGCGGGCGGTGAGTGCCGCGATCGACTCGTCCAGCTGGGCGAGGTACTTCTCGGCGGTCCCGTCGGTGACGTCGCGGCCGTCGAAGAGGACATGGCACACGAGGTCGCGCGCACCGTCAGCGACCGCGCGGTCGAGCAAGGTGACGAGGTGCCGGATGTGCGAGTGCACGTTGCCGTCCGAGAGCAGACCCAGGAAGTGGATGCGGTTCACCCGCCGCGCCATCACGTCGGCCCAGGCGCCGCCCCAGATGTCGCCGGACTCGAAGGCGGCCTCGACCTGCTTGGCGCCCTGGTCGAAGATGCGCCCGGCACCCATGATGTTGTGGCCGACCTCGGAGTTGCCCATGTCGGCATCGCTCGGCAGGCCCACCGCCGTGCCGTGGGCACTGATCGGCATGGACACCACCGATGCCCCGGGGAGTGCGCCGGCAATGGCCTGGTGCAGGAACGGTGCCTTGGCCTGGGAGAGGGCGTTGTC
>CAZZFB010000187.1:0-1565 GCA_964653385.1 uncultured Bifidobacterium sp. | reverse complement strand
GAGCGCACGGAGCGCACCCGCTCGCTGTTCGGCGACGCCTTCAGGAAGATCCGCGGACGATCCGGAGTGCCGCAGGAGACGTGGGACGACCTGGAGGAGACGCTCCTGCGTGCCGACATCGGCGTGCGCCTGGTGGACAGGCTGCTCGTGCCGCTGCGCGACCGGGTGAAGGCGGGGGAGCTGACCTCGCCCGATGCCGTGATCGACGCGCTGCGCGCCGAGATGACCGCCGCGCTCTCCACCAGTGACCGCTCACTGCGCCTCGACGCGGAGAAGAAGCCGAACGTCTGGCTGTTCGTCGGCGTCAACGGTGTCGGCAAGACCACCACGATCGGCAAGGTCGGCACCGCACAGAAGGCCGCGGGACGCACGGTGCTGATGGCCGCCGGTGACACCTTCCGTGCCGCCGCGGCCGAGCAGCTGCAGACCTGGGCGGAGCGCTGCGGCGCGGAGTTCGTGCGCGGCAGCGAGGGGGGAGACCCCGCATCGGTGATCTTCGACGGCATCCAGGCGGCGTCCGCCCGCGGAGTGGACCTGGTGCTCGGCGACACGGCGGGTCGCCTGCAGAACAAGTCGAACCTGATGGAGGAACTGAAGAAGGTGCGCCGCGTGGCCGAGAAGGCCGAGGGCACCGTGAACGAGGTGCTCCTCGTCATCGACGCCACCACGGGCCAGAACGGCCTCTCGCAGGCCCGCGAGTTCGCCGCCGCGACCGATGTGACGGGCGTGGTCCTCACCAAGCTCGACGGCTCCGCCAAGGGCGGCATCGTGTTCGCCATCGAGACCGAGCTGGGGATCCCGGTGAAGCTGGTGGGCCTCGGGGAGACCGCCACGGACCTCGTCGTGTTCGACCCGGCCGGGTACGTCTCTGCCATCTTCGGGTAGGGAACTTTGCGGCGTGCTCCCCGCGTCACAGAATGGGACAAGGAGGTCCCGATGACCACATCACGTCTGGTCGCAGCTCTCGCGGCCGCAACATTCACTCTCGCCGCGTGCGGGTCTGGCTCCGCCGAGGTGCTCGACCTCGCCGGCGCACCGAACGCCTCACGCTCCGCATCGGGCGAACTGGCCGGCGACTCGTCCAAGATGATCGCGCCGGCGAACGTCGAGTACGTGGCATCGGCAGGGCTCCTCTCTGACCCCGGTGTCGACACGGATGCCCGGTACCGGGCGTGGCAGTTCAGGTTCACGGGCGACCCGGCGGGGGCGGCCCAGTCGGTGGCGTCGGCACTCGGCATGAAGGGCAAGGTCACGAAGGACGGCCAGGGCTCGTACTTGCTGACGGACGGTGATGCCTCGTTCTCCTCGTACGGGGACGACAAGGCGCGATGGTGGAGCTACTGGGCCTCTGCGGGTGCGGACCGCCTTCCCTCCGTGGCGCCGTGCGAGCCGACAGAGCCTGCACCCGTGGGCGACACCCCGCCTGATGCACCCGGGTGCGCACAGCCGGCGCCCCCTGAGCCGCCGCGCAACCTGCCGACGCCGGCCACGGCGCGTTCGCGTGTCGAGGCGATCATGGAAAAACTCGGGCACGACATTGACGGCACCCTGAAGTACCTCGTCAG
>CAZZFB010000186.1:0-1641 GCA_964653385.1 uncultured Bifidobacterium sp. | reverse complement strand
GGACGACTCCGGTTGAGAGCACTTGAACACTATCGGCGCACCACCTCGTTCGTGCAGGGGGTTGCGCGCCGTCTGCACATGGTCAGGGCCTTGCGGGCCCCGGGCAAACCGGTTTCGCCTGCCACTACGGGGTGTCGCCGGCCGACTGGGCCTCCACGATCCACTCCAGCAGCCACCCGAGCCACCCGTAGAGGTGCCACTGGGCGGCCACTGGGTCGTCGTCGTCCCACTCGGGTTCCGTGTCGTCCTCCGTGACGTCGAGCAGGGTGCCGAGCACGAGACGGAGCGAGTTGACCGTGAGCATCAGGCGCGTGATGTCCGCCCCCGTGAGCGTGCCGTCCGCGGCCAGCATCCCGTCGACCTGGTCGATCGTGGCGAGACGCGCCGTGACCAGCTCGTCGCGCATGAACCTCTGGTACTCCGCGTCGGCCTCCGCGTCGTCGTTGTACGCGACGGGGAAGAGGCGCGCCACCCGCGGGTCGTGCGTGTCACCGGAGACGAGCTCGCGCAGTTGCGACGCGAACGACCGGAGCGCCTCGCGCTCGTGGTCCTCCAGCTGAAGCGTGAACGTGCCGTCCGCGTTGCGCAGGACCGGGCCGGACTGGCGCCGCCGCCTCATTCCCCGCCGCCCTTGCCGTCGCGCTCCATGGTGGCCCAGAGCCCGTGCTCGTGCAGCCGGAACACGTCGATCTCGGCCTTCTCCCGCGCGCCGGAACTGACCACGGCGCGGCCCTTCTCGTGCACGTCGAGCATGAGCTCGGTGGCCTTCTCGAGCGAGTACCCGAAGAGCTTCTGCAGCACGAAGGTCACGTACGACATGAGGTTGATGGGGTCGTTCCACACGATGACCACCCACGGGTTGTCCGGGGTGACGGTGGTGTCCTCCTCCACCAGGACGGCCTCGTCGGGCATCACCGAGACCCGCACGGACGGGAGGCGCACGGGGGAGACGATGTTCACGCAAAACATTGTGCTGCCGATTGGTCGGGGTTGCATGCCCCTCCTACGATGGTCTCCTGTGTCACTGCGCGTCCGCCCCGTTGTCCCGTCGCGCCTGACGCCCGGGGGCCACAACTCGTCCCGCACCCCGCGCAGCGTGCTCGGCGGGTACGTGGCGCTCATGAAACTGCGGGTGGTCGAGCTCCTCCTCATCACCACGGTCCCCACGATGGTCCTGGCCGAGGGCGGCTGGCCCTCGTTCTCGCTCATTCTCATCACGCTGGTGGGCGGGACCCTCGCCGCCGGCGGCGCGAACGCGATCAACATGTACATCGACCGGGACATCGACGGCCTGATGGAGCGCACCAAGAACCGGCCCCTGGTGACCGGCCTCATCGCCCCCCGCAACGCCCTGGTCTTCGCTGTCGGGCTGGAGATCGTCGCCTTTGCCGTGCTGTGGGCCGGCACCAACCTGCTGGCGGCCTGCCTGTGCATGTCGGCAACCCTCTTCTACGTCTTCGTCTACAGCCTCTGGCTGAAGCGGACCAGCAAGCAGAACATCGTCATCGGCGGGGCTGCCGGGGCTGTGCCGGTCCTGGTGGGCTGGGCCGCGGTCACCAACTCCCTCGCCTGGGAGCCCTGGCTGCTGTTCCTGGTGATCTTCCTGTGGACCCCGCCCCACTTCTGGGCCCTCGCGATCCG
>CAZZFB010000185.1:0-1715 GCA_964653385.1 uncultured Bifidobacterium sp. | reverse complement strand
GCATCCAGTTCGGCCGCCCGATCGGCTCGTTCCAGGCGATCAAGCACAAGTGCGCGGACATGCTGCTCGAGGTCGAGTCGGCAAAGTCGGCCGCGTACTACGGCATGTGGTGCGCCGCGGAGATGAACGACGAGCTCGCCTCGGTCGCGTCGCTCGCCAAGGCCTACTGCTCCGAGGCGTACTTCCACGCCGCGGCGGAGAACATCCAGATCCACGGCGGCATCGGCTTCACCTGGGAGCACCCGGCGCACCTGTACTTCAAGCGCGCCAAGTCGAGCGAGCTCATCTTCGGTGACCCCACGTACCACCGCGAGCTGCTCGCCCAGCGCATCGGCATCTGACCTTCCCCCGCACGGCGGGGACGAACGCGGGAACCCGGGCCACACGGCCCGGGTTCTCCCGTTCCCGGGCACGTGCGCGCCGGCGAGCGTGCGCGGCGGTGCGGGCGGGTGCCGTACTCTTCGCCCATGCCGCGCACAGTCGTCGCCCAGATATCCGACCCGCACATCACCGGCCCGCACGACGAGTTGTTCGAGGCCTCCGACCCCGTCGGCAACCTCTCGAAGGCGATCGCGCACGCGGCGGCTCGTGCGGAGGCGGTCATCATCACCGGTGACCTCGCCGCGCGCGCGGGCACCGATGCCGAGTACGAGGGCGTGCGCGCCGTCCTGGACGCGTGCGGCACCGAGGTGCTCCTGTGCGCCGGCAACCACGACGAGTCGCGGCGCCTCCAGGACCTGTTCGGGCTGGAGGGGCGCAACGGCAGGCTCGACTACGTGCGCGAGCTGTCAGGCGGGCTCCTCGCGGTGCTCGACTCCTCGCGCGAGGGCCGCGGCGACGGCGCGCTCGACGACGACCAGCTTGCGTGGCTGGACGGGGTGCTCGCCGCGGGGGCGCCGACGCTCGTCGCCATGCACCACCCGTGCTTTGCCATCGGCGGCAGGGGACTGGCCGGGGTGCGCCTGGACGACGCATCCGTGGAGGGCCTCGCGTCCGTGGTGTCGCGGCACGCCAACGTGCTGTCGGTCATCAGCGGCCACGCGCACATGACCCTGTCCACGGCGTTTGCCGGCACCGTCGCACACGCCTGCCCGAGCGTGGCGTACGAGTTCGACTTCCGCGGTCGCGACCTGATCTACCGTCCGGGCCTGCCCCAGTACATGCTGTACACGTGGGCGGGGGGCGGCGCCGGGTTCTTCGCGCGGCAGATGACGGTGGCACCGGGTGACGCATGGCTGGTGATGGAGAGCTTCTGAGGCACGCGCCTAGGCTTCGCCCATGTCCGGCACCACGGTCCTCCTCGCTGTCGTCGCCGCGGTGGCCGTGTTCGCGATCGCGGCCGGCACGATCGGCCGCGAGGCGCGCAGGCTGGATGCCGTGGCACCGCGTGTCGTCTACCAGATCGACCAGGCCGTGCGGTTCGTGGCCGACAGGCTCCCCGAGGGGACGCAGGCACGCCTGACGTTCGACGAGGTGGAGAACCTGCTGCGCGAGCACCTCAACTGGATGGCGGCGAGGGGCCTGCAGCCGGAGAAGCCGGTGGACCAGGTGCAGAACATCGCCGAACCCGTGGTGGTGGACGAGGACACGCTGACGGCGCACCTTCTTGCGCGCGCGTCGGGCCGCGGCATCGAGATCATCGACGATGTCGACATCGTCCACGTGGTGGAGGCACACCTGGCCTACTTCGCCGCCATCGGCGCGGTCGGCCCGCA
>CAZZFB010000184.1:0-1720 GCA_964653385.1 uncultured Bifidobacterium sp. | reverse complement strand
CAGTGGGGCTTCGTGAACGAGGTGGTCGATGACGAGAACCTCGATGATGCGGTGACGAACCTGCTGGCCCGCGCCACCCGCGGGTCGCGCACCTCGAAGGCACTCGGCAAGAAGACGTACTGGGAACAGGTCTCGATGGGCGAGGCAGATGCGTACTCGTTCGCGTCTGCCGTCATGGCCGAGGCTGTGACGGGTGCACCCGCGCAGGAAGGTATCTCTGCGTTCCTGGACAAGCGCCACCCCGATTTCGGTGGTATGTAAGAGGCATGAGCACGACCGCCCCGGGTGACCAGGGGATCATCGAGGAACTGGAGCTGGGTCTCACCGGCATGACGTGCGCGGCGTGTGCCGCCCGCATCGAGAAGCACCTCAACGAGATCGACGGCGTGGAGGCCGCGGTCAACTACGCCACGGAGTCGGCGATGGTGGCGTTCAGCCCCTCCCGAACGGGGGCAGAGCAGCTGGTGGCCGCAGTGCGTGAGATCGGCTACGACGCCCGCGTCATGGACGACGAACCCTACGACGACGGCCTCGACGAGCGTCTCGCCGCGCTCCGCCTGCGTCTCACCGTGGCTGCCGTGTTCTCCGTGCCGGTCGTGGTGCTGTCCATGGTGCCGGCCGCGCAGTTCACGAACTGGCAGTGGTGGGCGGGTGCGCTCAGCATGCCGGTGGTCACGTGGGCGGCCTGGCCGTTCCACCGGGTGGCCGCACTCAACGCGAGGCACCGCACGGCCTCCATGGACACTCTCATCTCCGTGGGGGTCATCGCCGCAACGGCGTGGAGCATCTGGGCGCTCGTGTGGGGCGACGCCACCCACATGACGATGGACGGCATGGCGGGGATGACCCATTCGGACGGGTCACACGTCTACTTCGAGGTGGGTGCCACGGTCACCGCCTTCATCCTGGCGGGCCGTTACCTGGAGACGAAGGCGAAGCACTCCGCCGGCGACGCACTGCGTGCGTTGCTCGCGCTCGGCGCCAGGCACGCGACTGTGCTGCGAGACGGTGTCGAGGTGTCCATCCCGGCATCGGTGGTGCGCGTCGATGACATCGTCGTGGTGCGGCCCGGCGAGAAGATTGCGGTCGACGGCACGGTGGAGGAGGGCGCATCCTCGGTGGACGTGAGCATGATCACCGGCGAGAGCGTTCCCGCCGATGTCTCGCGCGGGGACTCGGTCACCGCCGCCACGGTGAACCTGAACGGGCGTCTGCTGGTGCGCGCCACGCGGGTGGGCTCCGAGACCACTTTCGCGCGCATGGCCAGGCTGGTCCGCGAGGCACAGGCCACGAAGGCGCCAGTGCAGCGCGTGGCGGACAGGGTCAGCGCAGTGTTCGTGCCCGTGGTGTTCGCGATCTCGTTCCTCACGCTCGTGTTCGGGCTGTCCGCGGGAAGACAGACGGACGCCGCGTTCAGTGCCGCCGTCGCGGTGCTGATCATCGCGTGCCCGTGCGCGCTCGGCCTGGCGACCCCGACCGCGCTGATGGTCGGCAGCGGCCGTGCGGCGCAGATGGGCATCGTCATCAAGGGGATCGACGTGCTGCAGAGCACTCGCCGCATCGACACAGTGGTGCTCGACAAGACGGGCACCGTGACGACCGGCGAGATGACGCTGGTGGACGTTGTCTGCATCGAGGGCGTCCGCCGCGAGGACGCGCTCTCGCTGGTCGGTGCCGTGGAGAAGGGCAGCGAGCACCCGATCGCGCGCGCGATCGCCCG
>CAZZFB010000183.1:0-1757 GCA_964653385.1 uncultured Bifidobacterium sp. | reverse complement strand
GTTCCCGCCAACTGGTACAAGGACCCGTCGGGCCGCTTCGAGATGCGCTACTGGAACGGCACAGCCTGGACCGAGCACGTCGCCACGGCCGGCAAGCAGTCGATCGACCCGCCGAAGAAGTAGCTCCGCCTCCACGGGGAACAACATGCAGGCGATCTCGATCGGTCACGCGGGCATCCTGGTCCGCACGCGCGGCATCACGATCGTCTGCGACCCGTGGTTCGAGCCGGCGTTCTTCGCCTCCTGGTTCGTCTTCCCGCGCAACGACGGACTTCCCGACGACGTCATGCACGACGTCTGCAACCCGGATTTCCTCTACGTGTCGCACCTGCACGGCGACCACTTCGACACCCCGTTCCTGCGCGACCGCATGAACAAGGACACCACGGTCATCCTCCCCGCGTTCCCGACGCGCGAGATGGAGCGCACGTTCTCCCGGCTCGGGTTCAGGAAGTTCGTGCGCACGGTCGACGCGGCAGAGACCGAGATCGCCGACGGTGTGCGCGTGGCCGTGCACGTGGAGACCTCGATCACCGACGGCCCGGGCGGCGACAGCGCGCTCGTGGTGAGCGACGGCACCGCGCGCCTCGTCAACCAGAACGACTGCCGCACGAACGACCTCTCCGCGCTGCGCTCGCACGGCCCGGTGGACCTCCACTGGCTGCAGTACAGCGGCGCCATCTGGTACCCGATGGTGTACGAGATGGACGACGCGGAGAAGAAGCAGCTGTGCGCCGACAAGGTGGAGAGCCAGTTCGCCCGCGCGATGCGCTACGTGGAGGCTGTCGATGCCACCACGGTGGTGCCGAGCGCCGGCCCGCCGTGCTTCCTGGACGAGGAACTGTTCGGGCTGAACATGGTCACGGGCGACGAGGCCAGCATCTTCCCCGACCAGCGCGAGTTCATCCGCCGCCTCGCGGACGCGGGCCGGGCGAACGTTTCGCTCACGGTGCCCGGCACGTCGTTCACCGTCGTCGCCGACCCGCACGGCGGCCCCGGCGTCGTCACGGTGGAGCAGCCGGGCGGCGACGCGTCGCCCACGGCGGTCTTTGCCGACAAGGGTGCGTACCTGCGCGCCTACCAGGCCGACAAGGCGGCGTGGCTCGCCGAGACGAAGGCCGGATGGTCCGCGCGGCGCACCGACCTGGTGGACACGCTGCGCACGTGGTTCGAGCCGCTCATGGCGATGGCCCCGAACGTGCGCCGCGGGATCGGTGCGGGGTGCCTGATCGTGGCTGACGACGTGTCGATCTACCTGGACTTCCCGAACGGCAAGGTGCTGCCGTACAACGGCAACGTGCCGACCGGTTCGCAGCCGTACGCGTTCCGGTTCAACATCCCGCGCGACCTCCTGGAGTCCGTGGTGGCCGAGCGTGCTGTCGACTGGTCGAACTCGTTGTTCCTCTCCGCGCGCTTCACCGCCTGGCGCGAGGGCGAGTACAACGAGTACCTCTACAACTTCCTGAAGTCGCTGTCCGTGGAGCGCATGGCGCGCACGGAGTCGGAGGCCGCCACGAAGGCGTCCGGTGCGCAGTCCGACGAGGCCGACATCGAGTGCGGCGGCTACCTGGTGCAGCGGCGCTGCCCGCACCGCAACGCGGACCTTGCCGTGTTCGGCGAGATCGACGGCGGGGACTTCGTGTGCACCCTGCACGGATGGCGGTTCTCCCTGGAGGACGGCCGCTGCCGCAACGCCGCGGAGCACTCCATCCGCATTGCCAAGCGCTCCTGATCGACTCTGACGGGCCCGCTGCCCC
>CAZZFB010000182.1:0-1772 GCA_964653385.1 uncultured Bifidobacterium sp. | reverse complement strand
CGAGGGTGATGAGCACCAGCGCCCCGGCGGCGAGTCCGATCCCCAGCAACTGGGGACGGTGGACCTTCTCGCGGTCCAGCCCCACTGCGAGAGCCATCGTCGTGGCCGGGTACAGCGTCACGATGACGGACACGACCGAGAGCAGCCCCTCGCGCACCGCGAGCACGTACAACCAGTTTGCGAGGCTGTCGAGAACGCCGGAGCCGAGGACCAGCGCCCTGTGCCGGCCGACCCCGGCGAAGGAGGGCCGGCGCACGGCCACGAGCAGTGCCATGTAGGGCGTGGAGACGAAACGCATGATGAGCACGGGCCACACGCCGCTGCCGTCGCTCGTCTGGTGGAGGAACACGAGGATCATCCCGAACATCGCCCCGCCGAAAGCCCCCATGGCGACGACGCGGGCGGGCGCGCGGCGGTGGTCAGGGCCGAGCACGTCACTCACGAGCGCCACGGCGAGGATGGCGAGCGGCATGCCCACGAGCGCGAGGGCGCCGGGGCGCTCCCCGATCACGAACCCGGCGATGACCGGGATTGCCGCGTTCGTGACGGCGGTGACCGGCGCGACCACGGTCATGTGCCCGCTGCTCATCGCCGTGTAGAACGCGAGCAACCCTGTCGAGCCTGCGAGACCGGCTAGCGCGCTCCACCCCCAGTCGGACGGGGAAGGCGCCGGTATGCCGGAGGACCATGCCGCGACTGCGAGGACGACCAGCCCGCCGAGCTGGCCCACGAAAGTGACCACGATCGCCGGGAGCCGCTTCGTGGCGTGACCACCCAGGTAGTCGGCCGTGCCGTAGACGCACGCGGTGAGGAGTGCCAGGAGAACCGCCATGTGGGTGCCTCAGCCGCGTCGCCGCGTGCGGGTCCGCGCCGGAAAGATGACGGCCGCGGCCGTGGCGATCGATTCCACAACCAAACGGTAGCGGAACGGACATGCCCGGGGCTCAAACGGCAGGGAGCACCCCGTGCGGTGCGAAACATGTCTCGATGCGCAGGTGCGTCGGGTCACTGACCGCGTGCTCGTCGCCCTTCTCTGTCGCGGCGACCTGTGACGAATAGTCGGAGAACACGGCGAGCTTCTCCGCCTGCGCCGCGGCAGACAGGACGGCAACCGTGCAGTCGAACCCGTCCGCACCCGCCGCTCCGAGTCTCTCTGCCCATTCGTCCGGCATCGCACCGACGCCGTCGAGCCATGCGGGCCACGACGGCCGCGCGGCGTACGGGTAGTCGGCACACCAGATGACGGGCACACCCGTCTCGTGGGAGACGTCCCGCACCGCCGCCGCGACCTGCACATGGTTCGGGTTCGCACCGATGCCGAGCGGTGCGACCATCACGCTCACAGAGGACCCGCAGAGTCCCCGGAGCACCGACGCGACATCACCGACCAACCGGGACTCGTCGGGGTCGTCACGGAACTGGAGCTCCAGGAAATCGAGATGGACGACATCCACCGCGAAACGCGCAAGGGCGGCGCGGTCCTCTGCGCGGCGCAAGGACATCCACTCGCGCGGCGTGACACCAGTCGGCACGGTCCCGCCGGCCCGCCGCGCCACGAGCCCACCGGGCACGCCCGCGAACACGGTGACGACAGCACCGGAAGCCGCCCGGGAGAGGAGGCCGTACGACGAGAGGACGGCGTCATCGCAGTGCGGCTGCACGAACAGGGCGCCGCTGAGGGCAGGGAGGGAGTCGACGGTCACGAGCCGGCGAATCATGGTGGGCACGACGGGACTCGAACCCGGGACCTCTACCGTGTCATGGTAGCGCTC
>CAZZFB010000181.1:0-1775 GCA_964653385.1 uncultured Bifidobacterium sp. | reverse complement strand
TGATGACGACCTACGACGGCGACCCGCGCCGCGAGGCGTACATCAACGCTGCTGTGCGCTGCTCAGAGAACGCCTGAGCCCCCGCGTGGCCGCCAGGTAGCCCGCGCTCGCCACTGCTGCCACACCCGCGAAGATCACCATCGCTGGCCGGACGCTGATCGCCTCGCTCGTGAGGCCCGCGAGGATGCTCGTCGTCGCGATGACCAGCGACACCATCGCGAAGTCGCCGGCGAGCACACGACCGCGCACGTGGTCGGGCGCCCTCATCTGGAGTCCCACGGATGACATGACCCACTGCGCGCCGCCCCCGAAGTGGGCGATGCTGACGAACACGAATGCCACCCCGAGTGCCGGGCTGACCGCCGCCCCCAGGTAACTGAAACTGAAGACGAGGCTGGCGAACCCGCACACGCGCAGGAGCCGGCCGAGGTCGTTCCCGATGTACCGCGCCGCCACGATCGGCCCGAGGCCCGCCCCGATGCCGCGGGCGGCGATGAGGAGGCCGCGCCCGCCGTCACCGGAGCCGAACTCGGTGGAGGCGAGCACCGCGAGCTGGCTCACGATCCCGGCGCCGATCGCGTAGGTCATCTTGGACGACATCAGTGCGAGGATGACCGGGTCCTGCCGTGCCACGTGGACGGCCTCCTTCATGTCCTGGATCGGCCGCACCTTCGACCTGGCGCCGGCCGACGTGTCGTGCGTCTGGGTCGGCCGGTCGATCATGAGGAAGAGGACGGCGGCCACGACGAAGCTGAGCGCGTCAGCGAGGAACGCCGCGTTGCGGCCGAATGCGGCGGCAAAGACCCCGCCGAACGCCGCACCCAGCGCGAGCATCACGCCCCACGTGCTCCCCGTGATCGAGTTCGCCATGCGGAGGTCATCGTCGTTGTCGACGAGGTTGGGGATGGAGGCAGACGTGGCCGGCCCGACGAACGAGGCGAGCGCGGCTATGAGGCCCTGGAAGAGGAACGCGGTCCACACCCTGCCCGCGTCGACGGTGAGCAACCCGAGGGCCGCAACGGCCTGCAGTGCGGACACGGTGACCAGCACTTTTCTCCGGTCGAAGCGGTCGACCATCGGGCCCGCCACGGGCGACATGAGGAACGAGGGGAGCGTGAACGACACCATCACCACCGACACGAGGAACTTCGAGTCGGTGAGGTCCTGCACCAGGCCCGCGAGCGCGACGAACGTGAACCAGTCGCCGAGGTAACTCACGATCTGGGCGAGCACGACGAGGCGGATGTTGCGGTTGCGCCGCAGGAGGGAGAACACGGGACGACCCTACGGCCGTGCCGCGTGCGCGGAGAGGACCATCGACATCGCGGCTGTCAGTCGCTTCGCGGTCTCGATGTGCATGAACTCGTTCGGTCCGTGCGCGTTGGATCCCGGCCCGAGGACCCCGGTGATGACGAACTGGGCGCGGGGGAACCGCTCGCCGAGCATCCCCATGAACGGGATGGATCCGCCCTCACCGAAGTTGCGCGCACCGCGCCCGAAGGACGCGGTGGAGGCTTCGTCGAGTGCCGCGGTCAGCCAGGGCTCGGGTGCCGGCGCGTTCCAGCCGTCCGCGGCGTGGGTGTCGGAGAAGGAGACGGTCGCCCCGTGCGGGGGGTCGACGGTCAGCGCGCGTCTCACCGCCTCGAGCGCCCCGGCGGAGTCGCACGTGGGGGGCAGCCGGAAGGAGAGCCGCAGCGAGGTGTGGGGACGCAGGACGTTCCCCGCGCGGTCGGTGGGCGGCAGTCCGTCCGCACCGGTGACGGAGAGGGTCGGAC
>CAZZFB010000180.1:0-1776 GCA_964653385.1 uncultured Bifidobacterium sp. | reverse complement strand
AGGTCGAGCTGACGGTCGTGCCCCACGGCAAGGAGCCCGATGATGCCTCGGCCCGTGAGGAGCGCCGGGTGGTGCTGATGGCGAACCCCGACGACCCGGCGCGCGCGATCATCGGCATCATCCCCGCCGACACACGCACCGTGGAGCTCCCGTTCGAGGTCGCGATCTCCACTGCCGACATCGGAGGCCCGTCCGCAGGACTCGCGTTCACGCTCGGCCTGCTCGATGACCTCACGGAGGGCAACCTGATGGGCCGCGGCAGGGTTGCCGCAACCGGCACGATGTCGCCTGACGAGACTGTCGGCGCCATCGGGGCCCTGCGCCAGAAGGCCGTGGCCGTGCGCGACGCGGGGGTCACCCTCTTCCTGGTGCCTGCGGGGCAGTCCGCCGGGGAACTGTCGGCGGCCCGTGCGGCGGCGGGACAAGGCGTCACGATCGTCCCGGTGGCCACGCTGCAGGAGGCGCTCGAGGCCCTGGCGGCGAACGGCGGCGACCCGTTGCCCGGCTCCTGAGCCTGGCCTCTGAGCCCTGACCCCAACGCGCGGCACGGCCTGCCCGCACGGGCCGCCGCGACGGAATGCCACCATTCGGGTTATCCACAGCCCTACTCTTGACGCCCAATGGCTATCTCCTTCTCCCGTCCCGACCCCTCGTCGCCGTCCGCAGTGGGCGCCGCGGCGTTCCCGGTCGCGCGGCGCGGGTTCGACCAGGGGGAGGTGCGCGACTTCCTGCGCATGGTGGCGGCCGAACTGGCCCGTCTCCAGGAGCGCGAGCGGTTCCTCGAGGCAGAGATGCGCTCGATGCAGACGCGTGGGCTGTCCGGGCCCGGCCGCCTGGACGAAGAGACCGTCACCACCCTCCTCGGTGAGGAGGCCGCCCGCGTCCTGACCGTCGCCCGTGACGCGAGCACCCAGATCCGCGAGCGTGCCGAGGAATCGGCCACCCGTCTGGTGAAGGACGCCGCGGAGGACGCCGCGCGCATCCGCGAGTCGGCGATGTCCGAGGCACAGCGCATCCGCGACGACGCAGCCGCGGATGCCGAGGCCGAGATCGAGATGGCCAAGCAGCAGGGCCGCGACATGGTCAACGAGGCGCGCGAGTACCGCGAGAAGGTCCTGTCCGAACTGTCGCGCCGCCGTGACGCGGCCCGCGCGCAGATCGAGCAGCTGCTCCACGGGCGCGACCGCCTGCTGAACGCGTTCGAGCGCGCGCGCATCGCATCGGAGAGCGTGCTGAACGAACTGCACGAGGCGCACGACGAGCCCGAGACACTGGTGAACCTGGCCCCCACCACCGGCCCCATCCCCATCGTGAACCCGCAGCACCCTTCCGTCGCCGCGTACGACCACGTCGCCGCCGAGGCTGCCGAGCGCGAGGCGCGCAGTGCGGTCGAGGAGGCCGAGTCGCTGGTGGCTGATGCGACCGCGTTCGACATCCCCCTCGACGGGCCTGCCACCGGTGTGGTGGAGGGTCCCGACGCCGCGGACGAGATCGTCATTGATGACGTCGTCGAGGTTGTCGACGTCATCGAGGACATCGAGATCGTCGAGCATGTCGAGATCATCGAACACGTCGAGGACATGCCCGTGGACTCACCGCATGTCGCGGACGACATCGCGATGCCCGTGGCACCGGTCGAGGAACCGACAGAAGGCGCAACGACCGTCGACTCCGACGACGCGCCGACCACGAACGTCGTCTCCCTGTTCGACCGCCGCCCGGTGCGCGTGCCCGAGGTGGAGGAGTCGCCGCAACCGAAGTCCGACCACCCCGTCA
>CAZZFB010000179.1:0-1804 GCA_964653385.1 uncultured Bifidobacterium sp. | reverse complement strand
TCAGGCGTCGGGGTCGTTGCAGTAGGCCACCAGCGGGTGGTCCGGACCCGCGATCTGCGACACGGTGGACGCGACGACCGCGAGCATGTCCTGTGCGCGGCGGTCGCCGAGCCGCAGTGCCAGGTGCAGACGGCGGGCCGTGGCGCGCAGCGTGGGGATCGCGACCTCGCCGTGCGTCTCTGCCTCCAGTCGCTCGATGACCGTGCGCTCCCCCAGCGCCTCCTCCAGGCGACCCTCGCGCTCGAGCCCCGCGGCGATGTGGCACCGCAGCTGGATGCACGGCTCCGACCCCGGGCCGTGCGACTCCTCGTAGGAGTCCAGCTTGGCGCGCAGGAACTCCTCGTCGAACTCCAGCCTCGACATCATCACCTCGAGGTTGTAGCGGCTGATGCGGGTGCGTGCGTCATCCTCGCCGAAAGCCTCGATGCGGCGCTCCAGCTGCTCCGCGGTGGTGTCCACCGCCTGCTCGAAGAGTCCCGCCCGGTAGCAGATCTGCGAGATGTGGCCGAGCGAGTTCAGCGTGCCGTTGTCCAGCTCGCCGAACACCTCGCTGCGGCGCTCGAAGATGTCGAACGCGATCTCGATCGCCTCCTCGAACTCGTCGTTCTCCGCGAGCGCACGGCACAGGTTGCCGGCGCAGGAGAAGGACAGCCGCGTGTCCGGACCCGTGACCCTCTCGGCGTCGGCGAGCGCGGAGCGCAGCACGGCGATCGCCTTCTCGAGCACCCCGCTGCGCCACAGGGCGCGGCCGAGGTACATGCGCAGGTCGATCACCACCGGGTCGTCCACGTCGCGGTCGTCGGAGGCCCTGACGATGAGGTCCTCCAGGATCTGGACCGCCCTCTCGGGGGTCGATCCGTCGGCTATTCCGATCGCGCTCTCGTACAGGTTGTCGAACTCCTCGACGGTCAGGTCATGCGGATTGCGTGTGTCCATGCCGGCTCCTCTCTCTCGGTTATAGGGTCATGTGTACCCGAACTCTGTGTCACCGTTGACCCGGCACCCTCAGCGGCCCTGCTGGTACCGTGATGCTCATGAAGAGGTCATTCCCTGCCCTGGCCGCGGCGTTGCTGGTGCTGGCTGCGTGCGGGGGCTCCCCCTCGGCGTCCGACGAGACCTTCAGTGGCACGGTCAACCCCGAGTTCGCCGACTTCTGCCTGACCGCGCAGCAACTGAACGCGGAGAGCGCCGCCACCCACGGGAACGATCCCACCGCCATGAGCGACCCTGCGGCAATGGAGAAAGCCTGGGCAACGATCATCGCCTCGTCCCAGAAGCTCTTTGACGAGGCCCCGCTCGAGGTGAAGAGCGACGTGAAGGCCATGCTGGGCGGAATGCAGGCCATGGACGCCATCTATGCCGATTACAAGTACAACCTTGCCGAGATGAAGGCCGTCCCCGAAGTGGCGGAGAGTCTCGACAAGATCGCGAACGACAAGGACATCGCGGAGGCATCGCAGCGCTTCCGCAAGTTCATGGCGCGCAACTGCGGCCTCTGACCACCGTCCGCACCCGCCGAGGCTGACCGGGGCCCCTCACGGCCCCCCTTGCGCAACGACACACCCGTTCGTCACCATCATGGTGCGGGGTCAACCGGACACCGCACAGAAAGGAAGACAGTGGCAGAAGCGGATCCCAGGTGGGTGGCAGGCCCGTTGTTCACGTCGGCGATGGCACTCGCCGTCGAGCACCACGCCAAGCAGGCGCGCAAGCGGGACAGTGAGCCCTATCTCGGGCATCTCCTCTCGGTGGCGGGCAACGTGATCGAGGCCGGGGGGTCCGAGGCGCAGGCCGCGGCCGCACT
>CAZZFB010000178.1:0-1862 GCA_964653385.1 uncultured Bifidobacterium sp. | reverse complement strand
TCCTCCACGCTCTCGCCGAACTCCGCGATCCTGCCTGACCTGAGGACGTCCGCGTATTCCCGCCGGTCCCGGATGTACGTGCGGTAGTCGGCGATCCACTCGGGAACCAGGGCCCTGCCCTTTTCCGTTGCGGGAACGTCCTTCTCGATGGAGTCGACAGCCTTCTCGATGGTGTCTGTTGCGGCGTCGATGATGTCGGCCTTCTTCCGCAGGACCGTCGGGTCGTCCGGGTCGATGCGCGTCAGGTCGGCGAGACCCGCACGGGCCTCCTTGGCGGCCGCGCACGTGGCCTCCGAACGGGCTCCCCACGCGGGGTCCCCGATGCGGTTCATGCTCTCCCTGGGGGCGAGGACGAACCCGTAGAACCACATCCACGCGATGAAGGCGAGCCCGAGGACCTTCACGACGTTCCAGGCGCGCCTGTTCATTGTGCGTCCCCCGGCCGCCAGGAGAGCGCGAGATGGCCCGCGGCCGCGGCGAGGCCGACGACAACGGCGAGTCCGCCGACCAGTGGGTTTGTCGTCCATCCGAACAAGTCATCCAGCGACGCGCGGCCCGGCCCGGCGACGGCAACCGCAGCGGCCACCGCCGCGATCGATGCGCAGTACTCCCAGCCGCCGCCCGGGAGGAAGATGAAGAAGCCAACCTTGAGGTGCACGGTGATGATCGCGACACACATCAACGAGATGATCGCGGCGGCCGCGAGGGGTGTCAGCAGGCCGACAGCAAAGAGTGCCCCCGCAGCGATCTCCGTCCAAGCGGCCGTGCGCGCCTGGAGGGCCGGACGTCGCATGCCGATGGACCCGAACCATCCGGCCGTCCCGTCGAGCCCGCTCCGGATCTTGTTGACTCCGTGCAGGAGCATGAACACCCCGAAGACCGAGCGGATGACGAGTAGGGCGAGGTCTGTGCGGTCCATTGTCTCTTCCAGTGCCCCGAAGGGGCAGGTGCCACAATAGGCGCGTGGAGATCGAGGCAGCCGACGGCACGTCCCAGCTGCGGCGTGGTTTCCGTCTCATCTTGTCCCTGGTGCGGCTCCAGCCGGGATCTTTCGCTGTCGCGGTCTCCGGGGCGGCAGTCTTCGCGTTCTGCACGGCAGGGTCGTCCGTGGGCGTCCGCTGGATGATCGACAACGTCGTCATCAGGCGGTTCGACAAGGGCGAGGTGGCCGTCTCCGCCGTCGCCACGGCCTGCATCATCATCGTGTCGATCGCACTGGTACGCGCGGTCGGGGTGGTGGTCCGCAGGACGTTCGCGGGGAAGACGGAATGGGGCGTCGCCGAGAGGCTGGCCACGCAGGTGGTGACCCGTTACTCCGAACAGCCGGTCGCGTGGCACCGCCGCCACCAGACGGGCGACTTGGTGGCACGGGCCGGTGTGGACGTGGAGGCCGCTGTCGCGGTCCTGGCGCCGCTGCCGTACGGCAGTTCCGTCGTGCTCCTGCTCGTGGTGAGCGCAGCGGGGCTCGCGGTGCTCGATCCGGCCCTCGGCGCTGTCGCCGCGGTCGTGCTCCCCGTGCTCGTGCTCATGAACGTGGGCTACCAGAACCGGGTGGACAGGCACTTCGCGCGGGCCCAGGAGGAAATGGGGCGCCTGTCCGAGGCCGCTCTGGAGAGCTTCGAGGCAGTGACAGTGGTGAAGGCCTTCGGCGCCGAGGACCGTGAGGCCGGCAGGCTCTCGGAGATAACCGGGAGGCTGAGGGATGCGCGCGTCAGGGCAATGCGCGCACGCGCGACGTTCGAGATGATGCTCGACACGGTGCCATCCGTCGGCAACCTCGCGCTCCTAGTCGTCGGCGCGGTGCGCGTGAGGGACGGGCACATCAGCGTGGGCGACCTGGCGGCGTCGATGTACCTGTTCAC
>CAZZFB010000177.1:0-1883 GCA_964653385.1 uncultured Bifidobacterium sp. | reverse complement strand
ATGACCTCCACGTGGTGGGTCTCGGGGAAGATGTCGAGCACCTCCACCTCGCGCAGTTCGTAGCCCGCCGACACCAGCAGACGGGCATCCCTCGCACCTGCAACCGGGTCGCAGCTCACCAGCACCACCACCGGCGCACCCGTGTCCACGATGGCCTGCGCGCCCTGCTTTCCTAGGCCCTGGCGGGCGGGGTCGGCGATCACCACGTCGGCATCGCACGGGTCCCAGTGCTCCATCTGTGACTGGATGATCGTCGCGGCGCAGTCCTCAAGGTTCGTGATCGCGTCCCGGCAGGCCTGCGGGTTCGACTCCACCAGCACCAGTTCGTCGAAGCGGTCGGCGAACACCTTTGAGAACAGGCCCACGCCGCCGTACGCATCCACGAGGGTGCCGCCCGGCTCCAGTTCCAGGCCGTTCAGGCGGCGCCGCACCACGTCCACGATGAGCTCGGCAGCCTCGGCGGACGACTGGAAGAACGACCCCATCGACACCTTGAACCGGTGGCCGTCGACTTCCTCGTGCACCACCCCGCGTGCACCGCGCGAGATCGACGCATCCATCTCGCGCACCATCTGGCCCTCGTGGCACCACACCCCGCGCTCACCTGTGCGCGGCGACACGCGGATCGTGACCTCTCCCGCACCCTCGAGCACCGGCCTCGCGATGATCTCGTTGACCATCGGGTGGGCGACCATGCAGGAGGCGACCCCCACCATCTCGTTCGACTCCCCCATGCGGAACCCGAGCGTGCCGTTCTGGTCGGCAACCATGCGCACCGTTGTCCGGCGGGCGGCGGCGTCCAGCGTGCGCAGGCGCGGGGTGATCTCGAGTTTGCCGGTGCGGGCGAAGGCCTCCGTGACGATGTCGACCTTCGTGCGTGACTGCGCGGACGGCTCGATGTGCTGCCAGTCGCAGCCCCCGCAGCCCTCGGCCACGTGCGGGCACGGCGGCTCGCGGCGGTCCGGGGACGCGTCGACCACGTCCAGCACGACACCGCGGCCGAAGTCCTTGGCCTTCGTGTCGAGGGAGATCTCGACGGTCTCGCCCGGCAGCACGTCGGGCACGAAGACGACCCTGCCGTCCTCCAGCCTGGTGAGACCGTCACCGCCGGCGACGAGCTTGTCGATCCTGACGATGTGGCCTTCGTTCACTGCTCCAGCGTAGGGCGGGGCGGTCGGGCCCGTGCGGCCATTGGCTAGGGTGAACCGCGTGACGCTGCCGATCCAGATATCGCCCTCCGTTCTCCCCGCAGACTTCTCGAAGCTCGGTGACGAGGTGAGGGCGCTGGAGGAGGCCGGCGTCGACCTGATCCAGTGGGACGTGATGGACGGCCAGTTCGTGCCCAACCTCACCTTCGGCCCGGACGTGATCGCGTCGGCGCGCAAGCACACCTCGCTCCCCTTCGAGGCCCACCTGATGGTCCTCACCCCCGACGTGATGGCGGCCCGCTACGTGGAGGCCGGCTGCAGCCGTCTCATCGTGCACGCCGAGGCCTGCACCCACCTGCACCGCACCTGCGAGAACATCCGCTCCATGGGCGCCACTGCGGCGGTCGCGCTGAACCCGCACACCCCGGCGTCGGTCGTGGAGCACGTGCTCGACCTCATCGACATGGTCCTCGTGATGACGGTGAACCCCGGTTTCGGCGGGCAGGCCTACATCCAGACGATGGAGCCGAAGATCCGCGAGGTGCGCGACATGATCACCGCGCGCGGCCTCGGCGACAAGGTGAACGTGGAGGTGGACGGCGGCATCGGCCCCTCCACCATCGCCGGCGCGGCGGCCGCGGGGGCGAACGTGCTCATCGCCGGCAGCGCGCTCTACCGCGACCCGGAGGGCCTGAAGCACGCGGTCGACGACCTGCGCGCCCGCGCCACGGCCGC
>CAZZFB010000176.1:0-1949 GCA_964653385.1 uncultured Bifidobacterium sp. | reverse complement strand
CATGCTCCATGACCCGTTGCACCACCTGTGGGACGTGGGGGAGCCACTCCCCGCACCGTGACGCCGGCCGGTCCGACCGTCAGCGGGGGAGGTCGAGAAGTTCGTGCCCGATCATCGACACCATCGCGTCGAAGTGCGCCGAGGGCTCGTCGAGAACGTTGCGGAGGTGGCCGAACACCTCGACGCTGACCGCACCGATGACACCCATCCATGCGGTGAGCCCCGCGAGCAGCAGTTCGTCGGGGACGCCCACGCCGCTCCGCTTGCGGATCGCCCTGTACTCGCGTCGCAGTTGCGGTGACCGGGGCATCGTCACGCGGGTGGTGCACCCGGCGGCATGGATGTCCGCGAGGAGCGACAGGAGCGTGTTCGTGTACCTGGTGCCGGGGCCGATCGTGTCTTCCGGTGCCTCGTACCCGGGAACGGGCGTGCCGAAGTTGAGCCCGTAGTCCGCGGGGTTCTCGACTGCCCACCGTCGCAGTGCGCCGGCGGCGGCCCGCCACCGGCCCGCGAGGTCCTCGCGCGGCACGGCGGCATCGGCAGCCTCGACAACGGCCCCGAGGGCGTCGTAGTTCTCGATGATGAGAACCGTCAGGAGATGGTCGCGGCTGGGGAAGTAGCGGTAGAGCGCCGAACACGCAGTCCCCATGTCGCGGGAGATGGCCCGCAGGGACAGGCTGGATGCCCCCGCCGCGTCCACCTGGAGCCGGGCCTGGCGCTTGATCTCATCCGTCATCTCGGCCCGCACCCGGGCCCGAACACCGCTCACATGACCATTGTAGAGAGCGATGTTCACAAAAAAGAGCATCGCTCTTGTATCTGGGCGGTGTCCTCCGTAATGTGAGCGGTGCTCGCGTTTCGGCGGGCACATCAACTGAGGGGATTCCACCATGGGCAAGCACGTCGTTCTCGGAGCCGGACCGGTCGCGAGGGCGGTGGTCGCATCGCTCGTCTCGCGCGGCATCGACGCGGTGGTCGTCAGCAGATCCGGCACCGAGGTGCCGGGCGCGACGGCGGTCAAGTGCGATGCGTTGGACACCGCCGCGCTCACCCGGGTGGTGAGCGGGGCCGATGCGGTCTACCAGGCATCCCAACCCGAGTACCACCGATGGGTGAAGGAGTTCCCCGCGCTCCAGGGGTCGGTCGTGTCCGCGCTGCGCGGGTCGTCGACTGTCCTCGTGGCGGTGGAGAACCTGTACGGCTACGGACCTGTGCACGGCGCGCTGAAAGAGGACCTCCCCTTGTCGGCCACGACCCGAAAGGGGAAGGTCCGTGCGGCCATGTGGCGCCAGTTGCAGGCAGAGCATGCCTCAGGGAACATCCGTGCGACGGCCGGTCGGGCGTCGGACTTCTTCGGACCGCATGCAGCGGGGTCGTTCGTCGGCGACAGGTTCTTCCTGCCTCTGTTGAAGGGTCGGAAGGCGGAGATGCTCGGTGACCTGGATGCGCGCCATTCGTACACGTACGTCGCTGACTTCGGCGAGGCCCTCGTGCGCCTGGCCCTCGACGAGCGTTCGCTCGGCCGGGCATGGCACGTGCCGAACGCACCCGCAGTCACGAACCGTGAGTTCCTCGAGCTCGCGGCATCGGCTGCAGGATCCGACCCGAGGGCGGTCATCAGGGGAAAGTTCCAGATGGCTCTCGCCGGGATCTTCATCCCGCCGGCACGTGAGATGATCGAGATGATGTACGAGTTCGAGGAGGACTTCGTCGTCGACCACGGTGCGTATTCGGCCGTGTTCGGTGACCACGCGACGCCGCTCGAGCAGTCGGTGCCGGCGACCGTCGAGTGGTGGCGCACCGAGGGCGCGAGAGCCTCGCACTGAGCGCGCCGGGCCGGTGCGTCGTGGGATATCAGTCGATCTCGGCCAGGCGCGCCTTCACGAGCGCGTCTATGAGGGCCGCGTCGGGTTTCCACCCGTACGGGACCTTGAAGGTGTGCTTGCTCA
>CAZZFB010000175.1:0-1951 GCA_964653385.1 uncultured Bifidobacterium sp. | reverse complement strand
GGTCGTCGATGCTGGCCGCACGCTGGAAGCGCCTCTTGCGGGCCGAGAGGACCGGTCTGGCGAACCGTGCCACCGAGCCGAGAGTACGCAGGACACCCACCGGGGGCAGGCTAGTGCCGGCCCGCAAATCGCCGTCGCCCGGCCGGTTGGGGAAGAATCACCGCGTGAGTTTCCCGTCGGACCTCGAGATCGCCCAGGCCGCCGTCCTGCGCCCCATCACGGAGATCGCAGGGTCACTCGGTCTCCCTGCCGGGCACGTGGAGACCCACGGCCCGCACGTCGCCAAGATCGACCTCGCCGCGATCGGCGCCGCGGAGGGCAACCCGCGGGCGAAGTACGTGGTCGTCACTGCTGTCACCCCGACGCCACTGGGCGAGGGAAAGACCACGACGTCCGTCGGGCTCGCCCAGGCCATGGGCAGGATCGGGCGCAAGGGCCTGCTGGCGCTCAGGCAACCCTCGCTCGGCCCGACATTCGGCATCAAGGGCGGCGCCGCCGGCGGCGGCCACAGCCAGGTGGTCCCGATGGAGCTGCTCAACCTCCATCTCACCGGCGACTTCCACGCGGTGACCGCCGCGCACAACATGTGCGCCGCGATACTCGACAACCACCTCCACCACGGCAACGAGTGCGGCATCGACCCCGGGAAGATCACGTGGCGCCGCGTTCTCGACGTGAACGACAGGTCGCTGCGGAACGTGACGATCGGGCAGGGAGGCAAGGAGGACGGTGTCACGAGGGAGACCGGTTTCGACATCACCGCCGCGTCAGAGGTCATGGCCATCCTCGCCCTGTCCACGTCGCTCGCGGACATGCGGGCACGCCTCGGCAGGATCGTCGTCGGGTACACCGCAGGTGACGCCGCGGTGACGGCCGAGCAGATCGGCGCGGCCGGAGCCATGGCGGTTCTCATGCGCGACGCGCTGAGGCCGAACCTGATGCAGACACTGGAGAACACGCCGGCCCTCATCCATGCAGGCCCGTTCGGGAACATCGCGACGGGGAACTCCTCGGTGATCGCCGACCTGCTCGGCATCCGCCACGCGGAGTACCTGATCACGGAGGCGGGCTTCGGTGCGGACATGGGTGCCGAGAGGTTCTTCAACATCAAGTGCCGGGTGTCGGGGCTGCGTCCAGACGCCGCGGTGCTCGTCACCACGGTGCGCGCGCTCAAGGCGCATTCCGGCCGGTTCAGGATCGTCGCCGGGAAGCCGTTGCCGGCGGAACTGCTGGAGGAGAACCCGGGTGACGTGCGGGCCGGTGCCGCGAACCTCGCCAAGCAGATCGAGAACGTCAAGGTGCACGGGGTCTCGCCGGTGGTCGCCATCAACGTCTTCCCCACCGACCACCGGAGCGAGATCGACGCCATCAAGGGGATCGCGCTCTCGCTGGGTGCCCGCGTCGCGGAGTGCACCCATTTCGCCGACGGCGGGGCCGGCGCGGTCGACCTCGCGCGCGAGGTGGTCACGGCGTGCGACGAGCCGTCCGACTTCCGTTTCCTGTACCCCGACGAGGCCACTCTCCCCGAGAAGATCGAGACGGTGGCGACCCGGATATACGGGGCCGCGGCCGTGGAGTACACCGACGAGGCGCGGGCGCAGATGGACCGCTACGAGCGGAACGGTTTCGGGCGCCTCCCGGTGTGCATCGCGAAGACGCACCTCAGCATCAGCGGCGACCCCTCGCTGAAGGGTGCCCCCACCGGCCACACGCTGAAGGTGCGCGAGGTGCGGGCGTCGGTGGGTGCGGGGTTCGTCTACCCGATCTGCGGGGACATGCGCACGATGCCGGGGCTCGGCGCGCACCCCGCGGCGCACCGCATCGACCTGGACGAGAACGGCCGCGTGACAGGGCTGTTCTGACCCGGGTCACTTGCCCTTGAGGGCGGCGACGACGGGCGCGATCTCCTCGATGTTCTCGCCGCCGACGATGAAGTAGCTGAAGCCCCAGC
>CAZZFB010000174.1:0-1975 GCA_964653385.1 uncultured Bifidobacterium sp. | reverse complement strand
GCCGACCCGTACAGGGTGCCGTACACGAACGCGGCCGGGAGCGTCCACCAGGACAGCCACGTGGCCCACAGCCACGCACCGGACGCCACGAGCAGCAGCAGCCACAGCACCGTGTGGGACGCGGCGGGGTTGTCGCGACGCTTCATGAGGGCGAGCAGCTGCTCACGCTCCACGGGGCTCAGGCGCCAGGAGGCACCGGCCAGCCCGCTCTCGACGGCACGGCCGGACTCAGCACCGAGCAGGCCGTAGTCACGGTGGTGTCGCTGCGTGCGGGCCATGCGGGGACACTATCCCCGGCTCTGCGGCGGCTCAGGCCTGCAGGCCGTCGACGCTCCCGAGCACCTCCGCGGAGTCGTTGTGGCTGTGCGTGAAGCCGCGGCGCCGTTCCTCCGCCACGGTGGACATGCTCCGCAGCGCCACGATGTAGGCCCGCCGGTAGCTGGACGCAGAGTGGTTGCCGCCCGAGCCGTGGAGCACTCCCTCGTTGTGCACCGTGATGTCCCCGCGCCGGATCTCCACCGGGAGCATCACGTCGTCGGGTCTGAGGTCTGTGACAAGTGTGTGACTGGCCGAGCGGTCGTCGTGGAGTGGCCTGTGCGGGCGCACCGGCTCGCGGTGGGACCCGGGGAGGAACTGCATGCACCCGTTCTCCCGGGTCGAGTCGTCGACCGCGAGCCAGCATGTGGCGGTGCGGCGGTCCTCCGTGTCGATCCAGTAGGCCTGGTCCTGGTGCCAGTGGAACACCGCGTCGGGCCGGCCGGGGGACTTGGCCAGGAGCTGGTCGAAATCGATCGTCATGCCCCCTCCGCACAGCTGGTCCGCGATGGACTGCGCGCGGCGCTCGAAGAGGTTCCCCTGCCACTCGGGGAAGTAGCGGCGGGGGAGCATGACGTTGACAACGGCGTAGCCGCTGGGGTCGGTGCCGTGCTCGCCCGTGGTCATGTCGTTGAAGTCCTTGCCCTCGACGGCGATCTCGCCACGGAGGAACCTGTCGTAGACGTGCTCGATCTCGTCCATCTCCGCGGCGGACATCACGCCCCTCAGGTGGACGTACCCGTCGCGACGGAACGTCTCGAGTTCCTCGGGCGTGACGAGGTACGTGTCCCCGTTGCGGCGCCCGGTGCCGTGGTCCCCGCCGGCAACTCCTCCTGCTCCTGACATGTCGTTCACGCTAGTCGCCGCCCCGGTTGCCCTGTCGTGGCGCACTCAGCGGTCGCGCATGCGCACCGAGAGGCACGTCACGCAGCCCTCGAGCTTCTCGTACTCGGAGATGTCCACGCACACCACCCGGTAGCCGAGCGCCCGCAACATGTCGGCGCTGCGCGGCGCATCAGCGGCCATCAGGACCGTCTGCTCGTCGAGGATGACGACGTGGGCGCCGGACTCCTCGGGCATGGAGACGTACCGGGGGAAGACCGTGGCGTCGTCGACGGCCGGGTCCCAGCCGATCACGGTGCCGTCGGGCAGGGCAGTGACCGCGGACTTGAGGTGGAGCACCTTGCGCACGTCGACTGCGACGACGGTCGCACCGAGCGGCTCCACGATCGCGGCGAACTGGTCGATGCCGGCCTGGTTCGTGCGGCCGCCGCGGCCGACGTAGACCGTGTCCCCGACCTTCAGCACGTCGCCGCCGTCGAGCGTGCCCGGCGCGGTGATCCGCTCGGTGCGGCACCCCATGGCGCGCACCGTCTCCTCGACCGCGGCGGTCTCCGGCTTGCGGGCGTCGCTGCCGGGGTTCGTGATGACGGCGACACCGCGGTACATCACCACGGCATCCTCGATGAACACGCAGTCCGGCGCGCTCTCCAGGGTGGGGACCTGGCGGACCTCCCAGCCGTGGAGGCGCAGTGCTTCCACGTAGCCGTCCCACTGCTCGCGGGCTCTGGCCAGGTCGACCGGCTGGCGGTCGATGTGCGTCACGATGCCCTCGGCGAGGCGCGGGCCGGGCGGGCGGACGAGTGCGACGGTCATGGAG
>CAZZFB010000173.1:0-1980 GCA_964653385.1 uncultured Bifidobacterium sp. | reverse complement strand
CGGCACCGAGGCGCGCCTCCGCGATGGAGTGCGACGGCACGACGACACGGTCACCCTCGGCCGAGAACGCGAGCGGTGCCGCGCCGGCGGCCGGCCTCAGCGAACCATCGAGACCGAGCTCTCCGAGGAACGCCGTGCCCGACGCCGCCTCCGCGGGCACAGCCCCGTTCGCGACCAGCACGCCGACAGCGATCGCGAGGTCGGCGGTGGGCCCGCCGCGCTTCTCCGCGGCACCGGCGAGGTTCACCGTGATGCGACGGTTCGGCCACTCGACCCCGGAGCACAGGAGCGCGGCGCGCACCCTGTCGCGTGACTCCCTGCATGCCTCGTCGGGCTGGCCCACGATGGCGAACCCGGGCAGGCCGTGGCCGATGTGCACCTCGACGGTGATCGGCGCACCGAACACACCGTGGAGCGTGGACGAGTTGACGGCGGCGTACATGTGCAGTGCCTCCCCTGCGGGTCTCTGGAAGAATGACCGCCATGTGTGCACGCATCCCCCGCGCGTCGGCGCTGCTCGCGGCCGTGGTGCCGGCGGTGCTGTCGCTCGCGTCGTGCGGCGGCGGTGAGCGCACCGGCACTGCGTTCTGCCGCCAGCTGGCGCGGGAGGTGCCCGCCATCGGCGAGCCGGTGACCACGAAGACCCAGGCGCTGGAGATCGTGGAGCGGTACGAGAGGCTGCTCGCCGTGGCGCCGCTCACGGTCGAGCCCGACCTGAGGATCGTCACCGACCTGCTGCGCATGGCGGCCAAGGTGGACACGGAGGACCCGGCGGAGGTCCAGGAGCTCGCCGACGCGAGCTACAAGGCGAAGAAGGCGAGCGAGAACGTGAGCGACTGGGTGAAGAGCACGTGTGCGGTCGACCTCGCCACCGGGCTCAGCATCGAGCCCCCGCGGACCGTGCCGACCACGACCACGACGGTCGCGGCCCCGGCACCGACCGCGGCTCCGTGATCAGATGATCTGGCCGCGCTTGACGATCACGGAGTCCACGAGGCCGTACTCCTTGGCCTCCTCCGCGGTGAACCAGTTGTCGCGCTCGCTGTCGGCCTGGATCGTCGCGATGTCCTTGCCGGAGTGGTGCGCGATGAGCTCGGCCATGCGCTTCTTGGTGTAGCGGAGCTGCTCCGCCTGGATGGCGATGTCGGACGCCTGGCCGCGCAGGCCGGCGAGGGGCTGGTGCATCATGATGCGGGCGTTCGGGAGCGTGTAGCGCTTGCCCGGCGCACCGGCGGTGAGCAGGAACTGCCCCATGGAGGCGGCGAGACCCATGCACACGGTGGCCACGTCGCACGAGACGAACTGCATGGTGTCGTAGATGGCCATGCCGGCAGTGACCGAGCCACCGGGGCTGTTGATGTACAGCCAGATGTCGGCGTTCGGGTCCTCGCCCTCGAGGTAGAGGAGCTGGGCGCAGAGCTGGTTCGCGATGTCGTCGTTCACGTCGGTGCCGAGCATGACCACGCGGTTCTTCAGCAGGCGGGTGAAGATGTTCGCGGCGGGGTCGAGTCCGCCTTCGAAGGCGAGGGGCATTCCGGGTGTGCTCATGGCCCCGAGGCTACCGTGCGTCCCCGCGGCACCCCGACAGCAATACTGGTGAGGTGACTCCTGTCGACCCGTTCTCCCCGAGCACCGACGAACTGCTGCGCAACAACGCCAGGTTCGCGGGGGAATTCGCCGACGCGGGCCTCCCGCTCGCTCCCCGCCTGCGCCTCGCCGTCGTCACGTGCATGGACAGCCGGATGGACGTCTTCCGCATCCTCGGTCTCGGCCACGGAGACGCGCACGTCATCCGCAACGCCGGCGGCGTCGTCACCGACGACGTGATCCGCTCGCTCGTGATCTCCCAGCGCCTCCTCCAGACCGAGGAGATCGTGCTCATGCACCACACCAACTGCGGCCTGCAGACGATCAGCGAGGACGGTTTCAAGTCCGAGATCGAGCGTGACTGCGGCATCAAGCCCTGGTGGGCCATCGAGA
>CAZZFB010000172.1:0-2003 GCA_964653385.1 uncultured Bifidobacterium sp. | reverse complement strand
CGGTCGTTGCGGTCGAACGAGCGCGGACGGTCATCGTCACGGCGCGGACGGTCGTCGTCCCGACGGGGGCGGTCGTCGCGCCTGTCGTCACGGTTGAAGGTGCGGCCGCGGTGCCCGCCGCCGTTGCGGTGGCGCGGGCCCCCGGAGCGCGGCTGGCGCTCCTTCTTCGGCTCCTCGATGCTCGGCATCTCGCGGAACGTGCGCTCGCCCGGGGCGATGAACGTGAGCAGCTCGTGGCCGACGGTCACCTTGGTGTTCGTCGGGTCGATCCCGGCGTCCTTGGCCAGGCGCTTCACGTGGCGGCGCTGGTTCTCCGTGACCATTGTGACGACCGTGCCCTCGGCGCCCGCGCGCGCGGTGCGGCCGGAGCGGTGGAGGAACGCCTTGTGCTCCTCAGGCGGGTCGGCATGGATGACGATCGCGATGTCGTCCACGTGGATGCCGCGGGCGGCGATGTCGGTTGCCACCAGCGTGTCGGCCTTGCCGTTCGAGAACGCCGCGAGGTTACGCGCGCGAACCATCTGGCTGAGGTCACCGTGCAGTTCCACGCTGGGGACGCCGGCCTTTATGAGCGCGAGCGTGAGCTTGCGCGCGCCGTGCTTGGTGCGGGTGAACACGAGGGACTTCCCGGGGGCGGCACACAGGTCGGCGATCACCTTGAAGCGGTCGTCCTGGGAGACGTGGAAGAAGTGGTGGGTCATGGTGACCTCCTCGTCCTCCGGGGTCTCGATCTCGTGGGTCACGGGGTTCTCGAGGAACTTGCGCACCACCTTGTCGATGCCGCGGTCGAGAGTGGCGGAGAACAGCATGTGCTGGGCGCCGCGCGGGATTTCGTTCAGGATCTGGGTGACGTGCTCGAGGAACCCGAGCTCGGCCATGTGGTCGGCCTCGTCCAGGATGACGATCTCGATGTCGTCCAGCTGCACGTGGCCCGACTCGAGCAGGTCGACGAAGCGACCGGGGCATGCCACCACGATGTCGGTGCCGTTGCGCATGGCCTCGATCTGCTTGCCGTAGCCGACGCCGCCGTAGACGACCGCGGTCGTCATGTCGAGCGTGCGGGCGAGCGGGTTGATGACGTCGCGCACCTGGTTCGCGAGCTCGCGCGTCGGCACGAGGATCAGCGCACGCGGGCGGAACTTGCGCGGCATGCGGTTGTCCTGGGCGAGACGGGCGACCATCGGCAGCGAGAACGCGAGGGTCTTGCCGCTGCCGGTGCGGCCACGGCCGAGCGTGTTGCGGCCGGCGAGGGCGTCGCTGATCGTGGCCAGCTGGATGGGGAAGGGGGCTGTGATTCCCTGGCGGGTCAGCTCGTCGACGACGGGCGTGGGCAGGCCAAGGTCAGCAAAAGTGGGCTGTGCGTCCATGTTTTTCTCTCTCCGGCGGGGGCCGGGGGTGGGCCACAGATACCGGTGTGTACCCATGGACGCACTCAAAGGTGCCTGACGACTGTACAGGCAGCCCTGTGGATAACCAAGGGATGGGGCCGAATTCCTCGGTTCGCGCCGGGAGGGCCTCCCGACGGGCGGTCAGGAGGGGTTGAGAGTCACCTTGATCGCGGCGTCGGCGCTTCCGTCGGCCTTCCCGGTGATCTTCTGCCACAGTTCCATGACGCCGAGCAGTGCCCAGCCGATGCGGTACTTCTTCTTCACGAGCCCGGTCACGCGGGCGACATCCTCGGCGGGGAGGATGACTGCGGCCCCGGTGTGGGTGACTGCCCCGTCGGCCACCTTGCCGCGCATGTCGCACACTCTCAGCGTCGCGCGGGCATCGTTTCGCACGCGACGCACCTTGTGCGAGTTGAGGTCGGTGGTGAACGCGTACCCACCGTCGAACGGCACGACCCACACCGGCAGCGACACAGGTTCGCCGTTCTTCCTGTACGTGGTGAACGAGACGTATCTGGCTTCGTCGAGGTCTGAGGGCATGTGCTCGGCCTTTCCGGTGATGCACGGCGGGCGGGCCGTGCGCGGGTGTTCTGGTCGGGGTGGGGAGACTTGAAC
>CAZZFB010000171.1:0-2005 GCA_964653385.1 uncultured Bifidobacterium sp. | reverse complement strand
CAACGTCGCCGCGCACGACGCCCTGAACGCGGCCGTGACCGCGGCGGTCGATGCCGCTACGGCCTGACGATCGCCGAGAGCATCGCCTGGAACTTGGCCTGCGTCTCGGCGAGCTCCGCCAGAGGGTCGCTCTCGGCCACGATGCCGCCACCCGCGAAGAGCCGTGCCGTGCGCCTGTCGGGGGAGAACTCGGCGCACCTGATGGTCACCGCGAACGTCCCGTCTCCGTGGCGGTCGACGATGCCGACGGCTCCGCCGTAGTTGCCGCGCTCCATCGGTTCGTGCGCCTCGATGAACTCGATCGCACCCGCGGACGGCGAGCCGCCGAGCGCCGGCGTGGGGCAGAGGGCCCTGACCAGCGTCATGACGGCAGGACGGGGCTCCGACAGTGCACCCTCGATCGCGGTGCCGAGGTGCTGGACGTTCGCCACCGTCACGATCGAGGGCTCGGGCTCCCAGTCGAGGTACGAGCACCACGGCAGAAGGGTGTCGTGCACCATGTCGATGACGACGCGGTGCTCGACCTGGTTCTTCGTGCTGGCGACGAGGTCCGCCGCGAGCCGTGAGTCAGCGACGGGGTCGCCGGTGCGCGGGGCAGTGCCCGCGAGGGGGTGACTGCGGACCGTGCGCCCCTGCACCTGGACGAGGAGCTCGGGCGAGGCGCCGATGAGCCCGTCGATGCAGAACCTGTAGCTGCTGCCGAAGGACGCCCGCAGGCGCAGGAGGACTGCGTGCACGTCGATCGGCTCGTGGGCGGTCACCGAGACATCCCGGGCGATGACAGCCTTCAGGAGCTGGCCCGCCCTCACTGCATCGCGTGCCGCCCCGACCGCCGCGAGGTAGTCCTCCACCGGCGTGACGGGCGAGACCATGTACGAGTTGGCCGACACCGTGGGGGTTGCTGCCCGGAGCGCCTCGGCCACAGCCTCGTCAACCGCGCCGTCGGTGAGCGATGCGGGGTCCGCGCCGACGATGGTGACCCAGCACTGCCCTTCAGCGTCCTTGGTGACGACGGTCCGGGGCAGGACGAACCGTGCCGACTGCCGCGGGAGGAAGGGGACCACGCCGAACAGATGGGGGCCGTGCCCCCGGGGTGGGACATCGCCGTCTACGGGCTGCAGGCCGTCGAGAACCGCGTCGAGGTCCTCCTCCATGACGACCGCGGCCGAGCCGCGCCCCGCCGCACCCACTCCGTCGCGCACGAAGAGCATGCCGTCCCCGCGGCAGACGTCGTTCAGGTCGACGTGCACGTCCAGCCGGCGCGACCGGAAGAACATCACGCGTCCCGGGTGCCGACCATCAGCTGGGTCAGCCCGCCGCTCAGCTGGGTGTGCACCGCATCGGAGAACCCCGCGGCGCGAAGCTTCGCCACGAGCTCGTCTCTCGGCGGGAGGTAGGCGACGCTCCGCGGCAGGTACCTGTACGCGGGCCCGTCGCTCAGGAGCGCCCCGATGCGCGGCACGACCTTCCCGAAGTAGATGTTGTTCCCGAACCGCACGAGGGGGTTGTGCGGCACGCCGACATCGAGCAGCGCGACCCTGCCGCCGGGCCTGATCGCGCGGGCGCACTCGCGGAAGAACACGTCCAGGTCAACGAGGTTGCGCAGGGCGAAGCCGCACATGATCCCGTCCACGGCACCGTCAGGCACCGGGAGGCGCAGGATGTCGGCCTGGGCCCGCGGCGCGCCGGAGCGGTCGTTCGAGAGCATCCCGAAGGAGAGGTCCATGGAGACCGGCTCGAGGCCGGCCCTTCTCAGGTCCACGCACAGGTCGCCCGTGCCGGAGGCGAGGTCGAGCACGCGGGAGCCTGCGGGGAGCGCGAGGTCGCGCACAGCCCTGCGGCGCCAGCGCACGTCCAACCGGAAGGTCATGATCCGGTTGACGAGGTCGTAGCGCGGGGCGATCGCGTCGAACATGCTCTGGACCATCGCGGCCTTGTCCGCGCCCTCCGGCAGGCTCTCGCGGTCCCAGCTGTTGCTCACGGGGCAAGGCTACGGCTCGTGCGC
>CAZZFB010000170.1:0-2073 GCA_964653385.1 uncultured Bifidobacterium sp. | reverse complement strand
CCAGTCATCGGTTTCATCGGCACGGGCCACATCGCCACGTTCCACTCGAAGATGCTGCGGCGCTGCGGCGTGCCCCATGCCCGCGGCCCGGTGTTCGACGTGGACCCGGCACGGGCCAAGGCTTTCGCCGAGGCGAGCGGGAGCACCGTGGTGGGCAACGAGCAGGAAGTCGTGGACGGCAGCGACCTCGTCTACATCTGCACCTGGACCAGCGAGCACGAGCGGCTGGTGGACCTGTGCGTGGCCGCCGGCAAGCCGTTCTTCTGTGAGAAGCCCCTCGCCACCGGCCTTCATGGTGCGGCACGCATGACGGAGACCGCAGGCAGGTCGGGGCTCACCCACCAGTGCGGCCTGATCCTGCGGCGCAGCCCCGCGTACCTGTGGGCGCGCGAGCTGATCGCCGACCCCGCATCGGGCGGCGTGATGGCAGTGGTGTTCCGTGACGACCAGTTCATCCCGGTGCAGGGCCACTACAAGTCCACCTGGCGCGGCGACGTCGAGAAGGCCGGCGCCGGCACGCTGCTGGAGCACAGCATCCACGACGTCGACATGCTGCGGTTCCTCGTGGGCGACGTGGCGGACGTGAGCGCACGCGCGACCTACGCGCACGGCATCGACGGGATCGAGGACGTGGTGGCCGCGTCGGTCCGCTTCGCGAACGGCGCGGTCGGCACGCTCACCACCATCTGGCACGACAACCTCTCGAGGCCGAGCCTCCGCCACGTGGAGGTGTTCTGCCGCAACCGCACCGTGGTGATCGCGGGCGACGACTGGTTCGGCCCCGTCACGTGGAGCGACACCGACGGCACCACGGGATCGCTGGAGGGCGAGGCCCTGCTGGAGCGCACAGCCCCGCTTGCGGTCGGGGATGCCAACCCTGACGGCGCGTTCGTGCGCGCCGCCACCGACGGCGACCCCGGCTACCCGGACTTCGCGGTGGCGCTCGAGGCGCACCGCGTGGTGGAGGCGATGTACGCCAGCTGCCGTGCGGACGGTGCGGCGGTGACGGTCTCGTCGGTGGCGCCGTGAGCAACGAAGCGGTGCGGCAGCTCCCCCTGGAGCAGGTGCTCGACCTGCGGGTGCGCGTGCTGCGCCGCGGCACACCCTTCACGCACGCCAACTACCCCGAGGACTCCTACCCCGACGCCGTCCACTTCGGCATCGTGCGCGACGGCGACGTGATCGCCACCTCCACGTGGTTCACGAAGGAGTGCCCGGAGGTCCCGGGCGTGCCCGCAGTGCAGTTGAAGGGCATGGCCGTGGACGACACCCTGCAGGGCAGCGGTCTCGGGGCGGCGCTGATCGAGCACGGCATCACCCATGCCCACGGCCTGGGGGCGCGGCTCGTCTGGGCCCGCGCCCGTGACTCCGCCCTCTACTTCTACGAGCGCAGGGGGTTCGCCGTGACAGGCGAAGGTTTCATGGACGAGCCCACGGGCATGCCGCACCACATCGTGACGAGGGAGATCTGAGATGACCGCACAGCCGATGAGCCCGCGGACCACCGTGCGCCGCGGGGCAAGCCATGCGGAATACGGAAAGTCCGAGATCCTCGCGGTCCTGCGGGCGGGACAGATCGCCCACGTGGGCGTCGTCACGGACGAGGGTCCGTTGGTCCTGCCCATGGCCTACGGCGTGACCGAGGACGTGATGTACCTGCACGGCGCGCTCGCGAACTCGCTGCTGAAAGCGGGCGGCAACGGTGTGTGCGCGACCGTGACCCTGCTCGACGGGCTGGTGATCGCGAAGACCTCCTTCAACAACACCATGAACTACCGCAGCGTGGTGGTGCGCGGGACGCCGCGGATGGTGACTGACGGGGCCGAGCGGCTGGAGGCACTGCGCATCATCACGGACCACATCGTGGAGAACTGGGAGCACCTGCGGCCGCCGTCGGACTCGGAGCTGCGCGCCACGCGCATCATCGCGCTCCCGCTGGACGAGATGTCGGCGAAGTTCCGCACCGGCCCGCCCGTCAATGACGACGTTGACGCAGGCGCCGCTCACTGGTGCGGCGAGATCCCGCTGGTGTCGGCGTGGGGTTCCCCGGTCACCGCGCCGGACAGCGGTGCC
>CAZZFB010000169.1:0-2179 GCA_964653385.1 uncultured Bifidobacterium sp. | reverse complement strand
CGGCGCATGTCCTGCTCGTGGACCCACGTGTCGAGAACGCGGATGTGGAGGAAGTCGGCGACGGTGCCGGGACCCGTGGGAGTCATGGACTCCGTGGCGAAGTAGGCGTCGTCGGCAGTGCGCAGCTGCTCCATGCGCCGCGCCGCGACGTCACGGAACTCGTCCAGCACCTTCGCGCCCGGCCAGCCGCGCCGGTAGTCGACGTGGTGCTCGTTCATCTCGCCGATCGGGTTCTTCGCGTTCGACAGGTCCGTGGCACGGTGCTCCGTCTCGGGCATGCCGAACAGGGCGCGCTCCGTGCCGATGATGTGGGACAGGTTGTCCTGCACGGTCCAGCCGGGCAGCTGGGAGGGGGTCTTCCACTGCTGCTCCGTGAGCGAGGGCAGGAACGACGCGAGCGAGTCGAAGACCGCGCCGAGCTTGTCGATGGTGTCAACGGGGATCATGTTCGTCTCCTATCGGGCGGGGTTCTGGACGGTGCGCCACTGGCGCGCCGTGAGGTACGGGGAGAAGATCTGGCCGATCATCGCCATGTCGGCGTCCGTCTTCGGGGTCTTGAGCTCGAACAGGCCCGGGAAGCGCGCGTACGCGAGCGTGATGTCCCACAGCTCGCGCGCCTTGTCCGCCTCGGGAGCGGGGAGCACCACGGGGCCGAACACCGCGCGCCCGCCGGGAACGGTGATGATCGGCACGCCGAAACCGGCGAGCTGCGTGACCGCGTGCTCGTGGTCTGCGCGCACCTCGTCCGACGTCGTCGGGTCGGCGAGCGCCTCGTCCCACGCTTCCGCGGGCAGGCCGGCACCGGCGAGCAGCTCGAGCGCAACCGCCCTGTCGTAGTGGCGGCGGCCCTCGATGTGCAGCGCCCGGCCGCACACCTCGTAGAAGCGCCCGCACCAGTCGTTGTCCTGCCGGCGAAGCCACGCGGCGACCCGCATCGGGGTCCACCCGTAGGCGAACTCGCGCTCCCACGGGTGGGGCTTGCCCTCCTCGCGGTTGACCTCCTCCAGGCTGAAGAACCGCCACTTGATCGCGAAGCCCACCTGGGCCTGCACGTCACGGATCCATCGGGAGGTCTGGTACGCGTACGGGCACATGATGTCGAAGAAGAACTCGATCTCCGACGGTTGCTCCCGGTCCGTGATGCTGCTCATGGCGGCAACATAGCCCCCGTTTCGTGCCCCGTCGTCACCGTGCGACTACCGTTGGGGGTCATGGAACGCCCCACACGGTTCGAACACACCCGATTCCTCGGCGACAAGCGCACCCAGCTCGTCTATGACCTGGACGAGTGGACCGACGAGGCCGTGATCGAGGAGATCGTGGAGCAGGGCGTGGGTCTCTGCTTCGGGCCGGACACGCTGGCCGAGGCGCGCAACCGCGGCTACAGGCCGGCGGTCCCCGGCAAGACGCGCCGCCACCGCAAGCCGCGCGCGTAGGGGGACACCGTGGCCGCCCCGATGAACGGCACGTTCGCCTCGGGGTCGCTCACGCTCGGGTCCTACCTTGCCGTCCCCCCCGGACCGGCAATCTCCCAGCCGGGTGTCATCCTGTGCCACGGCTTCCCGATCGGCCCGCTCGACGCCCGCCAGTCCGCGCTCACGTTCCCGCAGTTGCTCGACCGCATCGCGAACGAGCTCGGCTGGGTGGGCCTGACGTTCACGTTCCGCGGCTGCGGCACGAGCGAGGGCGACTTCTCGATGCAGGGCTGGGTCGACGACCTGCGCGCCGCGATCGACCACCTGGAGAAAGAGGCCAACCCGAACGGCATCTGGCTCATCGGCACGAACACCGGAGGCTCGCTCGCGCTCTGCGTGGCCGCCGACGACCCGCGTGTGAAGGGGTGCGCCCTGCTCGGCCCGCGCGCCGACTTCGACGACTGGGCGGCCCAGCCGCGCCGCTTCCTGGAGCACGCACGCGAGATCGGTGCGATCAGGCGGCCGGGCTTTCCCTCGTCGTTCGACGAGTGGAGCCGCGAGCTGCGCAGGTTCCGCCCGATCGACGCCGCGCGCAGGTTCGCGCCGCGGCCGCTGCTGGTGATGCACGGCGAGGAGGACGAGAGCGTGCCCGTCGCTGACTCCCGTGTGCTCGCGGAGTCCCACGGTTCCGCCGAGACGCGCATCATCTCGGGTGCAGGGCACAGGCTGCGCCACGACCCGCGCGCCGTCGCGGTGCTGTTCGG
>CAZZFB010000168.1:0-2194 GCA_964653385.1 uncultured Bifidobacterium sp. | reverse complement strand
ACTTCCTCCACATCCGCGTTCTCGACACGTGGGTCCACGAGCAGGACATGCGCCGCGCCCTCGGTATCCCCGGGCACCGCGGCGGACCGGCCGCCGAGCACACGGTCGACCGGCTCATCCGCACGGTGCCGATCGTGGTCGGCAAGCGCGCCGCCACGCCCGAGGGGCAGTCAGTGGTGATCCGCATCACGGGCGCGGTGGAGCGGACCGTCGTCACCACCGTCCGCGAGGGACGCGCCCACACCGGTGGCGACGCGCCGGCAGACCCGCTGTGCAGCATCTCGATGGATTCCGATGTTTTCCTGCAGCTCGCCACCGGCCGCGGCGAGCCGGAGGCACTCGCTGCGCAGTGCACGGTGTCAGGCGATGCCGGTCACGCGCACAAGGTGCTGCTGCAGTTCAACATGATGATCTGACCTGCTGCTGGAGTGCGGCGCACCGTCCCCCGTGCGGGCGTCGTGCGTCAGACGGAGTCTGCGTGCGGGCCGACGGCGCCGATCGCGGCGAAGTAGGCCAGGTGTGCCTCCACCACGTGGACGATGTCGACATCGTCGATGATCTCGATGCCGCGGCCCGACGCGCGCGCAAGAAGGTGCGCCGTCAGCGTGTCCTCGTCCACCACCACGGGTTCGGCGATGTTCTGCACCTGGTCCACCGGCTTCTCCGGCTGCAGGCCCCTCGCCGCCATCCAGTTGAGGTGCTCGCGCAGCAGGTTCTCCACCTCGTCGAACGTCAGGCGTGCCTGCGTCCCCTCGGGGAGCCTGTCGGCCACGAACCGCACGGCCTGGTCGATCTGGTAGACGACACGCGGTGCCACGGCATCCAGCCTGCGCGCCTCGCGGCCGATCGTGCCGGCCGCGATCGCGAACACGGCCACCGCGGCGACGACAGCGAGGAGGACCGTGGTGCCGGACATGGGCGAAGCCTAGGCGCGGTCCTCAGAAGCTCTCCATCACCAGCCATGAGTCACCCGGCGCGACGGTCATCTCCCGGGCGAAGAAACCCGTGCCGCCGGTGGACCAGGTGTAGAGCATGTAGCGCGGGTGACCCGGCCGGTAGATCAGGTCGCGCCCGCGGAAGTCGAACTCGTACGCCACGCTCGGGCATGCGTGCGCGACAGTTCCGGCGAACGCGGTGGAGAGCGTCATGTGCGCGTGCCCGCTGATGACCGAGAGAACGTTCCTGTGACGTGACACCACGGAGGCGAGTCCTTCCACAGACTCGTCATCAAGACGGACGCCGGCCAGTCCCCTGCCGCCGATGGCGAAGCAGGGGTGGTGCATGGCGACGAGCGTCGGCACGCCCGCAGAGAGCACTTCGTCCAGCCATGACAGCTGGTCTGCGTCGAGCGCACCGTCGCCGCGTCCCTCGCGAGATGAGTCGAGAACCGCCAGGCGCCCGCCGGAGAGCTCGCGCACGTAGTCCAGGCGGTCGCCGCGCCCCTCGGCACCGAAGAGGCTGCGGATCTTCTGCGACTCGTCGTGGTTGCCGGCGCAGAGCAGAACCTCGGTGCCGCACGCGTCCAGGACGGCGCGCACACCCTCGTACTCGGCGTCTGTTCCCGCGCGTGCGGCGAGGTCGCCGGTGATGATGACCGTCTCTGCGCGCGCTGCAGCGTGGGCAATCGCCTTCGAGAGGTTTCCCACAGGGTCGGACCCCTCGAACAGCTCGTCGTGCGGCCCGGTGATGTGCGGGTCGGAGATCTGGGCGACCACAGTGCGCGGCATGGCCGAAGAGTACGGCACCCGCCCGCACCGCCGCGCACGCTCGCCGGCGCGCACGTGCCCGGGAACGGGAGAACCCGGGCCGTGTGGCCCGGGTTCCCGCGTTCGTCCCCGCCGTGCGGGGGAAGGTCAGATGCCGATGCGCTGGGCGAGCAGCTCGCGGTGGTACGTGGGGTCACCGAAGATGAGCTCGCTCGACTTGGCGCGCTTGAAGTACAGGTGCGCCGGGTGCTCCCAGGTGAAGCCGATGCCGCCGTGGATCTGGATGTTCTCCGCCGCGGCGTGGAAGTACGCCTCGGAGCAGTAGGCCTTGGCGAGCGACGCGACCGAGGCGAGCTCGTCGTTCATCTCCGCGGCGCACCACATGCCGTAGTACGCGGCCGACTTGGCCGACTCGACCTCGAGCAGCATGTCGGCGCACTTGTGCTTGATCGCCTGGAACGAGCCGATCGGGCGGCCGAACTGGATGC
>CAZZFB010000167.1:0-2227 GCA_964653385.1 uncultured Bifidobacterium sp. | reverse complement strand
GCACCGATGCGGTTGCCCTGGACCAGGTCGCAGCCGAGCACGCGCAGTCTCTGCAGCTGGTCGTCGCTCGTGACCCACTCGGCGCACACGCTGAGGTCGAGCGAGTGGGCGAGCTGGATGATGGAGCGGACCATGGGGTCGTCGCCACCGTCGACACGGCCCACGTCGCGAACGAGCGTGCCGTCGATCTTCAGGATGTCGGCGGGGAACGTGCGGAGAGACGCGAGGGACGAGTACCCGGAGCCGAAGTCGTCCACGGCGATGCGCACGCCGGCCCGCTTCAGCGCGTTCACCGTGCGCAGGATCGCCGGGTTGCTGTCGACCAGGGTCGCCTCGCCGGTCTCGTACACCAGTCTCGACCCGTCGATGCCGCGGTCGCGGAGCGTGGCCACCGTCCGGTCCACGAAGGTGATGTCCGCGAGCTGCCGGCGGGACACGTTGATGTGGAGCGACGTGGCGGGGTCCACGAGGCCTGCGTCGATCCAGCCGCGCAGGTCGCGGCACGCCTGCCCGAGCACCCAGTCGCCGATTGGCCCGATCAGCCCGGACTCGTCCGCGAGCTCCAGGAACGCCGCCGGTGCGAGCTGCCCGCGCACGGGGTGGTTCCAGCGCAGGAACGTCTCCACCGCCGCGACACGGCCGGCGTGGGCAAGCTCGATCGGCTGGTGGACCAGCTCGAACTGCCCGCCCGCGAGCGCCTGCTCCAGTTCGGCGGACAGCCGCGCACGGTCGCGCGCGGCCGCGCGCATCTGCTCGCTGTAGAGCTCGCTGCGCCCCCGGCCGCGCTGCTTGGCCTTGTACATCGCGGTGTCGGCGGCGTGGAGGAGCGTGACCGCGGCGTCCGCGGCGGAGCGGCCGGAGAGCAGGTCGTCGGTGGCGAGAGCCACGCCGATGCTCGCCCCCGTCTCGATCTCGATCCCCTGCAGGACCACCTGCCCCGTGATCGCGGTCCGCACGCGCTCCGCCACGTCGAGGGCCACGTGCTCGTCGAGGACGCCCTCGCACAGCACGACGAACTCGTCGCCGGAGATGCGCGCCACGGTGTCGCTCGGCCGGGTGGCTGAGGCGAGCCTGCGGGAGATCGAGACGATCAACTGGTCGCCGACCGCGTGGCCGATCGTGTCGTTGACGTGCTTCAGCTTGTCGAGGTCGATGAAGAGGACGGCCACGTTCGCACCGGTGGTGCCGGCGCGCTCGAGTGCCTCGGTGGTCTTGCGGAGGAACAGGACCCTGTTCGGCAGCCCGGTGAGCGCGTCGTGCGTGGCCAGCCTGTCGAGCTCCGCCCGCGCCTGGCGCTCCTCGGTGATGTCCCGGGCGATGGTCGCCCAGTGGTGCACCGTGCCGTCGCTCTCGCGCACCACCTGCACGATCACCGTGAGGGTGCGCGGGAGGCCGTCGGGGGAGCGGAACGCGATCTCGCCCTCCCACCGGTTGTCGGCTCCGCTGCCCGCGGGGTCGAGCATGTGGCGGGGCAGCTGGTCGCGCACGGCCTGCATGTAGGTGCGCGCCGCGATGTCGTCGCCCGCGGGGCGGGCGGGGTCCACGCCGAGAACGGTGCGCGCCGCGTCGTTCGCGAAGGTGATCGTGCCGGCCCTGTCGAACACGACGACGGCGTCACCCGAGACGTCGAGCAGGCCGACGAGCTGGTCGGAGAGCGACGACTGCTCGACCACGGGCGTCACGTCCACCGCGGTGCCGACCCAGCCGATGATGCGCCCGCCGTCCTGCCGTGCGGCCGTGTTGATGCGGACCCACACGGTCGTGCCGTCCGGTGCCGGCACGGGGAACTCGCACGCGAACGGCGAGGTGTCACCGCGGTGCGCCAGCCACTGCCTCTCGCACTCCGTCCGCACGTGCGGCACGGCGTGCGACCACGGTGCCGTGCCCGGGACGACCGGCCCGCCGCCGAGGGCCACCGAACGGAACGCGTCGTTCGCTGCAAGAAGGCGGAAGTCCGTGTCGGCTTCGAACACACCGACGGGCAGGGAGGCGGTCACAGGGTCGATTCCGCCATTGTCACAGACCCAACACCGCGGGTGGTGGAACGAACCCAGAGAGTGGTGGGTGCCACTCTCCGTGGCGCCGCCCCGGGGCGGTCAGCCCGGGGTCATCGCGTGTAGGTGAACTCGGTGGAGGCGACCTCGAGTGCGGCGGCCTCGATCGCCGCGCGCAACGACGGTGCACCGTCGCCCGTCTGGGCCTCGAGCACCTGGCTCACCGCGTACAC
>CAZZFB010000166.1:0-2242 GCA_964653385.1 uncultured Bifidobacterium sp. | reverse complement strand
CGTAGGCTGTGAAGGTCCCGCCGAATTAGCTCAGTGGTAGAGCAACCGCCTTGTAAGCGGTAGGTCGTGGGTTCAATCCCCACATTCGGCTCCAATGCAGGAAACCCTTGATTCACGCGGGTTTCGGTACGTCCAGGGCACATGATGCCCCGTGAGCACGGAAATTGCCCACTACCGTGTCCCGTGACCACGAGAACCCAGGAGGTCATCTCATGAGCCAGCAACGCCCCCGCGGATCCCGCCCCTCGATGCCCATGCCGAACACCGGCACCATGGGTGCAGTCGTCGCCGTCGTCGCCCTCGTGCTCGGCTTCCTCATCCTCCGCGACGTCCGCAACGACGGCGGGTCCACCGTGACCCCCGGCGGCAACACGGACCAGCCGTCCGACACCACGGCACCCGCCGACCCGAACAACGCCACGCCCACCACCCCGCCGCCGTTCAACCGTGGCTCGTTCAAGATCCAGGTGGCGAACTCGTCCGGCATTGCCGGGAGCGCGGGCAAGATGACCACTGACCTCCAGGCGGTGAACTTCGTGGTCCAGCCGGCCCTCAACGTGGCCCCGGGCACCCCGAAGCGGGCCAAGACCGGCGTCTTCTACCTGGCCGGCTGCGAGCAGGGTGCCGCCGACGTGGTCGCGGTGCTCGGCGGCAACGTGGACACGGGTGCCATGCCCAGCCCCGTTCCGCTGGAGACCGGCTCCCTCGGTGAGGCATGCGTGCTGATCCTGCTCGGCCAGGACCTCTCGAACAAGCCGTTGCCCGGCGTGACCGGCACCCCGAACGGCGGCGCCGCGACCACCACGGTCCCGCTCGCGGGCTGACCCCTCCGTCAGTTCCCGTCGCGGAACCGGCGCAGGAGATCGGTGACGGTCTCCTCGATGCAGCGCATCGTCTGGCTCATCGACTCGTCCCTGCCGTGCTCGGCCGCGAGTGACCGCGCGCCCACGGACGCGACGTCGTTCGGTTCGGTGTCGGGGTCGATCTCGCCGACAACCGCGCGGACGGGCACGCCTGCCTCCGCGGCGTAGTCGCGCACGCTGCCCACGACCTTGCCGTCGAAGCTGGTCGCGTCCAGCATTCCCTCGCCGGTGATGACGAGGTCGTGCGTCCTCACTGCCTCATCGAATCCGGTCTCCTCGGCCACGATGTCGAACCCGGGCATGAGGGTGGCGCCGAGCGCCGCGAGCGCACCCGCGAGACCGCCGGCCGCACCGCTCCCGGGGATGGACGACACGTCGATGCCGTGCTCCGCACCGTAGAGCTGGGCGAGACGTTCAAGGCGCCCGCGCAGCAGGCGCACCTGCGCGGGTGTCGCGCCCTTCTGCGGGGAGAACACCTCTGCCGCATCGACGAAGAGGGTGTCGACGTCGCACGCCACCAGGAACTCGACTGACTTCAGGCGCGCCGGTGTGCCGATCGCGCGCAGCGCGCCGTAGCCGCCGTCGGTGGTGGCGGACCCGCCGAGGCACACGATGATCTTCCTCGCGCCGAAGTCGAGCGCGGCATCGATGAGCTCGCCCGTGCCCTGTGTGCTGGCGGCCACGGGGTCGTTGCCCTCCGCGCCGCCGACCAGCGCGAGACCCGACGCCCTCGCCATCTCGATCACCGCGACCCCGTTGCTGAGGCGCCACTCGGCCTCCACCGGGTCGCCGAGCGGGCCCGTCACCGTGGTGCGCCGGTTCGCCCCGCCGAGGATCTCCAGCGTGCCCTCGCCGCCGTCGGCGAGGGGCATCTCGGTGCAGTCGATGCCGAGTTCCCAGCACGCATGCCCGATGGCCGCGCACGCCTGGGCGGCCGTGAGCGTGCCCTTGAACTTGTCGCTCGCAGCCAGCACCCGCACGCCGCCACGATACGGATGCGACGGCGGAGGGGCGGGTGCGGGGTGTGCCCACGGTGGCGAATCCCTAGCGAATCGGTAGGGTTTGGGGCATGGCCGTGACCGTTCGAATCCCCACCACCATGCGCCCGATCTCGGGCGGAGCATCCACCGTCGAGGTGGAGGGTGCCACGTTGAAAGAGGTGCTGGAAGGCCTCAACGCCCGGCACAACGGGTTCGCGGAGCGGCTGTTCGACGGCAACGGCGAGCTGCACAAGTTCGTGAACATCTTCGTGAGCGACGACGACGTCCGGTACCTGCAGGGCCTGGACACCCCGGTCAAGGCCGGCGACACCGTCTCCATCATTCCGGCGGTCGCCGGCGGCTTCTAGCCGCGGCGACTCGAGTGAGGCCCCCGGCCGA
>CAZZFB010000165.1:0-2284 GCA_964653385.1 uncultured Bifidobacterium sp. | reverse complement strand
CTCTTGTGACGGTCCTCGAGGGCCTTCTTGCCGCCGCGCTTCACGCCCATGGCAGCCATGTTCGCCTCCAGGTCGGCGGCCTCCTGCTCGTGGCGGCGCTCCAGCGGCTCTGCCGCCTCGTCGATGAGCGCGAGCACCTCGTCGACGATCGCGATGACCGTGGCTCCCGAACCGTCGACCCGTCGCGGGATTCCCGCGAACTGCTCCCGGCGGTGCACGAGCCGGGGGTCCGTGGCGAGAAGACGGGCGCGGTCGAGGCTGCCGTGTGACGCCGCCGCGGCGTCGGTGGCGGCCCCGGGTGCGATGCCGTCGGCGACGAGGACCGCGGCGATCTCGTCGGCACCGAGCAGGCCGAAATGCACCGTGAGGCAACGGGACGCGACGGTGACGAGCGTGTCGACCATCTGGTCGGCGAGCAGCACGAAGTGGACGCCGTCAGCGGGCTCCTCGAGCGTCTTCAGCAGCCTGACGGCGGCGGCCGGCTGCATGAGGTTGACCTCGTGCATGATGATCACCTTGCGCCTGCCCTCGACCGCGGTGGTGTTCGCCATCTGGATGACCTCGTCGGCCTGGTCCTTCAGGATCGATGCTCCCTCGCGCCGCACCTCATGGACGTCGGGGTGGACGCCGCGCATGACGAGGCCGTTGGCGCGGTCGGCGGGGTCGTCGGTGCCCGAGACGAGCACGGCGGCGAATGCCCGGGCCGCGGTCTCCTTGCCGCACCCGTCCGGCCCGACGAGGAGATACGCATGGAGGGGGCTTGCGGAAGAGCCGCGGAGCAGGTCGACTGCGGTGTCCTGGCCGGGAACCGCCGACCACACCGTTGCCGACCCCTGACCCATGGCCGAAGGTTACAGAGAGAGTCTGTCGCGGACGCGCGTGCGGATGTCCGCCTCCACGTCGTCCTTCGGTGCGGTGCCGTCGATGACGACGAAGCGGTCCGGGTCGGATGCGATCAGCTGGTGGAAGCCGTCGTTGATGCGGGCGAAAAAGTCGGCACCCTCGCGCTCGAACCTGTCGAGGTTCCGCTTGGCGAGGCGCTCGTTCAGGATCTGCGTGGGGACGTCGATGAACACGACGAGGTCGGGCAGGCGTCCCTCGAGCGCCCAGGTGCTGATGGAGAGGAGGTCGGCAGTGCCGAGCCTGCGCCCGTGCCCCTGGTAGGCGAGTGTGGAGTAGATGCTGCGGTCGCTCACCACGTGCTGGCCGCGCTCCAGTGCCGGCTTGATGACCTCGGCCATGTGCTGGGCACGGTCTGCCGCCATGAGGAGCGCCTCGGTGCGCGGCGACATGTCGGTGTTCTCCGTGTCGGCGAGGATCCCGCGCAGCAGACCGCCGATGCGGGTGCCGCCGGGCTCGCGCGTGATGACGGCACCGAGGTGCTCGCCGAGGCGCTTCGTGTGCGTGCTCTTGCCGCAGCCCTCCAGGCCCTCGAGTGCGATGTAGCGCGCGGTCACTCGTCGCCCGGCTTGTCGTCCGCCGGCTTTCTCGGGGCGGATTTCTTGGCCGCGGTCTTCTTTGCACCGGCCTTCTTCGCCGGTGACTTCCCGGCAGGTGACTTCTTCGCGGCGGTCTTCTTGGTGGCGGGGGCCTTGCGCCCCGCGGCCTTCTTCTTCGGGCCGCCGTTCTCGGCGATGTAGTCGCGGCGCAGCTGCAGCAGCTCGTACGCGCGCTCGTTCGTCATGGCCTCCATGCGGTCGCCCTTGCTGAGGCCTGCGTTCGTCTCGCCGTCGGTCACGTAGTCGCCGAAGCGGCCTTCCTTGCCGACCACCGGCTTGCCGCTGACGGGGTCGTTCCCGAACTCGCGCAGCGGCGGCTTGGCGGCGGCGCGGCCGCGCCCGAACACGCGGGGCTGGGCGAGCAGGACGAGTGCGTCGTCGAGAGTCACGGTGAGCAGCTGCTCCTCGTTCTGCAGCGAGCGGCTCTCCTTGCCCTTGCTGATGTACGGGCCGTACCTGCCGTTCTGTGCGGTCACGGGCTGGCCGTCGGCGGGGTCGGTGCCGAGCGTGCGCGGCAGCGAGAGGAGGTCGATCGCGTCCTGCAGGGTGATGCGCTCGATGTTCATCGTCTTGAAGAGCGACGACATCTTCGGCTTCTCGAGACCTTCGGGCGGCTCGTCCATGGTGCCCCACTGCACGTAGGGGCCGTAGCGGCCGGACTTGGCGAACACCGGGTGGCCGTTCCACTCGCCGATCGGCGTGTCGCCCTTCGGCGCGCTCAGCAGGGCGACGGCGACCTCCACGGTGAGCTCGTCGGGGGTGAGGGTGTCCGGGACGCCGGCGGT
>CAZZFB010000164.1:0-2291 GCA_964653385.1 uncultured Bifidobacterium sp. | reverse complement strand
ACCCCATGGCCGCCTTCGACCCCACCTTCACCGCCGCGACCGAGAAGACGAGCTGGACGAGTGACGCGGCGACCATCACGGCGCCCACCCGCCAGATGTACCCGTTGTCCCCCTTGGCCACGCCCTTGTCGATGATGTCCGCGTTCAGCGTCGGCAACCACAGGCCAGCGGCCGACTGGACCGCCTGGTATAGGACGACAAGCCAGAGAACCGGCTTGTAGGCCTTCAGTTGTCGTCTCAGGAGGGCAATGAGCATGGGGGTCCTTTTTGTGCCTTTACGACTGTACCCACCCGGGGCTCTCCGCCCGCAGACGAAGTCCCCCGCCTACTGTGGGCACGTGCGTGCGTATGCCCGTCTGCTGCGGAGCCACATGGGTGGCCCGCTCCTTGCGGCCGCGGTCGTGGTCGTCGTCTCGACCGCCGGCTACGTGGTGCTCGCAGGCCTCCCGTGGTTCGATGCGCTGTACATGACGTTCATCACGGTCGGCACGGTCGGCTTCTCCGAGATCGGGGAGTTCGGCACCGCCGGCCGCGCATGGACGATGGCGGTCATCGTCGCCGGGTACGCGGTGCTCGTGGTGATGACCGCACGACTCACGGCCATGCTCCTGTCCGGAGCATGGGCGGAACTCTTGTCCGCACGAAGGAGGCAGAGGCTGATGACCACACTGGAAGGGCACACGATCATCGTGGGCTTCGGGCGCGTCGGGGAGGCGACGGCGGAATCGTTCGTCGGCTCGGGCCGGGCGTGCGCGGTGATTGACATCGACGGCACGAGGGCCCCTTCAGTCGAGGAACTCGGCGCGGTGCCGGTCACCGGTGACGCACGGGACGCCGAGGTGCTGCAGCTGGCCGGGCTGGAACGTGCGGCGGCGGTGGTCGGGACCCTTTCCGACATAGACAACCTCGTGATGGTGAGCTCGGTGCGCGCGCTCCGCCCGGACGTCCGCATCGTGGTGCGGGTCACCGACACGGACTGGTGCGAGCGGCTGCGGCGCGCCGGTGCCGACGACCTCGTGCCGATCTACAGGACGGCAGGGCTCCACCTCGCGCTGTCTGCCACCACGAGCGGCGTGGTCGGCGTGATGGACTCGCCCAACGGGCTCGTGACGCGCGAGATCGAGGTCGGCCATGGTTCGGGGCTGGTGGGCCTCAGCCCCTCGGAGATCATGCGCCGCGACCCGATGATGATCGTGGTCGGCATACGCAACGACGGCGGTGTCACCCGCTGGCACGAGTTCGATGGCCCCATCAGGGAGGGCGACGTGCTCATCGTGGCCGGCACACCGGACGGCTGACGACTCCTCAGATGCGCGACGTGTGGCGCGTGCCCGGCGGGTCCACTGCGAAGCGTGCCGCTTCGCCCCATGAGTCGCCGTAGACGAGCTCGCCCATCGGCACCCTGCGCACCGGCCCGTGCGAACCCTGCGGCCTGCCGAGGGTGATGGATGCCGCGATGAACACCTCGGGCGGGATCCCGAGCAGCTCCTTCAGTTCCTTGTCGACGAACGCGTGGAAACCCGTGAGAACCCCGCCGTAGCCCAGTGCGCGCGCGGCGAGCAGCACGTTCTGGACAGCCGGGTACACGCTGGCACCCTCGTTCGGGTTCGGGTCGCGGTAGCGCACGAGGCAGCCGAGCACGAGCACGGGGACACGCTCGAGGTTGTCCACGTAGTCCTGCATCGTGCGGGCCATCCGCGCCTTCGGCGACGACAGGTCCGCGCCGGACCCGCTGTCATAACCGTCGTTGCCGCGCTTGTGGCCCCACACCGCGCGCGCTCCCTGTGCCACCAGCCGCTTCGCCTCCGCGGCCTTCTCCCCATCCGTGAGCACGAGAAACCTGAACGGTTGCCTGTTCGACCCGCTCGGTGCCCGGGTCGCGGCGAACATGATGTCGCGCAGCACGTGTGCGGGCACCGCCTCGTCTGCGTACCTGCGGATCGCACGGGTGGTCACGAGGCCCTCGAGCATGCCGACGGAGTCGCGGTTGAGTCCCAGCCCGGCCAGGTCCTGGTCGTCGCGCGGGGTCTCCATGCCCCATTTCTACCCGAGGAGGGGTGTCGGTACTGTGTGGCCGTGCACAAGGAACTCGGTTTCTACACGCTCGCGGGCGCGCCCCGGTCGCCGCGCGACATGCTCGACGAACTGGCCCATGCCGAGAGGCTCGGGCTCGGCACTGCCTTCATCTCCGAGCGGTTCAACATCAAGGAGGCCGGTGCGCTGACCGGCGCGGCGTGCGCGGTCACGTCGGGCATGGACATCATCACCGCCGCCACCAACCACACCACCCG
>CAZZFB010000163.1:0-2293 GCA_964653385.1 uncultured Bifidobacterium sp. | reverse complement strand
GTCGGCCGCGGTTAGCGGCGGACCTGTGTGACTGTCGGCCGCGGTCAGTTGCGGAACATCTGTCACAGTTCGCACAAACCCCGCGTTTTGCGGAATGGCACGGGGTTGCATGGGGTTGCTTCCTCCGTCGCGCCACCGGGTGCGGCACATTCCCCCCAAGGAGAACCCCCGTGAAATCACGAATCATCGCCGCAGTCGCGGCATCCACGCTCCTCTTTGCCGCCTGCGGCTCAGATGACACCTCGTCGGACACCACGGTGGCGGTCGACACGACCATGGCCGCCGAGGTGGGCACCATCGTCGAGGTCGCATCCGCAAACGAGGACTTCAGCACGCTCGTCGCGGCCATCACCGCGGCCGGTCTCGGCGAGACGCTCTCCGGCGAGGGCCCGTTCACGGTCTTTGCGCCCACCAACGAGGCGTTCGCCGCCCTCCCGGCCGGACTCCTGGACAAGCTCCTCCTCGAGGAGAACAAGGAAGTCCTCGTGAAGATCCTCACCTACCACGTGGTCGCCGACGAGCTGATGGCTGCTGACGTGACGGCCGGTGACGCCGTGACCGCCGAGGGATCCGGCATCGCGATCACCACCGAAGGTGGTGTGAAGGTGAACGACGCGACTGTGACGGCAACCGACATTGATGCCTCGAACGGTGTCATCCACGTCATCGACAAGGTGATCGTTCCCCCCACGGTGGATCTCGCCTCCCTCTGATCCTCCGTCGCGGAGCGGGCCGTCGTGCGCATCTGGGTGCGTGCGACGGCCCTTCTGCGTGTGGTGCCCGGACGTGGTGCTCAGACGATGAGCAGTTCCCTCGCGCGACCGGGGAGGTCGGCACGCCCGCTGATTCCCAGTGTCCGGTAGATCTCCATGGATTCCTGGCGGATCGTGGAGTGGCTGTATCCCAGGTCGTCCGCGATCGCCTTGATGGTCGCCCCGCCCAGCAGGCCCATGACGATGAGTGACTGACGGTCGCTCAGTCCGAGGCGGCGCATGAGCACACCCCGGGCCGACACGAGCGCCGCACGGCCGCGACCGGCGCGCCACGTGCGCCCGAGCGGGGCGGACTCCGCGAACTCGGCAGGGTCGACGAGGTGCAGGGCACGCTCGGGGTCAGGTCCGGCGAGGAGCTCGGCGATGTCGACGGAGCACGCGAGGGCCCACAGGTGCTGCCCCGCGAGCCGTTCCTCGTTGCGTGCCACCAGGAGGTCGTCGATTGCCCGGGACCTGTCGCCTGCGGCCGCGCGCGCGAGCGCCACGTAGCGCCGCACGGAGCCGCGCACGGTGCTGCCGATGAACGTCGCCTGGTGGGTCTCGAAGGGCTCGAGCAGCGGGAGGCACTCCGCTGCGGTCGCCTCGTCACCGATGAGGTGGGCCGCCTCCACGATCGCGGTCACGGCGGGCAGCCATGCGGCCTCGCGGTCCGGGTCCGAGAGAACGCCCCGGGACTGGTCCAGGAACGCGCGCACGAGGGCGGTGTTGCCGAACGAGGCGTTCGCGAGCGCCGCCACGGCACGCGCGTAGTCGTTCGCCACCACCCCGGTGCTGGTTGCAAAGACGCCATGAAGCTCGTCGGGAATTCCGCGCTCCACCATCGTCATGGCCATCTGCTCGAGCATGATCATGGTCCGGCCCGGTTCGTCAGCCTGGGCGCCGTGGTCGTACGCGCGTTGGGCGGTCTGCGCCGCCAGGTCGAGCTCGCCGCGCGAGATGTGCCGGCCGGCCGTCAGGAACTCGGCCCACCACCGGGCTATGAACGAGCCGGACTCGTCCGCATCCGAGCGCAACGAGGCGATGGCTGCGTCGGCCCGTGCCAGGTCCCCCGACTCGAGCAGGTCGAGGATGCGGCAGAACCGTGCCGCATCAGCACCGTGCGTGCCCGGGCGCGCGAGGCGCGCGGCTGCCTCCGTCCGCTCCGCGCGCGCGGCGAGGAATTCGGGTGACCGGTGCGTCTCGCGCCAGGCGAGCAGGGCCTGAGTGCGCGCCTCGTCCGACACGCCCGTCGCCTGTGCCTCCGCGGCGGCGCGTTCCGCCAGGTGCCGTGCCTCCGCCGCGTGGGTCGACCAGTTCCACGCCGACGGGCCGGCGGTCCTGTGCGGGGCCGGGGCACCGCTGTTCCTCTCGAGTGCGGACAGCATGGCGCTGCTCGTCCGGTCGGGGACTGACTCTGCCGTCGGTGAGAGGACCGCGACCTGTGCCCACGTCGAGAGGACCCGGACCCGCGTGTCGGCGGCGAGCGCCGCGAGGTCGATGCTGCGGAAGGCCTCGATGGTCGAGCTCCGGTGCTCGGCAAA
>CAZZFB010000162.1:0-2319 GCA_964653385.1 uncultured Bifidobacterium sp. | reverse complement strand
CCGTGGAACAAGTACTCCTACGGCGTGTCGAACCGCGGCGCGTCGGTGCGCATCCCCTGGCAGGTGGCCCGCGACAAGCGCGGCTACGCCGAGGACCGCCGCCCGAACGCGAACTGTGACCCGTACACGGTGACCCGTCTCATCCTCGAGACCGTCTGCGGCTGAGCGCCACGGAGCGTCCAACGAACATGGTGCGGGGGGCCGGAAGGCCCCCCGTTGCCGTTTCCCCCTGAAAACACAACGCTTCCGGGATCCCCGGTAGCCCCCGCCGGATTGCATCGGCAGACTGAGGAGATGAGCGAGATGCTGAACCAGCAGCGCGAGTACGTGTTGAGGACGGTCGAGGAGCGCGGCGTGCGGCTCGTGCGCCTGTGGTTCACCGACGTGCTCGGCAGCCTGAAGTCGTTCGCGATCAGCCCGGCCGAGCTGGAGAACGCCCTCGAGGACGGCATGACGTTCGACGGTTCCTCGATCGACGGCTTCAGCCGTGTGCAGGAGGCCGACGTCCTCGCGATCCCGGACCCGAACACCTTCGAGATCCTCCCGTGGGTGGACGGCAAGAGCGCCGAGGCGCGCGTGTTCTGCGACATCCACGACCTCGACGGCGCCGCCTTCGACGGCGACCCCCGCCAGGTGCTGCGCCGCAACCTGACCGCGGCACAGAAGCAGGGCTTCGAGTTCCTCGTGGCCCCCGACATGGAGTACTTCTACTTCGCCCCGCCGAAGCCCGGCGAGGTCCCCGTGCCGCTCGACGAGGGCAGCTTCTTCGACCTCACCACCACCGACGTCGCCTCGTCGCTGCGCAAGGAGACGATCCGCACGCTCGAGGCCATGGGCATCTCCGTGGAGTACTCGTTCCACGAGGACGCGCCGAGCCAGCAAGAGATCGACCTGCGCCACACCGACGCCCTCACCATGGCGGACAGCATCATGACGTTCCGCATGATCGTGAAGGAGATCGCCGCGATGCACAACGTGCACGCGACGTTCATGCCCAAGCCCCTCGAGGGCATCCAGGGCTCCGGCATGCACCTCCACCTCTCGCTCTTCAAGGGCGAGGACAACGCCTTCTTCGACGCCTCGGACCCGTACAACCTGTCCGCCACGGCGAAGTCGTTCATGGCGGGCCTCCTCTTCCACGCCGCGGAGATCACTGCCGTCACCAACCAGACGGTGAACAGCTACAAGCGCCTCGTCCCCGGTTTCGAGGCACCGGTGCACATGACGTGGGCGCGCAACAACCGCAGCGGCCTCATCCGCGTGCCGGTGCCGAAGCGCGGCAGCGCATCCGCCACCCGCATCGAGTACCGCTCCCCCGACCCGGCGTGCAACCCGTACCTCGCGTTCTCCGTGATCCTCGCCGCCGGCCTGAAGGGCGTGCGCGAGGGCTACGAGCTGGCACCCGAGGCCGACGCGAACCTGTTCGAGATGGACGACACGTCGCTCGCCAAGCTCGGCGTGCAGCAGCTGCCGCAGTCGCTCAACGACGCGCTGCGCCTCATGGAGGAGTCCGCGCTCGTGCACGAGGCGCTCGGCGAGCACATCTTCGACTGGTTCCTGCGCAACAAGCACCGTGAGTGGCGCCAGTACAAGACCCAGGTCACCCCGTTCGAGCTGAAGACCTACCTGCGGTCGATCTGAGAAGGTGGCCGGACGCGCGATGAACCCCCTCGACATGCTCGTGGTCTTCCCGGCGGCACCGTCGCCCGACCTCGCGCGCACGCTCGACCTGGGCGGGTTCAGGTGGAAGGCGGCAGGCTCGCCGGAAGAGGCGGCAAAGACGGAGCCCCAGGCCGGCTGGTCCGGGGCCGTCATCTCCGCCGAGGAGGACCCTGAGGCGGCGTGGGCGTTCGCCAGGTCGCTGCGCAAGCGCGACAACCCGGTGAACTCGGTGATGCTGCTCGTCACCGGTGCGCAGCTGGGCGACCTCGAGCTGCGCGACGACCTGTTCGACGACTTCTGCCTGTCGCCGTTCCACCCCCGCGAGCTGGAGGCGCGTCTTCGCCACATGTTCTCGCGCTCGAGCGGCACCGCGATGCGCGCTGACCTGGTGGAGCACAGCGGGCTCGTCCTCAACCTGGAGACGTACCAGGCCTCGTTCAACGGCAACCCGCTGGACCTCACGTTCATGGAGTACGAGCTGCTGAAGTTCCTCGCGCAGAACCCGGGCAAGGTGTTCACGCGCGAGATGCTGCTGTCACGCGTGTGGGGCTACGAGTACTACGGCGGCGCGCGCACGGTCGACGTGCACATCAGGCGCCTGCGGGCGAAGCTGGGCGAGGAGCACGCGAACCTGATCCAGACGGTCAGGTCGGTGGG
>CAZZFB010000161.1:0-2485 GCA_964653385.1 uncultured Bifidobacterium sp. | reverse complement strand
GGGTTCTCCTTCCGGGTGCTCGAGTCCGGCGGCGACGTGGGCGGCACCTGGTACTGGAACCGCTACCCCGGTGCGCGCTGCGACATCCCCACCACCGACTACACCTACTCGTGGGACCCCGAGCTGGACCGGGAATGGACGTGGTCGGAGAAGTACGCCGCACAGCCCGAGATCCTCGCCTACGCGCAGTTCGTGGCGAAGAAGCACGACATGTACCCGCACATCACGTTCGACACCCGCGTGAGGGACGCCGTGTGGAGCGACTCGACGAGGAAGTGGACCGTCTCCACCGACACGGGCGAGACCATCACCTGCCGCCACTACGTCATGGCGACCGGTTGCCTCTCCGTGCCGAAGGATCCCGACATCCCCGGCACCGAGAACTTCAGGGGCGGCGTCTACGTGACCGGCCGCTGGCCCCACGAAGGTGTCGACTTCACCGGGCGGCGGGTCGCAGTGATCGGCACCGGTTCGTCCGGCATCCAGTCGATCCCGCTCATCGCCGAGCAGGCCAGCCAGGTGACCGTCTTCCAGCGCACGCCGAACTTCTCGGTGCCGGCATTCAACGGCCCGGTCTCGGAGGACCGCAAGGCGCCGTTGCTGGCGGACCGGGACGCGTACCGCGAGTCCGCCAAGTGGACGCGCGGGGGCGTTCCGCTGCCGCCCGCCGAGGTGTCGGTCTTCGCGGTCACGCCGGAGCAACGGCGCGAGATGTTCGAGGAGAAGTGGGCCCGCGGCGAGCTGTTCTCCATCCTCGGCATCTTCATGGACCAGAGCACCAACCGCGAGGCGAACGAGATCGTGTCGGAGATGATCCGCGAGAAGATCCGCGCGACGGTGAAGGACCCGGTGACGGCCGAGCTGCTGTGCCCGAAGACGTACCCGTTCGGCACGAAGCGGCCCTGCCTGGACACCAACTACTTCGACACCTACAACAAGCCCCACGTGCGCCTGGTCGACCTGAACACATCCCCGATCACCACCATCACTGCGGACGGCATCACGTTCGGCGGCGAGACCGTGGAGTTCGACGACATCGTCTACGCAACTGGTTTCGACGCGATGACAGGAGCGATCGTGAGCGTGGACATCACCGGGCGCAACGGCACCACGCTGAAGAAGAAGTGGGAGCACGGCCCGCTGCAGTACCTGGGTCTCATGTCCACGGAGTTCCCGAACTTCTTCATGATCACCGGCCCCGGCAGCCCGAGCGTGCTGTCCAACATGATGGTGTCGATCGAGCAGCACGTGGACTGGGTGACGGACACGCTCGTGCACATGCGCGAGAACGGCCTGGAGACGATCGAGCCCACCGAGACCGCGGAGGCCGGCTGGGTGCGCCACGGTGCCGAGTTCGCCGACATCTCGCTGATGAAGGACACGAACTCCTGGTACATGGGTGCGAACGTGCCGGGCAAGCCCCGCGTGATGCTGCCGTACCTCGGCGGAGTGGACGGGTACCGCCGCGTGTGCAACGAGGTCACCGAGCGCGGCTACCTGGGCTTCACGTTGACCGGCCCCGGCAAGGAGGTCTGCAACGACGGCGTCATCCGTTCCGTGCAGCCCGACGTGTTCATCGTGCTCGACATGATGAGCCAGATGGGCCTGCCGCCCATGGAGACCCTGGGGGCCGAGGGGGCACGCGAGTTCAGCGCGGCGAGCGGCGCGATGCGCCCGCCCGGCCCGGAGGTCGGCGAGATGGTGGACGGCACCCTGCCCGGTGCGGACGGCAGCCCGCTCGAGTACCGCCTGTACCGCCCGGCCACGCCCGGCCCGCACCCCGTGGTGGTCTACTTCCACGGTGGCGGCTGGGTGATCGGCAGCCACGTCAGCGACGAGCCGATGGTGCGCGACCTGTGCGTGCAGTCGGACGCGGTCTTCGTGTCCGTCAACTACCGCCACGCGCCGGAGGCCCGTTTCCCCGCCGCGGCAGACGACGGCTTCGCGGCAGTGCAGTGGGTGAACGACCACATCACCGAGCTCGGCGGCATCCCCGGGAAGATCGCGGTCGCGGGGTGGAGCGCCGGCGGCAACGTCGCCGCGGTCGCCGCGCAGACGGCGCGCGACAACGGCGGCCCGGCGCTGTGCGGCCAGTTGCTCCTCACTCCCGTCACTGACGGCTCGAGGGAGTACCCGTCGCTCGACCTGAACGGCGAGGGGTACATCCTCACCAAGTCACTGATGAACTGGTTCTGGGACTGCTACGCGGACAGGGCCGACCGTGCGCACCCGAAGGCATCGCCGCTGAAGGCTGCGTCGCTCGCCGGGCTCCCGCCCGCCACGATCGTGACCGCCCAGTTCGACCCGCTCCGCGACGAGGGCAACGCCTATGCCGAGGCTCTCCGCCAGGCCGGCGTGAAGGTGAACCACATCCAGGCGGGCGGGCACATCCACACGTCCATCTCGATGGTCGGTGTCATCCTCTCGGGCGAGAAGCACCGCGCGAAGATGGCAGAGGCAGTCCGCGGCTTCTTCTCCTGACGGA
>CAZZFB010000160.1:0-2554 GCA_964653385.1 uncultured Bifidobacterium sp. | reverse complement strand
TGGCGCAATCGCACTACTTGCGTCACATCGCGGGATTTCCGATTGGCGAGGGGTCGGTGGATAGTGTTGCCTTGTTTACTATCGGCATGAGCACCCCCTGTGTCCCTGTGGACAGACGGGTTGCGTCTGGGAGACCTTCGGCAAATGACGACCATTGATACGCACGCAGGCGCCCCGGCCGGATCCGCGCGACCCGGTCCGGTGGCAGCGGTGGCGAACTGGCTGACGAGCAGCGACCACAAGAAGATCGGTCGCCTCATGGTCGGCGAGTCCCTCGTGGCGGGCGTTGCCGCAGCGGTCATCGGTGTCGTGATCGGTCTCGAGCGGATGAGCAACGGGTACTCGATCTTCGACGGGGACGCCACCCCGCAGCTCCTCGCCCTCTTCCGGTATCTCCTGGTCTTCGGCACCCTCGCCCCGCTCGCCCTCGGCATTGCCGTGGCCGTCGTGCCCATGCAGGTCGGTTCGCGCGCGATCTCCTTCCCCCGCCTGGCCCAGTTCGGTTTCTGGGCGTGGGACCTCGGGTCCGTGATGGTCATCATCTCGATCATCGGGAACGGCGGCCCCGGCGGAGGCAATTCGGACCTCGTCGACATGTACCTGCTCGGAGTGGCGCTCGCGGCCGCGGGGCTGGCTGCCGCGGCCGTGTCCGTGGCGACAACGGTGCTCACCTCGCGCGCGCCGGGCATGGGACTGGACGACATCCCCGCGCTGTCGTGGGGCGGTCTCGTGGGGTCAGTCACGGCTGCCCTGACCCTGCCGGTCACCATCGGAACCGTCGCCTACCTCTATGTGGACCACACCTACGCGAAGGCCGCGTTCGGCGGGAACAAGGCCGTGGCAGACCACCTCCACTTCGCGATGACGCAGCCCGCCACGTTCGTGTTCGCCGCCATCGCCGTTGCGGTGCTCGCTGACATCGCACCCGTCACCGCCGGCGCCCGCCAGCCGCTGCGGGCCGCAGTGTTCGCGGGCATCGGGCTGGTGTCTGCCGGTGCGCTCGGTGCCGTGACGCAGTCCCAGCACGTGCTCTCCACCGACGGCTCCGCGGGTGACACGGTGAGCAGCGCGCTCCCGTACCTGATCTTCAACGGGCTGCCGGTGCTCGGTGTCCTCGTGGCCCTCGGTGCGAGCCTGTTCGTGCTGAAGGTCGGCAAGCCGAAGGTCAGCGCCCCGTTCGCGTTCGCGTTCCTCGGCACCGGGATGGTGTTCGTGGGCATGCTCGGCGCGATGGTGCAGAACTTCGAGGCGGCAGGGCTCGCCGGCACCGCGTTCGAGGAAGGCGCGACCACCTACGTGGTCTACGGCACCGTGATGGTCGCCATCGGCGCGTTGCTCCACTGGGCACCGAAGCTGTGGGGCGTGACCGTCCCGCAGGGCAAGACGCTCCCGCTCGTCGGGCTCGCCCTGCTCGGCACCGTCCTGTCGTCGTTCCCGAACTTCATCGCCGGTTTCGCCGACCAGCCCGCCGGCGCCGTGGACGGTTTCACGTACGGCGGACCGATCGGGCTGTGGAATGCGCTGACCGCCGCCGGCCATGCTCTCGTCGCGCTCAGCGTCCTCGCGGCGGCCGGTGCGGTCGTGTCGGCCGTGCGCTCCGGCGAGCGCGCCGGCGACGACCCGTGGGACGGGCACACGCTCGAGTGGGCGATCCCGTCGCCTGCCCCTCACGACAACTTCGCGGCTCTCGCCACGGTGTCTTCCGCGGAACCAGTCCTTGACGCAAAGCCCAAGTCGGAGGTGTCGGCATGACCATCGCTCTTCCCCAGCGCGGTGAGCCCGCCCCCCGCCGCCAGGTCTTCGTGGCGACGGCGGTCGCAGGTGCTGGCATCTCGATGATGATGGCGGGGATGCTCGCCATGTGGATGAAGTTCCGCGCGGCCGCGCCGGTGCGCGAGTCCTCGGACGGCTTCTACATGATCAAGGACTGGCTGCCCGAGGCCATCAAGATCCCCGAGGTCGCGGCGAACACGATGTTCGTCACGTTCTTCGTGGCCTGCTTCATGGCCCAGTGGGCCGTGTACTCCGCTCGCCGCGACGACGCCCGCCACCGCTCGATGGCGCTCGGTCTCACCGCCGGCGTCGGCGTGGCGATCGTGAACGCACAGATCGCGGTGTGGAGCCAGATGGGCATCGGCGTCCGTGACGGGGCCTACCAGAGCATGTTCTACGCGATCACCGGAACCATGCTCGTCCTGGTCGCGGTCGGCATCGCGTTCAGTGCCGCCGCGTTCTTCCGTTCGGTCGGCGGCCGCGGCGACGACATGCAGGTCGTCTCCGCGCACGCGTTGTATTGGTATGTGCTCACGGGGATCAACATGGCCCTGTGGTTCCTGGTGTACGTGCAGAAGTAGGTCACGATGTTCTCCTCCGGCTCCAAGTACTTCCTCGGCATCGCAGGGATCTCCCTGGTCGCATCTGTGGTCTATGCCTTCACGGTGAACCCGTCGGACCTCGGCGCCGTCGCGTTGCTCGGCCTGATGGTCGTCGGTGGATTCCTCGCGGGGATCAACCTCCACAACGGCAGCGGTGACGCCGCCACGGTCGAGGAGGC
>CAZZFB010000159.1:0-2567 GCA_964653385.1 uncultured Bifidobacterium sp. | reverse complement strand
CCCTTGCGGTGCGCGCGCCACGCCGCCGTCACGTTGCAGGCCATGGCGTTGGTCGACAGGAAGAACACGTTGCCGTACCCGCCCGTGGCGAGGACCACTGCGTGGGCGGAGTGCGAGGAGATCTCGCCCGTCACGAGGTCGCGCACGACGATCCCGGCTGCGCGGCCGTCGACCACGACGACGTCGACGAACTCGGTGCGGTTGAACAGGCGGATTCCGCCGAGCCCCACCTGGCGCGAGAACTGCTGGTAGGCACCCAGGAGCAGCTGCTGGCCCGTCTGGCCGCGCGCATAGAACGTGCGGCTCACCTGGGCGCCGCCGAACGAGCGGTTGTCGAGAAGGCCGCCGTACTCGCGGGCGAACGGGACGCCCTGGGCGACCATCTGGTCGATGATGTTCACGGAGACCTGGGCGAGGCGGTGCACGTTCGCCTCGCGGGCGCGGAAGTCGCCGCCCTTCACCGTGTCGTAGAACAGGCGGTGGACGGAGTCACCGTCGCCCTTGTAGTTCTTCGCGGCGTTGATGCCGCCCTGCGCGGCGATCGAGTGCGCGCGGCGGGCGGAGTCGTGGAACGTGAAGGCGTCGACCTGGTAGCCCAGCTCGGCGAGCGTGGCCGCGGCGGACGCGCCGGCGAGGCCGGTGCCGACGACGATCACCTTGAACTTGCGCTTGTTGTTCGGGTTGACCAACTTCATGTCGGCCTTGTAGTTGTCCCACTTCTCCTCCATCGACCCCGCGGGGATCTTGGAGTTCAGCTGGACGCTGTTCTTCGAGAGAAGGTCCTGTGTGAGGCTCATGGGGTGTTCCTGACTTTCTCTGGGTTCAGCCGACGATGCCGGCCATGACTGCGACTGGGAATGAGACGTTGCCGACCACGATGACCGCGGCGAATCCGGTGGCGAAGGAGCGGCGCCACTTGTTGAAGCGCGGGTTGTTCCAGCCGAACGACTGGAAGATGCTCCATGCGCCGTGGAACAGGTGGATGCCGAGGACGACGTTCGCCACCACGTAGAAGAGCGCCACCGGGGTGCGCTCGAAGGAGTGGACGACGCTCGCGTAGACCGACTTCACGGCCTCCTCGTCGCCGGCGTGGGTGATCATCTTGCCGACCTCGGGGTTGACGACGCCGAACGTGAGGTCGAGCAGGTGCCAGACGACGAAGGCGAGGATCACGATGCCCGAGTAGCGCATCGTGCGGCTGGCGAAGTTGGCGATCTGGTAGTCGCGGCTGCTCTGGTACTTCACGGGGCGGGCCTTGCGGTTCAGGACCGTGAGGGACCACGCCGCGTGGAGGTGGAGCAGGAGCATCGTGATGAGCCCGCCGCGCAGGATCCACAGGACCCAGCCCTTCGGGGCGAGCGGGTACAGGAGCGTCTGGAGGAAGTGGGCGTAGTGGTCGAGGTCCGCGGCGCCCGCGTACATCTTCAGGTTGCCGATCATGTGGAAGAGCACGAACCCCATGAGACCGATGCCCGTGGCGCCCATGACGTACTTCTTGCCGACGGCGGTGGAGTAGAGATCGACCAGGAACGGCCGCCGGCGGCGGGCCCGGGCGGCCGTGCCGGTGACGGGTCCTCGGTGGCTGGTGACTGCTTGTGCCATTCGGGTCTCCTGCTCGGTCCGGAACCACCCCGGAGATGCAATTGCGGGGCAAACGGTACTCCCGCGGGGCCCGACCACGGCAACTTGGCAAAGTCGCCCGTTCGTGCCGTTTTTCACTACTGTTGACCCGTTCCACTTCAGAGGGCATGGTCACCCCGGCCTGCCCCCCAAACGACCGGGAGACAATTCGGTGACAGGGATAATTGCAGCTGAGGGCGGATACCAGGAGTTCACACTGAAAGGTGGTGAATGGCTGGTCCTGTGGCTCTCCGCTGCGGCCGCCATCCTCGCCATCGCGGTGGGCTTCTACCTGGTCCGCTCGGTATTGGCGTCCGACCAGGGCTCGCCCAAGATGCGGGAGATCGCCGCGGCGATTCAGGAGGGCGCCCTCGCGTACCTCAAGCGCCAGTTCAGGACGATCGGGTTCATCCTGATCCCGCTCGTGGTCATCGTGTTCGTCACGTCGACCGCCATCAAGAAGGGCGACGGCTCAGAGGCCCTCTCCTTCGGGCAGGCCGGCCTGTGGCGCACCGTGGCATTCGTGCTCGGGTGCCTCGCCTCGGGTCTCACCGGCTACATCGGCATGACCCTCGCCACCCGCGGCAACGTCCGCACGGCGGCGGCCGCCCTCACCAACTCGATGCCGAAGGCCCTCACGGTCGCCTTCCGCACGGGCGGCGTGGCCGGCATGTTCACCGTGGGCCTCGGCCTCATCGGCGCCACGGCGATCATCATGATCTTCCAGAACTCCTCGAGCGTGATCCTCGTCGGCTTCGGCTTCGGTGGCTCCCTCCTCGCGCTCTTCCTGCGCGTGGGCGGCGGCATCTTCACCAAGGCCGCCGACGTGGGTGCAGACCTCGTCGGCAAGGTCGAGGCGGGCATCCCCGAGGACGACCCGCGCAACCCCGCCACCATCGCCGACAACGTGGGCGACAACGTGGGCGACTGCGCCGGCATGGCCGCGG
>CAZZFB010000158.1:0-2608 GCA_964653385.1 uncultured Bifidobacterium sp. | reverse complement strand
CGGCCCTTGCGCTGCAGCGCGGTGACCAGACGGATCTTGTGCTCCGGGGCCACGCGGGCGAACACGGCGACGTCGTCGACAATCCTGTCGAGCTCGTCGTCCGACAGCTTGTCGAGGTCCGCGCCGGTGAGCGCGGTCGCCTCACCCTCCACGAGCCCGAGCTCCTGGCCGATGGCGCGCGCGGTGGCCGCGTGGTCGCCGGTGATCATCTTCACGGAGATCCCGGCCTGGCGCGCCTCCGCGATCGCGGCCTTCGCCTCCGGGCGGGGCGGGTCAACGATGCCGACGAGCGCCAGCAGCACGAGGTCATCGATGAGGTCGAGCGGCTCGGCGCCGCTGTCCACGAACTCGTCCCATGCATCGGGGGAGAAGTCGCGCTGCGCGACGGCGATCACGCGCATGCCCTCGCGGGCGAGGCGGTCGTTGTGGTCGAGGACCGAATCACGTGCGTCGTCCATCGGGTCGGCGGAGCCGTCCGTGCTGATGATCCGGGTCGCGCGCTCGAGGATGACGTCGGGTGCACCCTTCACGAAGGCCCGCACGGTCTCGTGACCGCCCGAGTCGACGATGCGGTGGAACGTGGCCATCAGCTTCACGGAGGAGTCGAACGGGACCTCCGCGATGCGGCGGTGGGCCGCGCGCTGCGCGGGCACGTCGAGACCGCCCTTCATCGCGAGGACCACGAGGGCACCCTCGGTGGGGTCACCCACGAGTTCCCAGGTGCCGCCGGAGTTGTTCACGACCGCATCGCTGCAGAGCGCCATGCCGAGCAGGGCATTGTCGATGACGAACGGTGTCCCGCCGTCGAGGTCGGAGATCGTGCCCTCCGGGGAGTAGCCCTCGCCGCTCACGGTGTGCTCGGCATCCTGGATGACGAGACGACGGGCAGTCATCTCGTTGAGCGTGAGCGTTCCCGTCTTGTCCGAGCAGACCACGCTCGTGCAGCCGAGCGTCTCGACGCTCGCCAGGCGCTTCACGATGGCGTTCTTGCGCGCCATGGTGGACACGCCGATCGCGAGGGTGACCGCGGTGACCGCGGGGAGACCCTCGGGGATCGACGCGACCGCGAGTGCGACAGCCAGGTTCAGCAGGTCCGAGATGCCGTCGCCGCGCAGCAGGCCGATCGCGATGACGGCCGCCACGATGACGGCAGCCAGCTTGGCGAGACTGTGGGCGAGCCCCGTCAGCTGCTTCTGCAGCGGTGTCGGCTCGACCTCGGTGGAGCGGAGCAGGCCCGCGATGCGGCCGATCTCCGTGGACATCCCCGTGCCCGTCACCACCAGCTCGGCGCGGCCGCGCGTGACCGTGGTGTTCATGTACGCCATGCACGAGCGGTCACCGAGCGGCACCTCGTCGCCGGCGACTTCTTCGGTGGACTTCGACGACGGGTGGCTCTCGCCGGTGAGCGCGGACTCGTCGATCTCCAGGTTGACCGCGACCAGCAGGCGCCCGTCCGCGGGGACCCTGTCGCCGGCCTCGACGAGCACGATGTCCCCGGCCACCACGTCCTGGGTGGGTATCGAGACCGTCTCGCCGCCGCGCCGCACGCGCGTGCTCGAGGCGAGCATCTTCTTCAGTGCCTCGAGCGATGCCTCGGCCTTCTGCTCCTGAACGAAGCCGATGACGGCGTTCAGCAGGACGACCGCGAGAACGACTGCAGGTGTCTTCACCTCGCCGGAGACCAGGAAACTCACGACGGCCGCGCCGAGGAGGATGAGGATCAGCACGTCGCGGAACTGGTCGAGGAACCGCAGCAGCGCGGGGCGCCGGGCGACCGATGCCAGCATGTTCGGCCCGTTCGCGGCCAGCCGTGACACTGCCTCACCAGTGCCGAGGCCGACGGCGGGGTCCACCCCGAGTTCAGCGGCGACCAGGTCAGCGGGACGGGTGTGGGCGGGGGTGTGCGCGATGAGAATCGACATCGTGGGGGTTCCTTCGGATCGACGTGAGCAGGTCCGAAGGTCTCTCCCTCTACACCGGGCCGGGCGTGAGCCGTACTGACGACGCCGGTGGCAGGTTGCCCTGCTGGGATACTCCCCTTCGCCCCTCACCTTACCGCCTACGGTGGCGCACCATGGCAGACGGCATCGTGCCCGACGACAAGAACTGGACATGGGTACTGGAGCAAAGGTGCGGGGACTGCGGGTTCGACGCACCCTCGTTCGCCGTCGCAGGGACAGCGGCAATGGTGCGTGAAATCGGGGCGCGGTGGGTGGCGGTGCTCGCCCGTGCGGACGTCAGGGAGCGGCCGAGGCCGGACGTGTGGTCGCCGCTGGAGTACGCGTGTCACGTGCGTGACGTTTTTCGCATCATGGACACGCGCCTCGGCCTGATGCTGGACAGCCATGACCCCGCGTTCGAGAACTGGGACCAGGACGCGACGGCAGTGGAGGACGATTACCGCGCGCAGGACCCCGCGGCCGTCGCGGCGGAGCTGAAGGCCGCCGCGGAGACTTTCGCCGTGCGGTACGCGGGGGTCTCGGGGGAGCAGTGGGCGAGGCGGGGGTTCCGCAGCGACGGCTCCGTGTTCACGGTGGAGTCCCTGGCCAGGTACATGCTCCATGACCCGTTGCACCACCTGTGGGACGTGGGGGAGCCACTCCCCGCA
>CAZZFB010000157.1:0-2661 GCA_964653385.1 uncultured Bifidobacterium sp. | reverse complement strand
GCGGTCAACGAGGCGATGCGCGACTGGGTGGCCACGGTGGAGAGCACCCACTACTGCCTCGGCTCGGTCATGGGTCCCCACCCGTACCCGTACATGGTCCGCCAGTTCCACCGCGTGATCGGCGACGAGGCGTTCGCGCAGTGCAACGAGATGCTCGGCACCACGCCCGACGTGGTCGTCGCCTGCGTGGGCGGCGGCTCCAACGCGATGGGCATCTTCTCCGGCTTCGTCGACACCCCGGCCCGTCTCGTGGGCGTGGAGCCGGCCGGCGGCGCGGCGGTGAAGCGTGGCCAGCCAGGTGTGGTCCACGGGATGAAGAGCTACCTCATGCAGGACGAGCACGGCCAGGTGCAGGAGGCCCACAGCGTGAGCGCAGGACTCGACTACCCCGGCGTCGGTCCGGAGCACTCGTACCTCGCCTCCATCGGGCGCGCCGAGTACCCCACGGTCACGGATGACGAGGTCATCGAGGGCTTCCAGCTCCTTTCGCGAACCGAGGGCATCATCCCGGCACTCGAGTGCGCCCACGCGGTCGCGTGGATCGCGCGCGAGGCCCCGAGAATGCAGGGCAAGACCGTTCTCATGAACCTGTCCGGGCGCGGCGACAAGGACGTCGCGCAGATGATGGACATCCTCGGCGGGCTCAAGTGACGGGAGCGCTCGAGTCGGCGCTGCGGCGCCGCATCGACGGGGGCGGCAAGTGCCTGGTGCCCTACATCACCGGCGGCTTCCCGGGCTGGGTCGACTCGCTGCGGGCGTGCGCCGCCAACGGTGCCGACGCGATCGAGATCGGGATCCCGTTCAGTGACCCGGTGATGGACGGGCCGGTCATCCAGCAGTCGTCCCAGGTCGCCCTCGATGCGGGTGCGACACCGGTGTCGATCCTGCAGGAGGTCCGCACGCTCGACGTGGGCATCCCGCTCGCGGTGATGTGCTACTACAACACCGTGTTCCATGCCGGTCACGAGAGGTTCGCGAACGACCTCCGGGCTGCGGGTGTGGTGGCGGCGATCGTGCCCGACCTCCCGCTCGAGGAGTCCGGGGACTGGTGCGCGGCCGCTGACGCAGCGGGGGTGGAGACGGTCATGCTGGCCGCGCCCACAGCGCCGGACGAGAGACTGCCGCGTGTCGTGGCACGGGCGCGCGGGTTCGTGTACTCGGTGGGCCTGCTCGGCGTCACGGGGGAGCGCACGTCGCTCGCGGGCACGGCCACCGCCCTGGCGGCGAGGGTGAAGAGGGTGACCGCCATGCCGGTGCTCGTGGGTGTCGGCGTGTCGAACGCGGAACAGGCGGTGGAGGCTTGCCGCGTGGCGGACGGGGTCATCATGGGTGCCTCGGTGGTCCGTCGCATGATCGAGGGCGGGGCAGACGCCGTGGGCGAGTACGTGGGCGAGGTCCGGGCCGCGCTGGACGGGGCCACGTGGTGAGATGAGCATTTTCGGGCCCGACTGCGAGCTGTGCGAGGCGGCCCGCATGTCCGAGTGGTTCTACGAGGACGAGGAGATGTGGATCGCCGAGTGCGAGAGCTGCGCCGTGCCGATGGTCGTGTGGCGCACGCACGACCCGCACCCTCCGGACGAGGTGCGCGAGAGGCTGCACGCGAAGCTGCTCGACATCGTTGACCTGCACTGGGAGATGGACGTGCGCATCGACGACAACATGCGGACCATTCCCGACCACTACCACGCCCATGCGCGGCCGAGGAAGGGTTTCTACGGCCACGGGATGCGCCGCACGAACTAATCTGCGGGACATGCTGAAGCAAGGTTCGAAGGCACCCGCGATCGATCTGCTCGACCAGGACGGCAAGCCGTTCTCGCTGTCGAAGCAGGGGAAGGGCAAGATTCTGGTCTACTTCTACCCGAAGGCCGACACGCCCGGCTGCACGCAGCAAAGCTGTGGTCTCCGCGACGTCAAGGACCAGATCGGCCGCACCAAGATTGTGGGGATCAGCCCGGACAAGCCCGAGAAGCAGAAGAAGTTCGACGACAAGTACGAACTCGGCTTCCCTTTGCTGGCTGACACCGAGAACGTGGTCGCCAAGGCATTCAAGGTGTGGAAGAAGAAGTCGATGTACGGCCGCGAGTACATGGGCATCGAGCGATCGGCCTTCCTCATCCAGGACGGTGTCGTCCTCGAGGCGTGGTACAAGATCTCCCCGAAGGACACCCCCGCGAACCTCCTCAAGGCGCTCGGGAAGTGAGCAGCTTCGCCGCGCCGGCCGACGTCCTGCCGCACCGCCCGCCGTTCCTGTTCGTGGACAGGATCTCCGCACTCGACATCGGCAAGGGCGCAACCGGGCACTGGAAGCTCCGCGGTGACGAGTGGTTCTTCCCGGGGCACTTCCCCGGGCGCCCGACGCTCCCGGGGGTGCTGATGTGCGAGGCCATCGCGCAGGTGGGGGCGTACGCGGTCCTGTCGGACCCGGCGTATGCCGGCAAGCTTCCGCTGTTCGGAGGCATCGACGGGGCGCGATTCCGGAAGCAGGTGGTCCCGGGTGACGAGCTCGAACTGGTCGTCGAGCTCGGGCGCATGAGCACCCGTGCCGGCAAGGGCCAGGGGCGTGCCGTGCTGAACGGCGAGACCGCGTGCGAACTGGAGCTGATGTTCGTCTTTGCTGATGCCTGAGGCTTTGCCTCAGTGATGTGCCGATGCCTGAGG
>CAZZFB010000156.1:0-2691 GCA_964653385.1 uncultured Bifidobacterium sp. | reverse complement strand
CGGAACGCGCCGTCGTCGCACTGTGCCTCCACGAGGAACTGCATCGCGATGTGCCCCAGGTTCCGGGACGCGTACGAACGGCCCTCGTCCCGCGACGCGACCACGAGCAACCGGGCGTTGTCGTCGGTGCAGTAGCCGTGCGCATAGCGGGGCTGGGTGCCCTTTGCGTGCTCGAAGATCCCGCGGTCGTCCGTCAGGGTGATGAGGTGCCGCATGGACACCGGGCGTGACGCGATGGGGATGGTCACGAGCGGGCCTCGAGGGAGGCGGTCTGCAGCAACGACTCCCCGACGACCTTGTAGGTGGACGCGACGCTCGCCCAGTTGTGCATCGAGGCGAGTGACGCCGCGCGCTGCGTCATCGACTGCACGAGTGCGGGTTCCGTGGCGACCTTGCGGATCGCCTTGCTGAGCGAGTCCGGGTTGCGCGGCGGCACGAGCATTCCCGCACCCCCGGACAGAAGCTCGACGGCATGGGGGAACGCGGTGGCCACCACCGGCCGCCCTGCAGCGACGGCGTCCACCAGGACTCCCGAGGTGATCTGGTCGATCGACTCGTACGGGAGCACCACGCACGTGGACCTCGCGATGAGGTCGAGGAGCGAGTCGACGGTGCGGTACGTGGAGTCGAACTCCACCCTGTCCTGCAGGCCGTGCCGCCGCACCTTGTCCTGCAGGAACCTGCGGTACTGCTCGCCGTGCTGCGCCTTCACCTTGGGGTGGGTCTGTCCGGCGACCACGTAGTTCACGGTCGGCACGTCGTCACCGAGCATCGCGAGCGCCTCGATCACCCACTCGATCCCCTTGCCCGGACCGAGCAGCCCCCACGTCAGGAGCAACGGGGAATGTCCCGACGTGGGGGCCACCGGCAGCGGGATGGTCGCACCATGAGGGATGATGGCCACCCGCGAAGGGTCGACTGTGTAGACGGCGAGCAGGCGCTGGCGGGCGATGGCGGTCATGGTCACGGCCACGTCCGCCTCCTCGATGACCGCCTCGAGGATGTGCTTCTGGTGGGCCGTGGGCTGCAGGGGGACGGTGTGGAGCGTGACGATCACGGGTGTGCGGAGGCGCCGCATGACCTCCAGGACCTCGTCACCGTCCTCGCCGCCGTAGATGCCGTACTCGTGCTGGATGATGACGATGTCGTAGCGGTTCAGGAGCTGGGCGACACGGGAGACGGACAGCGCGTCGCGCGGGATCAGCTGGCCGACGACGTGCGGCGAGTCGGAGAGGGCGTCGTCGTCTCCCACGCTCACCACGCCTATGTCGGTGACGCCCGCCTGGTGCAGGCCGTTCACGAGGGCGGCCGAGAACGTGGCCAGCCCGCACTGGGTGGGGGGATACGTGCTGAGGATCCCCACCGACACCTGCTTCTGCGCCGGGTGGAGGAGCCGGGAGGCGGTCCTGACGGGCCTGGTCGGGGTGAGCGTGTTCATGGGTCTCCTCGGTGCGTGAGTGGGTGGGACTGCAACGTACGGACGCGGCCCGTGCGGCGACAGGCACGGACGTACCGCACGTGCGGTACGGTTGTGCCGTTGCCGTGGGCAGGGGGGAATCTGCATGGAGCAAGCGATCATCGCGGTGCTGAGACGCGCCGAACCGGGAATCACCGACGCGCAGGTGAACGACCTGCAGCCGATTCCGGGCGGGTTCTCGCGCGAGACATTCAGGTGCGATGTCACGGTCACGCGGGGCGGCGCGCAGGAGGTCCTGCCGCTCATCATCCGCAAGAACCCGCCGGACATCGAGGCGATCCTCAACACGAGCCGCGCCGTGGAGCACGACCTCATCGAGGCGCTCCGCACGCGCACGAACGTGCCCGTCAGCCGCAGTTACGGCTACGAGATGGACCCCGCACCCTTCGGTGAGCCTGCGATGGTCCTGGAGCGCGCACCGGGCAGCGGCCAGACATCTGCCCTCTTCAACGGCGGAGCGGACGAGGACCAGACGGAGGACGTGATCCGCCATCTGTGCGAGGTGCTCGTGGAGCTGCACTCTGCGGACATCAGCACCGTCGACCCTGAGGGTGCTCTCGTCGACCCGCGCGGCGTCGGCATCCGCGCGGGCTCTTGGGACGAGTACATGGACACCACGTTCGAGTACTACATCCGCGAGTACGGCACCATCAACTGGGACCCGGTGATGATGATGCTGCTCGACTCGTTCCTCACCCTCCGGCGCAACAAGCCCCGTCCCGCGAAGCTCGCCCTCATCCACGGTGACTTCAACCCGGCGAACTTCCTGTACGAGAACGGCAGGGTGACCGCACTGATCGACTGGGAGAACAGCCGCATCGGCGACCCGCGCGAGGACCTCGGCTGGATGGTGCTGATGGACATCCTGAGCGCGACGAGCGTCATGTCGTACCCGAAGAAAGAGGGCGGGTTCCTCGCGTACTACAACAAGCTCGCCGGCACCGACATCACGCCCGAGGAGCTCGGCTACTTCACGCTCTTCGGCACGGCAAACATCGCCGTGCCGGTGCACCAGTCAGTGGCGAGGCGGATCCGCAAGGAGCACATGCTCCTGCTGCCGCTCTACCTGATCCAGTCGAGCCTGCCGGCCCTGCCGGCGATGGCACAGTTGATGGGCTACCCGGGGACGACAGCATGAACACCACACCGACAATCGACGACATCCTCGAGGGCCTCATCGTGGCCCTGCAGAACGAGATCATCCCGCACCTCGC
>CAZZFB010000155.1:0-2696 GCA_964653385.1 uncultured Bifidobacterium sp. | reverse complement strand
TACTTGCCCGGCTCCAGGGTGACCGCCCCGGAGTCGTTGTCCCCCTTCACGCCGATGACCAGCTTGAAGTTCGGGACCTTCTGGTCGTCCTTGGCGAGGATGAGCGTGTGGCGCACGGAGTCCTCGTTCGTGTACCCGAACATGATCTCGCCGGCCTTCACGGTGCCGTAGTCGGACTTGTCGAACTTGAGGGAGGGCACCGCCTTGACCAGCAAGTCGACGTCGGCGGGCAGGGTCTCGGCCGGGGCGGAGGACCCGCCGCCGCACGCGGCGAGGAGGGCGATGGGGGCGGCGAGCAGCAGGGAGGAGCGGATGCGGGACATGGGACGAAATTTACTCCTGGCCCGCTCCGGAGGCACCCGCCGGAGGGGCACGGACAAGTACCATTTGTCACGCGGACAACGGCGTCCGCGGCGACAACGGCCGCGAGGCCCCGGCGCCACACGCCCCCCGGGGCACAGACAAGGCGGCATCCATGGCTGACATCGCTGAACGCACTCAGGACTTCGGGGCGAACTCGTGGCTCGTGGAGGAGATGTACGAGCAGTTCCGCACCGACCCTTCCTCGGTGAGCGAGGCATGGCGCGAGTTCTTCAGCGACTACAAGAGCCTCCTCGGCAACGGCGCCCCCGCTCCGTCCGCCCCCGCAGTCGCCCCCTCGGCAGCCCCCGCCGCACCGGCACCGTCGGCGAACGGCAACGGCTCGGCACCCGCGGCCGCGCCGGCACCTGCCCCTGCCGCACCGGCAGCCGTGCCGGCTGATGCCGCCCCGGAGCCGATCCGTGGCGTCGGGGCCGCGATCGTCTCCAACATGGAGCGCAGCCTCACGGTGCCCACGGCCACCAGCTTCCGCAACGTGCCGGCCCGTCTGCTGGAGGTGAACCGCAAGGTCATCAACGACTACCGCAGCCGCCACGGCCTGTCGAAGGTCTCGTTCACGCACATCATCGCGTACGCGATCGTGAAGGCGATCGCCGAGTCGGTGCCCGCCATGAAGAACTCCTACGTGGCTGATGCCGACGGCAAGCCGCAGATCGTGCGCAACCCCCACGTCAATGTCGGTCTCGCGGTCGACGTCGACAAGGGCGACGGCACCCGCAACCTCGTCGTGCCCGTGCTGAGGGCGGCCGACACCATGACGTTCGGCCAGTTCCTGGTGGCGTACGACGACCTCATCCGCAAGGTCAAGAACAACAAGCTGACGGTCGCGGACTTCCAGGGCGCGAACGTCAGCATCACGAACCCCGGCACCATCGGCACCGTGCAGTCCGTGCCCCGCCTGATGCCGGGCCAGGGCGTCATCGTGGGCGTGGGGAGCATCGACTACCCGGCGGAGTTCCAGGGCGCGGACGAGGCCAACCTGAACGTCCTGGGCGTCTCCAAGGTGATCACCATCACGAGCACCTACGACCACCGCATCATCCAGGGCGCCGAGAGCGGCCTGTTCCTGAAGAGGGTGCACGAGCTCCTGCTCGGCAGCCACGGCTTCTACGACGACGTGTTCGCCGCGCTCGAGATCCCGTACCAGGCCGTCCAGTGGTCCACCGACACGAGCCCGATGAACCGCGAAGAGATGCTGATGCACAAGCAGATGCAGATCAGCATGCTCGTTCGCGTGCACCGCGTGCGCGGCCACCTCATCGCCGACATCGACCCTCTCCGCTGGAAGAAGCCCGAGCTCCCGAAGGAGCTCGACCCGTCCACCTACGGCATCACCATCTGGGACCTCGAGCGCGAGTTCCTGACCGGCGGCGTCGCCGGGAGCACCAAGATGAAGCTGGACGAGCTTCTCGGCGTGCTCCGCGACGCCTACTGCCGGACGATCGGCATCGAGTACATGCACATCCAGGACATGGACGAGCAGCGCTGGATCCAGTCGAAGGTGGAGGGAGTCACCTGGACCCCCACCCTCGACAAGAAGCTGCGCATCCTGGAGCGCCTGAACGCCGCCGAGGCGTTCGAGAAGTTCCTCGCCACGAAGTACGTGGGCACCAAGCGCTTCGGTCTGGAGGGAGCCGAGTCGATGATCCCGATCATCGACGAGATCGTCTCCTCCGCCGCGGACGACGGCCTCCACGAGGTCGTGTTCGGCATGCCCCACCGCGGCCGCCTGAACGTCCTCGCCAACGTCATGGGCAAGGACTACAACCAGATCTTCAAGGAGTTCGAGGGCCACCTCAGTGCCGACTCCGTGCAGGGCAGCGGCGACGTGAAGTACCACCTCGGCGCGCACGGCACGTACGTGTCCGCCGGCGGAGCGTCCATCGACGTCGAGCTGGCCGCGAACCCCAGCCACCTCGAGACCGTGAACGGCGTCGTCCTCGGCATGGTGCGGGCCAAGCAGGACAAGATCCAGCCCCCCGGCGTGTTCAGCGTGCTGCCGGTGCTGATGCACGGCGACGCCGCATTTGCCGGGCAGGGGATCGTGGCGGAGGGGCTCGCCATGAGCGACCTCACCGGGTACCGCGTCGGCGGAACCATCCACCTCGTCGTGAACAACCAGATCGGCTTCACCACCGCGCCGGAGCAGTCGCGCTCGTCGCAGTACGCCACCGACATCGCCAAGATGGTGCAGGCACCGATCTTCCACGTGAACGGCGACGACCCTGAGGCATGCGTCCGCGTGGCGCGTCTCGCCTACGAGTACCGCCAGCGGTTCCACAAGGACGTCGTCATCGACATGGTGTGCTACCGGC
>CAZZFB010000154.1:0-2724 GCA_964653385.1 uncultured Bifidobacterium sp. | reverse complement strand
CCGTCGGCACCCGACGGCGCCGGCTCGACCACGATCGCGTACTCGCCGCGCGGTTCCGCCGAGTTCACGAACTCCACGGCCTCGGCGAGCGTGCCGCGCCAGACCGTCTCGTGCATCTTGGTGAGCTCGCGCGCGATGGCCACGCGCCGCCCGTCGCCGCACGCGTCCCGCAGGTCCTCGATGGTGCGCACCAGGCGGTGCGGCGCCTCGTAGATGACCGTGGTGCGGCGCTCGTGTGCGACCTCGGTGACGGCGTTGCGCCGTTCGGCGCCGCCGCGCGGCAGGAACCCGTCGAACGCGATGCGCTGCGTGGGCAGCCCGCTGACCGTCGCAGCCATCACGAAGGCCGCCGGCCCCGGCACCGCGTGCACGGGGTGCCCCGCCTCCACCGCGGCACGCACGAGCCGCTCGCCCGGGTCGCTGACACCCGGGGACCCTGCGTCGGTGATGACGGCGACCACCGCCCCGGAGGCGAGCGCCCCGAGCATCACCGCGGCGGCATCGTGCTCCGTGTGGTCGTTCGCCACGACGAGCCGCGCGCCGGAGACGCCGAGTCGCTTCAGCAGCGAGCCGCTGTGGCGCGTGTCCTCGCACAGGATCATCGACGCCGTGCGCAGCACGTGGCCGGCGCGCGGGGCGATGTCCTCCAGGTTGCCGATGGGTGTCGCCACCAGCCAGAGGCCCGGGTGCACCGTGGAGACGGCGCCCTTGTCGCCGGACCCGTTGCTCATGGCCTGCGGATCTCCACCGTGTCGCCGCAGGAGAGGCCCCAGCGCTCGAACGAGCCCTGTGCGGCCTCGATCACCGTGACGGCGCGCCTGTTCAGCGGGGCCACACGGAACGGCCGCAGGCACCGCACGTCGATGACGTTGCCGTCCGCGTCCACGTAGGCCACGTCGATCGCGGTGCGCATGCCCACGGAGTGCACCCAGTTGCACGGCTGGAGGACGAGGGGAGTGGTCACCGTGCCGGCGCCGATGAGGCCGCGGCGGCGCTCCGCCCTGGAGGTGGCCAGGTCCGCGGACGCGAGCACGTTGCCCTTGCTCACCAGCCAGACCGGTTCCATGACCGAACGTTATGCCAGACGCAGCAACGAAGTCAGACGTTGAAGCGGAACTCGGTCACGTCACCGTCGACGAACTCGTAGTCCTTGCCCTCGAGGCGCACCTTGCCGAGTTCCTTCGCCTTCGTCCACGAGCCGATCTCCAGCAGGTCCTCGCAGCCGATCACCTCGGCGCGGATGAAGCCCCGCTGGAAGTCGGTGTGGATGCGCCCCGCGCACTCGGGTGCCTTGGACCCGGCGCGGAACGTCCATGCCCGCGTCTCCTTCTCGCCGGTGGTGAAGTACGTGCGCAGGCCGAGCAGGTGGTACGCGCTGCGCACCATCGTGGCGAGCGCGCCGTCGCCCAGGCCCAGCGCCTCCAGCATCTCGGAGCGGTCCTTCTCGTCCAGCTGGGCGGCCTCGGCCTCGATCTGCACGCTCATCCCGATGACCTCGATCTCGGCGTTCACCCCTGCCGGGCACATCTCGGCCCGCACGCGCTCGACCTCTGCGGGGATGCGGTCGAGCTCGTTCTCGCCCACGTTCACCACGGCGAGCACCGGCCTGTTGGTCAGCAGGAAGTGCGGGGCGAGGGCCTCGCGGTCGTCCTTCGACAGGTTGGAGCGGTAGATCGGGGTGCCCTCGGCCAGCACGTCGTAGGCACGCTGCATGGCCTCGGCCTCCTCGGTGGCGTTCTTGTCCACGCGCGCCGCCTTGGACGCGGTCTTCAGCCGCTTCTCCACGGTCTCGAGGTCGGCGAGGGCGAGCTCCACCTCCACGACGCGCAGGTGCTCGAGCGGGTCGTCCGGGCCGGGCACGTCGTCGTCCTTGAAGGCGCGCAGCACGAACACGATCGCGTCCACCTCGCGGATGTTCGAGAGGAACTTGTTGCCGAGACCCTCCCCCTTGCTCGCGCCCTCCACGAGCCCGCCGATGTCCACCACCTGCACGCTCGCGTGCACGGTCTTCTTCGTCCTCGACATCTCGGCCAGGGCGAGCAGGCGGCGGTCCGGCACCTGGGCCACGCCGATGTTCGGGTCCTTCGTGGCGAAGGCGTAGGGGGCCGCGAGCGCCCCGCCCCCCGTGAGGGCGTTGTAGAGGGAGGATTTGCCTGCATTGGGCAGGCCGACGAGACCGAAACGTTCCATGAGCCTCGCCACGCTACCCGTGGGCGGATTTCCCAGGAGTGACATGGGTTTGCCCGGCCTCCGGCACACGGCGGGGCGGTGGCATCAGGGTGCCGAATTAGTACTATGTGAGTAGTGCAAATCCCCCGGACCCCGCCGGGGCACATGGCCAGCCTGACGGAGAACCAGCGTGACCTCTTTTGATCTCGACCTCAGCAAGTACAGCCTCGGCTGGAGCGACGAAGTCGAATACGCCTTCGAGCCCGAGAAGGGCCTGAGCGACCGTGTGGTCGAGCAGATCAGCTGGTGGAAGGGCGAGCCGAAGTGGATGACGCAGTACCGCCTGCGCAGCCTCGGCATCTTCGACCGCAAGCCGATGGCGCCGTGGTTCGCCGACAACATGCCCGACATCGACTTCCAGGACATCTACTACTACCTCCGCCCGGCAACGGAGCAGGTGGACGAGTGGGACGACCTGCCCGAGCAGATGAAGCTCACGTACGAGAAGCTCGGCATCCCCGAGGCGGAGCGCAAGTACCTGGCCGGCGTGACCGC
>CAZZFB010000153.1:0-2737 GCA_964653385.1 uncultured Bifidobacterium sp. | reverse complement strand
CTAGACGATGGGAGCCTGGAGCACCAAACCCTATCGGCACCCCGTGGGGTTCACCCACGGGACCATGCCTTCGGGTTGCCCTGTTGAGGTCACTGCGGTTCGCGGGGCAGGCCGAGCATGCGCTCCCCCAGGATGTTGCGCTGGATCTCGTCCGTGCCCCCGGCGATGGACTGGCCCGGCACCGACACCAGCACCTCGGCGACCATCCCGTCGGCGGCGGTGCCGGGCCCTGTCAGCATGCCCTCGGCGCCCGCGATGCGCCCGTGCACGAGCGCCGCGAGCCGTGCGATCGAACTCATGGCCAGCTTGCCCACGCTTCCCTCCGGCCCGGGCGGCCGGCCCAGTTCGCGTGCCGCGCGTGCGCGCTCGGCTGTCCACCCGGCGATGCGCTGCATCGTCAGCAACCTCGCCACGTCCTGGCGCAGCGCGGCGTCGTTGACGAGCCCGCGGCGCACCATCTCCGGCACCACCAGGTCCACGCGGCCAGCGCGCTGCGGGTACCACTTGTAGGTCTCCATGTGCTCGTCGTGCTCCGCGCGCGCCTCGGTGACCGCACGGCCCGTCACGCCCTCCAGTCGCCAGCGCGACACGATGTTGCCGAACCTCCGCTCGTGGGCGAGCGTCGCGAGGGCGACCGTCCACCCCTTGTTCGGCTCCCCCACCACCCAGTCGGCGGGCACGCGTGCGTCGGTGAGGAACACCTCGTTGAACGACGAGTGATGGTTCATCTGGGCGAGCGGGCGCACCATCACGCCGGGCTGGCGCATCGGCAGCACGAAGTAGGTGATTCCCGAGTGCTTCGGCACCCTGGAGTCGGTGCGTGCCAGCAGGATGCCGTAGTCGGCATGGTGCGCGCTCGTGTTCCAGACCTTCTGGCCGTTCACCACCCATTCGTCGCCGTCGCGCACTGCCCTCGCCTGCAGCCCGGCCAGGTCGCTGCCCGCACCCGGCTCGCTGAACAACTGGCACCAGGTGAGCTCGCCGGTCAACGTCGCCCGCAGGAACCTCGTGCGCAGATGGTCGGTGCCGTGCTCGAGGATCGTCGGCGCGGCGAGCGACATCCCCACACCCATCGGAAGGCCGACTGCCCCGTGCTCGCGCAGGCAACCCGCTGCCACGGTCTCGCTCCACGCGGGAAGGCCCCTGCCCATCCACTGCACCGGCCAGTGCGGCACGGCCCAGCCTGAGTCGCACAGCAACCCGCGCCACTCACGCAGCGGCCGGTCCGGGTCCCAGTTGGTCCTGATCCATGCCGAGCACTCCGCGGCGACGGACTCGGGAGTCGCTTCCGGCGCGCTCACAGCCCGGAGGGGTCGATCGCCATGCCGAAGCGCAGCTTGTTGTTCGCGTGCCCGAGGTGCTGCAGCGAGAATGCCGCGCGCATCGCCGTGTACTGGCCCTGTGCCTCGAGTGCCTGGTTCACGGACTCCTTCGCGAGCTTCAGCGCGAATCCAGGCTTCGTGGCGATGCGCCGTGCCATCTCCATGGCCGCCTCGTCCAGTTCGCCGGCCGGCACCACGCGGTTCACCATGCCAAGATCCATCGCCTCCTGTGCGGTGAACGAATCGCCGGTGAACAGCAGTTCCTTCGCCTTGCGGGCACCGAACTCCCACGGGTGGCCGAAGTACTCGACGCCGTTCACGCCGAATGCCACGACCGGGTCCGAGAAAGTGGCGTCCTCGGCAGCGATGATGATGTCTGCGACCCACAGGAGCATCAGCGCACCGGCGATGGACTTGCCCTGTGCCGCGGCGATGACGGGCTTCGGGATGTTGCGCCACCGCCAGCACATGTTGAAGTAGACCTCCTCCTCGTGGGCCATCATCGCCTCCTGGCCCTCGCCGGTGAACCCGGACTGCGGGAAGACCCTGGCGAACTCGTCGGGCGTGGTGCGGTCACGGAGGTCGTGGCCGGCCGAGAAGTGCGGCCCCTCGGCCCGCAGCACGATGACTTTCACGTCGTTCCGGCGCGCCGCGTCGTCGTAGCACGCGTTCAGCTCGTACGTCATCAGGTTGTTCTGTGCGTTGCGCTTGTCGGCGCGGTCGAGCGACACCACCGCGATTCCCCCGTCGCCGGGGCTCTCCACGCGGTACGAGACTGTCTGCAACGAGGAGAGATCGATCGCCATGCGGGAGTTCTACACCAGTGCGGCGGACTCACCTGCCACCGAAGGCAAATGGTTGGGGAACAAGGACTCGAACCCTGAATAACAGTACCAGAAACTGCTGTGTTGCCAATTACACCATTCCCCAGTGCGGTGAGGAAGTGTAGCGGTGAACGTCGGCGGCAACCACCGGCGTGCACGCGTCCGCAGGTCAGCCGGTGAGCTGCTCGAGCAGCCCGAAACCGACGATCCTGCCGAGCCCCACACCCACGGCCTCGCGGACCCAACGCGTCGTGTTCCCCGAGAGCCCCGCCCCCACGGGGGCCGGGGTCGTCCCGAAGCCGAGTTCACGCATGGCGTGGGTCGACCTGGCGACATGCCAGTTGGTCGTCACCATCACGACCGTGCGGACTCCCCTTCCCTCCAGCACCGGCGCGAGCGAACTGAGCGACTCCCACGTGGACCGTCCCGTGTCCTCCATCACGATTGCGTCGCGCGGGACCCCCCTGTCGGTCAGCCACCGTCGCGATGTCGCGGCCTCCGTGAATCTGTCAGCCGGCATCTTGCCCCCGGTGACGGCGATGACGGGCGCGACCCCGTCCTTCCACAGGGACAGTGCTCTCGCCAGCCTCT
>CAZZFB010000152.1:0-2757 GCA_964653385.1 uncultured Bifidobacterium sp. | reverse complement strand
AAGGGCGCCGTCACCAACGTGCGCCTCTGAGCAGAACTAACTTGTGGCGATGGTGGAGACCAACCGCGCCTCGCTGGTCACGAAGACCGTGCGCATCGTGGGCGGCACGGCCACCACTCTCACGGGTGTCGCGCTCCTCGTGCTGCCCGGTCCCGGCATCGTGCTGATCGTCGCCGGCCTCGGCATTCTCGGCAAGGACATCCCGGTTGCCGCGCGCCTGCACCAGCGCACGATGGCGTACGCCAAGCGCGCCGCGAGCGGCACGGCCAACGGCGCACGCAAGCTCCGCCGCAACCGCTGAGCCTCAGCGCGGTTCCGCGTCCGCGCGACTCTGGCGGGCGCGGCTCTCGGTGTCCCGGATGCTGTCGCCGGTGACCGTCATGTGGCCCATCTTTCTGCCGCTCCGCGGGGAGCTCTTGCCGTAGAGATGGACGTGCGTGTCCTGTCCCGGCGCCGCACTTCCGAATCCCGGCTCGCCCGCTGCCCACATGTCGCCGAGGATGTTCACCATGGAGACGGCGGGGAACAGCATTGCCGTGTCACCGAGCGGGAGCCCGGCGAGTGCGCGGACCTGTTGATCGAATTGGCTGGTGCGTGCCGCGTCCATTGTCCAGTGCCCGCTGTTGTGCGGACGGGGTGCCATCTCGTTCACCAGAAGTTCCCCGCCCGAGACGAAGAACTCGACCGCCATCACCCCCACGTACTCGAGGTGCTGCGCAATCAGCAACGCTGCCCGCCGTCCCTCGTCGACTACCGCGAGGCCGCCCGCTGCCGGCCCGCCGTAAGGGGCTGAACTGACATCGAGGATCCCGTTGACGTGGATGTTCTGCGTGGGCGCAAAGACGGCGGTGTTGCCGGTGGTGTCCCGGGCGAGGATGACCGAGAACTCGGCATCGAGCGGGACCATGCTCTCCAGGATGCAGGGAACCTTCCCGGTCCGGGCCCACGCGCCGGCGAGAGAATCGAGCGTGGCGATGCGCTCCTGCCCCCGGCCGTCATAGCCGAGCCGAGCCGTCTTCAGCACGTATCGTCCCCGGTCGGTCGATCCGCCGGCAACGACGCGCCGCACGTCGGAGTCGGTCTCGATCACCTCGAACGGCGCGGTTGCGAGCCCCAGTTCGCGGCACATGGATTTTTCCAGGCGTCGGTCCTGGCCGACCGCGACGGCGCGGGAGGACGGTCGCACGGTGATCCGCTGCTCGAGGAACCGCAGCGACGACACTGCGGGGTTCTCGAACTCGACGGTGACCGCATCGCAGCGCTCTGCCAGTGCGAGCAACGCCGCTTCATCCTCGTACCCGGCGACAAGATGGGTGTCGGCAACCCTGCCCGCGGGAGCCTCAGGGTCGGGATCCAGGACGACGGTCTCGTATCCCATCGACCGGGCGGCGATGACGAAATACAGACCGAGCTGCCCGCCACCGAGGACGCCGAGCGTGCCCACCGTCAGCCCGGGGGAAGGATGGACGAGACCGCGTCGTCATGGCGGCTCTTCCGGTAGGCGACCAGCCTGGCCAGGATGCCTGGATCGTCGGGTGCGAACAGCTGGAGCGCGAAGAGAGCCGCGTTCACCGCGCCCGCCTCGCCGATCGCGAACGTGGCGACAGGGACGCCGGCGGGCATCTGCACGATCGAATACAGGGAATCCTGCCCGCCCAGGTGCGTGGTGGGGACAGGCACCCCGAGCACCGGCACGGTCGTCTTCGCGGCGAGCATGCCCGGCAGATGGGCGGCACCTCCCGCCCCGGCGACAATCGCGCGCAATCCCCGTCCGGAAGCCGACTCGGCGAATGCGAACATCTCGTCGGGCATGCGGTGTGCGGACAGCACCATCACCTCGGGCTGCACCCCGAAGTCCGTGAGTGTGTCGACGCAACGCGACATCACGTTCCAGTCGCTCTGTGATCCCATGACAACAGCAACGAGGGGATTCGCCGGTCCGCGCACGACCTCAGCCTATGCGCAGGCTCGTTTTGCGCAGGCTCCGTTTACAACATGTAAAGCGGACGGCGCATCTTGTATGGAACGTAAAGCAACTTCATTCGTAGGTTCGTGACGTGGAGGAAGCGGTGGAGTCTCACGTCGAAGTGCACACCGTCTTCGTGGCCCGAACGGCGAACCAGAACTGCGAACTTGCACGGCAGGCGGAGCGTCTGGGCTTCCCGGGCATCACCTTCGTCTCGCATGACACATACTTCCTCTCGGGCTGCACGGAGGAACAAGCGCGCGCGGTCACCTCTGCGCTCGTGGACGAACCGTTCGTGCGGGACGGGGTCGCGGAGTTGCCGCAGCTTCACCGCGGGTTCAGGGTGCACGTGACCAGGCGGCCCGGCGTCACCGACAGGGTGGCGCACCAACTGGGGGCCAGTGCGTCCGCGATGGGGATCGATGTGGCAGCTGCGACCGGTTCCTGCTTCGACATCACCCCCACCGGAACGATGACCGAGCCGGATCTCTCCCGCCTGGTGGAGGCCCTGCTCTGCAATCTGATCATCGAGACATGGACGACGGGCGCACCCGCCCCGGGTTTTGTCCGCGACGGTGCCGATCCCGGTGCCGGGGTCGCGCTGGTGACACTGTGCGGGCTCGCTGACGACGGTCTGGCGTCGCTCAGCAAGTGCCGCGGCCTCGCCCTCGATCTCGCGGAGATGCGAGCGGTGCAGGAGTGGTTCAGGTGCGAGGGCCGTGAGCCGACCGATGCGGAGCTGGAGACCATCGCGCAGACCTGGAGCGAGCATTGCTCCCACAAGACCTTCA
>CAZZFB010000151.1:0-2757 GCA_964653385.1 uncultured Bifidobacterium sp. | reverse complement strand
TTCAAGTCCGAGATCGAGCGTGACTGCGGCATCAAGCCCTGGTGGGCCATCGAGACATTCGCCGACCCCTACGTGGACGTGCGCCAGAGCATGTCGCGCCTGCACTCCAGCCCGTTCATCACGGCGAAGGGACACATCCGCGGGTTCGTGTACGACGTGGACACCGGCCGCCTCATAGAAGTGCAGCCTGACGGCCGCCACGTCTCCTAGCGGCGCACGCCGCTGAAGACGACGACCACCCGCTCGGCATCGGCGATCCGGTCGCGGACCGCGAGGACACCGGCGAGCCCCGCACTGCCCGTGGGGCTGACGTCGATGCCCGTGTGCGCGCGGGCCAGTCTGTGCGCCTCCACGATGTGCCCCTCGGTGGCGACGACCGGGGAGCCGCCCGTGTGCGCCATGGCGTCGACCACGCCGATCCAGTCGTAGGTCTCGTCGTCGAGGATGCCATCGGCCAGGGAACGGGGCTCGTCCTCCCACGGCCACATGCACTCCGACCAGCGAGCGCCGACGTTGTCGATGCCGCCCGTCGCGATCGCACGGCGCCACGCCCGCTCGAGCGGTGCGCACCCCTCCGCCTGCACCGCGTGCAGCATGGGGTGCACCCCCGAGCTGCGCAGCGAGGCACCGACGCACGCGGCGAACGCACCGCCGCCGACCTGCACGAAGATGCGGTCGGCACGGTGGCCCATCTCGTCGCTGATCTCCCAGCCGAGCGTCCGGCCGCCGTCCCTGCACCATGCGTTCTCCGTGCCCTGCACGCCGAACGGCACGGATCCCGCCGCGACGGCCTCGCGGAAACGGAGCACGCAGGGGTCGCCCGCGGGGTCCGTCTCCCTGCGCGGGCACACCGTGACCGAGGCCTGCAGCGACTCGAGGACGGTGAGGACGGCGAGCGACGCAGACGGCGGGACGAACACGTCGATCGGCCAGCCGACCGCCGCCGCGAGCGTCGATGCGGCGATCGCGGCGTTCCCGCAGGACGCAATCGCGAGGCGCGGCCGCGGTCCTCCGCCCCACCGCGACGTGCCCGCCGCCTCCGACATGAGCAGCTGCACCATCTCCGTGAAGAGGTGCCGCGCCTTGTGCGAACCACCCACGTTCTGCGTCTCGTCCTTCACCCATATCCCGCCCTCCGGCGCGAAGCCGAGCGCAGCCGAGAGCCGGTCCTCGCGGGAAAAGGGGGTCCGGCGGAAGCCAGTGCCGGCCACGCGGGCGACGGCCGCGTCCAGCTGCTCGATGACGGCGAGCCGACGCTCGTCGTCCAGACCGATCGCCGCACCGTGCGCGTCGACTGCGAGGTACGCGCGGTACGCCACGAACGGGTTCGGGTGGTCGATCGGACGGAACGGCGCGACGGAATCGACGAAGTGCAGCACGTGGCAGCGGTCGCCCGGCGACGAGGCCGGGCACACGAGCGCCCCCGCGCCGATCGGCACCTCCGTGCCGCAGGCCGCGCAGACCATTCCGGTCACGCCGGGACGGTCAGTGATCGACATGGGGTCAGCGGGCGGCGGCCACGCGCGCGTTGAACTCGACGATCAGCTCGTCCCACACCGGGGCGTAGCGGCGCAGACCGCGCCAGAAGTCCTGCGAGCGGCGGGCCTCGAACACCTCGAGCGGGGTGCCCTGCTGCTCGACCCACGTGTAGTAGCCCAGGTTGAAGATGCGGTTGCGGTCGCGCTCCGTGCACTCGATCATGTTGCCGGTGTCGATCGAGGACAGGTGCGTGCCCACGATCTCCGCGGCGTCCACCTCCGTGAACCCGTCGGCGAAGCGGCGGGCGAGAGTCTTCTCGCGCTCGCTCGGGTACAGCGCGCTGCCGTCGGTCGCGACCGTGACGATCGCGTCGTCGGCACCCAGGCCGAGGAGCTTGGCCGTCTTGATCGCGGCGATGACGTTGCAGATGGAGGAGAACCCGAAGTGCGTCAGCGCCTCGATGAGCTCCGGGCCTGCGCCGTGGCGGTCGGCCAGGTACTTCTGGCCGGCAGGCGTGTTGAACACCACGTCGAGCTCGTCGGTGGCGCGGTCGGACACGCCCACGACCACGTCGGTGTTCATCACGTTGTGGATGAGCGGGATGTGCTTGTCGCCGATGCCCTGGATGTTGTGCTCGCCGAACCCGTTCTCGAGCATCGTGGGGCACTCGAGCGCCTCCACCGCGACGATCTTCGTGCCGTAGAGGTCCTTCAGGCGGTCGCCGGCGGAGATCGTGCCCGCCGAGCCGGTGGCGGATGTGAACGCGGCGAGCCGCAGGTTCGACCTGCCGTTCGCCTTCACGTGCTCGAAGGCGTGCGCGAGGGCGCGGCCCGTGACCTCGTAGTGGCCGACGGGGTTGCCGAACTCGCAGAACTGGTTGAGGATGAAGTTGCCCGGGTCCTTCGCCATCTCGTTGCAGGCGTCGTAGATCTCCTTGACGTTGCTCTCGGTGCCGGGCGTGCGCACCACGTCGGCCGGGTCCGAGACCCAGCGGTCCAGCCAGTCGAACCGCTCCTTCGACATGCCGGCGGGGAGCACCGCGACGCCGCGGGAGTCCATGAGGCGGCTGATGGCGATGCCGCCGCGTGCGTAATTGCCTGTGGAGGGCCACACGGCACGGTGGCGGGTGGGGTCGAACTGGCCGGTGATGACGCGGGGCGCGAAGCACGAGTACGCGGCCAGCACCTTGTGCGCGGTGATCATGGGGAACCTGTCGCCGAACACCACGATGACCGGGCTGTCGATGCCGGTGAGCGTGGAAGGCAGGACGACGTGGTC
>CAZZFB010000150.1:0-2806 GCA_964653385.1 uncultured Bifidobacterium sp. | reverse complement strand
CGGGCGTGCCGCTCGGCTGGTGGCTCGCGCGCACGAGGATGCGCGCCGTCGGGCTCGTGCGTTCCGTCATCGTGATGCCGATGATCCTCCCGCCCGTGGTCGCAGGAATCGCGCTGCTCTCGGTGTTCGGCAGGCGCGGCATCATCGGCCAGTACCTGCTCGAGTGGTGGGGGGTCAGCATCCCGTTCACGCGCACCGCTGTGGTCCTCGCGCAGGTCTTCGTGTCCGTTCCGTTCCTCGTGCTCGCGGTTGAATCGGCGTTCCGCCAGCTTGACGCCGGTCTCGAGGATGCCGCCCGCACGCTCGGTGCCTCGCCGATGCGGGTGTTCGTCACCGTCGCCCTCCCCGGGGCCCGCCCGGCGATCATCGCGGGCATCGCACTCGCCTGGGCGCGCTCACTCGGCGAGTTCGGTGCGTCGATCACTTTCGCCGGCAGCTTCCCCGGCCGGACGCAGACCCTCCCGATGTCGGTCTACGAACTGGTCAGCACCGACTACCCGGCCGCTCTCTCGGTCTCGTTCGCGATGATGATCTTGTCGGTGCTCGTCATCGCCTCCCTCAGGGGCCGCTGGATGGTGGCGCGGTGACGCTCGTCTTCGATGCAACGTTCGGTCGCGGCGGATTCAGCCGGCATGCCGCCTTCGACGTGCCGCCGGGGGCTGTGCTCGGTCTCGTCGGCGCCAACGGCAGCGGGAAGTCGACGTTGCTGCACACGATTGCGGGGATCGAGCGTGTGCGGTCGGGGCACGTGACCCTGGACGGCAGGGTCCTGGACGACGGGGACGTCTTCGTGGAGCCCCGGGACCGGCGCTGCGTGGTCGTCTTCCAGGACCTGCGGCTGTTCCCCACCATGACGGTGCTCGAGAACGTCTCGTACGGGCCGCGTTGTCACGGCGCACCGCGCGCGGATGCCCATGCCAGGGCCCGCGAGGCTCTCGCCCGCGCCGGGCTTGCCGGGTTCGAGGCGCGCAGACCGGACGGGCTGAGCGGGGGCGAACGCCAGAGGGTGGCCATCGCCCGGGCCGTGGTCACGAACCCCGCGGTGCTCCTTCTTGACGAGCCGTTCGCGGCTGTCGATGCCGAATCGCGGCCCGGCCTGCGGGAGGTGCTGCGCGACGTGCTCGCGGGGTCGGAGGCACGGACGGTGATCGTCTCCCATGACCCCGCCGACATCGCGGACCTCGCCGGGACGGTGGTGCGGCTCTAGGGCACAGTGACGAGAATTCATCGTCTCGTTCACCTCCAGTTCACCACCAGGACGGTTCGCCGTCAGACGGCACTGGGACACTTGTGCCCGTGTCCGACACCACCCTGACCCCGGAACGGCGCCGGCTCGCCTCCAAGTACACGACGGTGGACCGGGTGTTCCGCGGGACGATGACAGCCGGCGCGCTCTTCTCCCTCGTCGTGCTCGCGTTGATCGCCTCGTTCCTGCTGTACCGGGGCTTCGAGATCTTCTCCGACTTCGGTTTCTCGTTCATCACAGGGGAGATCTGGAACATCGGCGACCCGATGGACACGAGCACCGCGGTGCTGGGTATCGGTGCGATGCTCGTCGGCTCCGTGCTCACGGCGCTCATCGCGATCCTCATCGCAGTCCCGTTCGCGATTGCCACGGCACTCTTCATCGAGTACTACGCCCCGAAGGCGCTCCGCACGGTCCTCACCGCGCTGCTCGACCTCGTGGCGGCCATCCCCTCGGTCATCTTCGGCATCTGGGGGTACGCAGTGCTCCTCCCCATCGTGGAGGACTGGTCGGTGCCGCTCGAGCGATGGCTCGATTTCATCCCGGTCTTCGACGTGCCGTCGGGCATCTTCGGCCGTTCTCCCTTCCTCGCTGGTCTCCTCCTTGCGCTGATGATCACGCCCATCGTCACCTCCGTCGCACGCGAGGTGTACGGGCAGGCCCCGCGCGATCTCGTGGATGCCTCCTACGCCCTCGGCGGCACGCGCTGGGGCGCGATCCGCAACGTGGTCCTGCCGTTCGGCCGCAGCGGCCTGGTCGGTGGCGCGATGCTCGGGCTCGGCCGGGCACTCGGCGAGACGGTGGCGGTGTACCTCACGCTGAACCTCGTCTTCGACATCAACTTCCAGATCCTGGGCTCGGCCGGCGGCAACGTCGCGTCGCTCATCGCCACCAAGTTCGGTGAGGCGACCGAGTACGAGCTGAAGGGCCTGATGGCGGCCGGGCTCGTGCTCTTCCTCGTCACGCTGCTCGTCAACTTCATGGCAACCGTCATCGTGAACCGGAGCAGGAAGATCGCATGACGACCGCCACCGCACCCGCACCCGGAGTAGTGCCCGCGCCGCGCCGGCCGTGGAACCGACGCCGCCAGACGGTGACACGTTCCTCCGTGCTTGTTGCCGCGTCCCTCGCGATCAGCTGGTGGCTCACCGGGAACACCGAGCTAGGCGGCATCCTCGGCTTCTACCTGGGGCTGGCTCTCTGCCTGCCCGTCCTGACGTTCGTCGAGGCGGTCCGCCACGGGCGGAACGTCGCGATCGACCGTGTCGCGACCTCTGCCGTCGTTGCCGCGTTCGGTGCGGTCCTCATCCCGTGGGCGTCGATCTTCGTGACCGTCTACCAGAAGGGCTCGAAGGCGTTCCACAGCGGCTATCTCACCGAGGACATGCGCATCACGGCGTCGAGCGACGCGCTCGAGTTCGGTGGCGCCGCCCACGCGGTCCTCGGCACGCTCCTGATGGTCCTGATCGCGTCCGCCATCGCGGTGCCGCTCGGCATCACGGCCGCCGTCTACATCGTGGAGGTCAAGGGCAGGTTCGCGGGACTCGTGCGGTTCCTCAC
>CAZZFB010000149.1:0-2809 GCA_964653385.1 uncultured Bifidobacterium sp. | reverse complement strand
TCGACACGTGGCAGAACGCGCTGAACTGGACGCGGTCCACCCTCCAGGTGGACGACGGCATCGAGATGGGCGTCAAGGCGGTGAACCTGCAGCTGGAGAAGCGCACCTCGTTGAACGACGGTCTCACCATCGTGAGGACGCTCGCACGCGTCGAGCTGGCGAAGGCCGGCGAGGCGAACGAGAAGTGCAACATCCCCGATGTCGACGCGATCTGGGCGGAGATAGTGCCCGCCGAGGAGACGGTGGAGGAAGAGACGACCGAGGAAGAGGCCGTCACGGAGGACACCCTCGCGGAGGGCTGAGTCCACCGCGGGGCGCACAGTTAGCCTCGCGCCATGGCACTGAGGGGACTGTCGGCACGTCTCGCCGCGCACGCCACGCTGCTCACCGCGGGGCTCGGCCAGCCGATGCTCCAGATGTACGGCGACAGCCCCGCCGTCTTCACATCAGCCGACCTGACCGGTGCCCAGGTGGTTGTGTTCGGCCTTGCCACCCTTCTCGTGCCGGTGGCCGTGCTCGGTGCTGCTGACGCGGCTTCGTTGCGTCTTCCGCGTGTTGCCGGGGAGCGCGTCCGCGCCGGGCTCCTGTTCGTCTCGGCCATGCCGCTCGGGATGCTGCTGACCCGCACGCTGCCCGGTCCGTGGGCGGCGAGCCTCTGCGCAGCTGCTCTGGTCGCCGCGGCAGTCACATGGCTGCACGGCCACTCCGGCACGGTGCGAACGTGGCTCTCGTGGATGTCGCTCTACGTGCCCGCAGTGCTCGTGATCTTCGTTCTCGCCACGCAGAGCGTGATCTGGCAGCCGGCTGCGGGCCTGGTGGAGGTCACCACCACCACGGCGGCGGACGCCCCGGCCCCGGCGGTGGACCCGCAGGACGTGAGTGTGCTGTGGCTGCAGCTGGACGAGGCACCCCTGTGGCCCCTCCTGCGCACCGACGGCACCATCAACGGGGAACGGTTCCCCGGTTTCGCGGCGCTCGCCGCGGCGAGCACCTGGTACCGCGACATGCTCGGCGTGTCGCAGACGACCGTCGACGCGGTCCCCGCGACGCTGACCGGCACGATGCCCGTCACGGGGCGGGCGCCGACGTATGCCAACCACCGCCGCAACCTCTTTGCCCTGATGTACCGCAGGCGCGCGTTCGACGTGCGCGAGATGGCCACTGCGCTGTGCCCGAAGGAGGCGTGCGCGTCCATCTCCGTGTCCGGCAGCGACGAGATCGCAGCGGGTGGAGGACGGGGCGTGGCGAGCACGACGACGGTTGCCGACCCGCCGGAACCGGCGCCAGCGGAGGCAGAGGCGGACCTCGGGCAGTTCTGGTCCGATGCGTTCGTGGTGCTCGGGCACAAGCTCCTGCCGCGCGGCCTGAGGGACGGTCTGCCCTCCATCGACGAGGGCTGGGGCGGTTTCGGGGCGAACAACGACGTCGACGTGATCGAGGACGACGCCGGCGCTGACGGCGCGCCAGGAGCAACCACCGTGCCGGCAACCACGGCGGTGCCCACCACTGTCGGCATCGGCCCGGTCTCGACAACGGTCCCTGCGCGCTTCATCGAGACCGTCCCGGACACGCAGAAGAACACGGTGCGCCGCTGGGAGACGAACGGGGCACGGTCACAGGTGCCCGTCGTGGAGGACATGGTGCTGCGCGCCGCACGGTCGGATGTCCCCACGCTCCACTTCGCCCACGTTCTGCTGCCCCACCGGCCGTGGCAGCTCACACCCGACATGCGCACGACGAGGTTCGTCAGCACCGACAAGCGCGGCCCCGAGGTGGAGGACCGTGTGCGCGACGAGTACCAGGCATTCCTGGCCCAGTACGTCGCAACCGATGCGCTCGTCCTCGACCTGGTGACACGGATGAGGAGGTCCGCCAACTGGGACCGCACGATGATCGTCGTGACCTCCGACCACGGGATCGCCTTCGAGCCGGGGGAGTCGAAGCGCAAGGAGGTCAACCCGCGCCGGCCGGACACGCTGGAGCAGATCTACCGCGTGCCGCTCTTCATCAAGTACCCCGGCCAGGAGGCAGGCGCGGTGGACGACTGCCCGGCGCAGAGCCAGGACATCCTGCCCACGGTGGTGGCCGCGACCGCACTCGATGCGGGATGGGAGTTCGACGGTGTCGACCTGCGCGCGACATGCCCGCGACGTGATGCGCGGACGGTCGCGTGGCCCGGCGGTTCTGCAACGCTCGCGAGCGGGGCCGATGCAGCCGTGGCGACCGCGCGCCGGTTCGACGAGTGGGTCGATGCGGACGGCGACACGGACGCCATCGCGAGGACCGAGGGGTTCGGGGACTGGTTCGGGGTCGACGTGCCCCTGCAGGTTCCCGATGACCCCTCCGTGTCGCGCTGGACTCTGCGCGACCGCGCGCTCTTCGCCAACATCGGAACGGGCAGGTTCATGTCGGTCCCGCTGCAGTTCGACGGCACGTTCACCGCCGCGCGCCGCGTGCCGGCTGACGCGGTCGGCCTCGTGGAGATGGACGGCAGGGTCGTGGCTGTCATCCCGGAGGTCGCGTCCGCCGCTGCGGGGACGTCGCCGTACAGGTCGTTGCTGCTGCCATCATCCCTGACGAGCGGCAGGAAGAACCCGCAGCTCTTCATCGCACGGGGCACCCCGTCGTCACCAGTCATCACGTCCGTCGGCCCACCCTCCGGCTGAGACTGCCCGGGCACGGACCAACCGGTTCAGCGCGTCACTTGGCGGGCTTGGGCTTCAGGGACTCGTGCACGCCGAGGATGATCGGCAACCAGAGGCTGTCCTCCACGCGGTCGAAGCCCGAGAGGTTGAGGAGGCTCATGCCG
>CAZZFB010000148.1:0-2821 GCA_964653385.1 uncultured Bifidobacterium sp. | reverse complement strand
GACAACGGCGGCCGGCGCGGAGCCGGCCGACCTGTTCGGGTACTTCGGGGCACTCCGGCAGGGGAGGGTGCAGGTGTGGCAGTTCTCCTCGGTGCTCATCACGGACCCCACGCGCAACCCGGGCAACCTCGACCTCTACGACATCGACGGCGGCGAGGTCATCATGGTGATGGCGAGCGTGGCCCCGAGCGCGATCGCACTCGTGTCCAACAGCATCGCGATCATGATCGACACGCCCTACGACGACTCCGAACTGGTGCGCGAGGCCGTGCTGCGGCTCGCCTACGTGGGGGCGAACGTCGCGGTCGTCCGCACAGTCAACGAGGCACCGACGAAGGAGACGACCGTCTTCTACAACGAGTCCATCGTGCGCTCGGACATCGAGGGCTACTCGTCGCTGCTCGGCACGATGTCGTTCGTGAGGACGGACGAGACGATCGAGGGCGTGAACGCCCGGATCGTGCTGGGCGAGGACTTCCGCACGTTCATCGGCAGTGCCGCCGGCAGGACCATCGCCACGACAACGACCAGCACGGTCCCCGACTGAGAGCCCCCATGAGCAACGACATCCCATCACTCGAACTTGCGGTCCGCTGCGCCCGTGCGGCCGACGACAAGCAGGCCTCCGACATCGTGGTGCTGCCCGTCGGCGACGTGCTGGCCATCACCGAGTACTTCGTGGTCGCGAGCGCGTCCAACCCCCGCCAGGTCCGCGCCATCACTGACGCCGTCCTCGTGTCCGTCCGCGAGCAGACGGGGCGGGGCCCGCTGCGCAGCGAGGGCGTGGGCGAGCAGCAGTGGGTGCTGGTCGACTACGGGGACGTGGTCGTCCACGTGTTCAGCGAGGAGCAGCGCCGGTTCTACGAGATCGAGAGGCTCTACAAGGACGTCCAGGCGGTCGACTGGGCCGGGGTCGAACTGTCGTAACCCGCGGCCCCATTGGTATGGTTGGGGTCTCCCGTTCCGGGGCTGTAGCTCAGTTGGCAGAGCGCTTGCATGGCATGCAAGAGGTCAGGGGTTCAATTCCCCTCAGCTCCACCACTGCCTCTCGTGCGGACCTGTGCAACTGCGCCGGGCCGGGCGCTCCCGAAACTAGGGTTCTGACGTGAGCACGCCGGGACATGACGTCAACGAGGCGCTGGCGGCGCTTGCTCGCAGGGATGCAGAGCTCGGGCGCGAGGCCTCCGCACTGTTCGGCGCGCCTCACGGGGCGCCGGGTGGCTATGAGTTCCCTGACTTCGAGCCGTTCACTGGTTTCGACCGAGAGTTCGTGCCCGTGACCGCTTTCCTCCCGCGTCTGCGCACTGCGCTCGGAAACCGGGTTCATTCACGATGGGGGGACGTGTCCGGCCGTCGGCCGAGGTCCGGTCGGGCGCGGGTGGTGACAGCCGAGGGCTGGGTTTTCTTCGTCGGTGCCGGCTGCACGCTCCACGCAGCGGCCGGCCGAATGGTTGCGGAGAGCGCCGCTGCGGGTGGTGCCGACCTGGTCTACGGCGACTCCGTCCACTTCGGGGGTGATGAGCCGGGCCAGTACGTGCATCAATTGCGCCCTGGTTGGTCCCCCGAACGCCTAAGGGCCCACTGTTACGTGGGTGAGGTGCTGGCGGCGCGGCCAGAACTTGTGGACCGTGCGGGGGGTGCCAGGCGACTCGCGCGGTGCTCGTCCCATGAGCGCGCCTTGAGGTTGGCGGAGTCCGCACATGGGGTGGGGAGGGTCCCTGCGCTGCTGTACGCATCGCCGCACGATCAAAGAATGCCGGCCGTCGACGAGGCTGCGGTTGCTGGGTACTGCCGTCGTGCCGCAATCGATGCCTCGGTCAGCCTCTCCAGCGACACAACCCATGTGCGGGTCCTTCGCAGGACGACCGTTCGGCCGACGACAGCCGTGATCATCCCCACGAGGGGGGTCTCGGTGAACGAGTCCGGGTCGGAGCGGGTTCTGGCAGTGACGGCGATAGAGACGCTCCTGCAGAACTGCGGTGACGAAGTCGACGAGATCATGGTGGTGTTCGACGAGGAGACTCCTCTGTCCGCACGTGAGGCAATACTCGTTGCCGCGGGAGAGAAGGTGCGGGAGATCGAGTTCAGGGGCGAATTCAACTTCGCACGGAAGATCAACATCGCCGCTGTGGCGACGGAGGCCGACCATCTGCTCCTCCTGAACGACGACGTGGAGATAGAGACGCCGGAGACCCTGCAGGTGCTGCGCGGGTATCTCGAGGACCCGGGTATCGGCTTGGTCGCCCCGTTGCTGTTGTTCGGGGACGGGACCGTCCAGAGTGCAGGCCACCTGTTCAACCCGGCGCCGTTCGACCTGTACCGCGGCTACCCCGTTGAGTCGTCAGGCGGCGGGGAGATGCTCAAGGTCGCGCGTGAGGCCTCCAGTGTCATCGCCGCCGTGGCCCTCACCCGCAGGGTGGATTTCGTCGGTGCCGGCGGTCTGTGCGAGGAGTTCCCCGGTGACTACAACGACGTCGACTACGCGCTGAAGCTTTCCCTGGGCGGGAAGCGCACTGTCATCACGCCGTACGTGCGGTGCAGGCATCTCGAGTCGAAGACGCGCCGCGCGGTCCCTGACAGCGGGGCGATCGCCCGTCTGGGCGCGCGCTGGGGAGCCCTCATCGAGAACGACCCGCTCGGCAACCCGGGTCTCCAGCGGTTCGAGTTCATCTGGAAGGCGGATGTCGACACTCGCTGGGCTCTCGATGAGGCACTCGGCCGTTCCGTGCGGTGGGACAGCGAGGAGTGGAGAGCCCTGCAGGGTTCGCCCGACCGGCAGCTCCACAGGACCATGTACTTCCCCCACAAGGTGAAGGGGTGA
>CAZZFB010000147.1:0-2836 GCA_964653385.1 uncultured Bifidobacterium sp. | reverse complement strand
GAGGCGGAGGCGCTCATGCAGTGGACGGTGCGGCGCGACTTTGCGGAGCACCGGAGCGGGACCATCGAGGCCTTCCGCAGCCTCGACCTCACGGCGCTCGCCGCCGACACGCGGGTCCGGGTCCTGGCGACGTGGGCACAGGTCGCGGTCCTCTCCCCGACGACGGAGTCCGTCCCTGACAGGGCGAGCAGTGTCCTGTTGTCCGCACTCGAGGCGAACGGCGGCGCCACCGCCCCGCACAGGACTGCCGGCCCCTCTGCCTGGAACTGGTCCACCCACGCGGAAGAGGCGAGGCACCTCGCGGAGCGCGCCGCCGCGGAGGCACAGGGGGCGGACGTGTCGGACGAGGCACGCACGCAGGCCCTGCTCGCCTGGCGCGAGACCCACAGGTCCCCCGACTTTCTCGTCGCACGTTCGGAACGGACGGAAGCAGCGGTGCGCCTCGCGCGCCCGGGCACCTACGTCGCGGATGCCGCGCGGTTCTGCCGCATCCTCGACCTGCTCGAGTCCGGCGACCTGGCACGGGCCGAGGCCGCCATCGCGTCACTGCGGTCGGACGCGGACGAGTCCGGTTCGTTCATAGCCCGGTGGTGGGCAGAGTTCCTGACCGCCGGGCGGCACCTCTCGCGCGGCGAGCTCGACCTTGCCGCACAGAGCGCGCAGCGTGCGTACGACCACGGTGCACAGGCCGACGAGCCGGGGCGGACGATGATCATGCTCGAGCAGATGGCCGTGACGATGGTGGAGCGCGGCATCCCCGCTGAGATGCACGGTGTCTTCGCCACCAGCACCGGTGTCGTGGCGAACGACTACGCACGGGCCGTGGCGGCCCTCGCGAACGCCTCGTTCGGCAACGCCCCGCTCGTCCGCGCGTTCCTGGACCAGTCCCGGGGTGTCCTCTCGGACCCCGACCGGGAGGCCGCATGGCTGCCCGCCGTGACCGCGATCGTGGAGGCGGCCCACCTCATCGGTGACGAGGCGACCGCAGCGGAGTGCCTCCCGCTGCTCGAGCCCTTCGAGACCCACCAGGCGACGTTCATCGGCAGCACCGTGCGCGGCTCCGTGCGGCGCTACGTGGCGCTCGCTCGCGCGGCCGCGGGCGACAGGTCACGGGCAATCGACGACCTCCTCGTGGCACGGAACGACGAGCGGCTCGCGGGGCAGCACCTGTGGGCCCTCGCATGCTCCGTCGACATCGCAGAGCTCCTGGCAGGTCCGGATCCGGAGCGTGCGCTGCATCTCGTCGATCCCGCCGAGTTCGCGGAGACCGCCCCGCTGGGTCACACGTGGAGAGCCGGTCGCGGGCGCGCCGCGGTCATGTCGGCCCGCCGGGTGCTCATGCGCCGCCTGGGACTCACGGACCGTCAGTCACTCATCATCATGGGTCTGCTGGGCGGGGCGACCATCAAGGCGATCGCAGAGGATCTCGGGTACAGCCACTCCACCATCCGTCAGGAATCGATGGAGATCTACCGGACCCTGGGAATCGGCGGGCGTGCCGACCTGCCCGGCCGCGCGCAGGAACTGCGGATCATCTGACAACGGCCGGACGGGCCGCCGCACGCACCCAGAAGCGCGCGACGACCCGTCCCGGGCCTGTTCAGGTCAGAGCGAGGCGAGGTCCACCGTGGGCGGCACGATCACCTTGTCGATGACGTGGATGACGCCGTTCGAGGCGGGGACGTCGGTCGCCGTCACGGTCGCGTCGTTCACCTTCACGCCACCGTCGGTGGTGATGGCGATGGTGGAGCCCTCGACGGTCGTCGCGTCACCGGCGGTCACGGCCGCGGCCATGACCTCGTCAGCGAGCACGTGGTAGGTGAGGATCTTCACGAGGACGTCCTTGTTCTCTGCGAGGAGGAGCTTGTCCAGGAGACCCGCGGGAAGCGCGGCGAACGCCTCGTTGGTCGGCGCGAAGACGGTGAACGGGCCCTCGCCGGAGAGCGTCTCACCGAGACCGGCCGCGGTGATCGCCGCGACGAGCGTGCTGAAGTCCTCGTTCGCGGATGCGACCTCGACGATGGTGCCCGGCTCGGCGGCCATGGTCGTGTCGACCGCGACCGTGGTGTCCGATGAGGAGTCATCTGAGCCGCACGCGGCAAAGAGGAGCGTGGATGCCGCGACGGCGGCGATGATTCGTGATTTCACGGGGGTTCTCCTTGGGGGGATGTGCCGCACCCGGTGGTGCGACGACGGAAGAAACCACATGCAACCTCGTGCCATTCCGCGATACATCCGAATTGTGCGAACTGTGACGGATGTTCCTGCACCAACCTGCAGGTGAACTTCTCTCAATGTTCCGAAGCGACACCGGTCCGCCGCTACCCGCGGCCGACAGTCACACAGGTCCGCCGCTACCCGCGGCCGACCATGCCGCCGCCGACACTGATCGCGGCGATGTTGTTCAGGATCGTCGGCATCAGGTACTCGCGCAGGCGCTGGAGTGCGGCGTCGGCCGACGCGTGCCCCGCACGCTGGAGCACGTCAAGGTCCGCGATCGTCTCCTGAAGCCCGTAGCCGAGCCGTGCGTGTGCTTCCCTCACCGGTGCCTGGTCGACCGGAACGGGAACATCCGCGAGCGCGCCGAGCGTCGTGGCCCGTTCGCGGATGCGGTCGGCCTCCGGCCCGGCGACGTCGCCGAGCACCGCCGCGACGTCACGCAGCGTCCTCGTCATCTCGTTGTGCTCCTGTGCGATCGACGCGTCCAGCATGGGCAGCACCTGGCGCACCTGCTGCACGAGGGACTGCATCATCATCGCGGTCGCAACAGACTTCGGGTTGGCGAGGTGCGGGATGATCTCGTTCTGCAGGGCCACGATGAGGCCCTCGAGGATGT
>CAZZFB010000146.1:0-2869 GCA_964653385.1 uncultured Bifidobacterium sp. | reverse complement strand
CGCCGCCGGGCACGGGAGGCGCCAGGGCCGGGCGCACGCGGCACGCGGGTAGACGGGGCGTCAGCGCCTGGTGGTGCTGGCCGGCACGTTCTTGAACGCGACCTCGCGGTCGGTCTCGGGCTCCTTCGGGAGGCCGAGCACGCGCTCGCCGATGATGTTGCGCTGGATCTGGTCCGTGCCGCCGCCGATGGAGAAGAAGTACGCGTTCAGCTGCGAGTAGTTGTGCGCGAACGTGACGCTGTCCTCCTCCCCCAGCAGTGATGCCTCCATGCCGAGCAGGTGGCCCTGGATGCGCGCCGCGTAGTGCAGGATCTGCGCCATGTAGAGCTTGCCGAGCGATGCGAGCGGTGACGCACCGCCGGCCTCAGCCGCCGCGCGGGCCCGCTCGCCGTTCCACTCGTTCGTCATCCGCATGCAGTGCAGCTTCATCAGTTCCTGCCGGAAGTGCGGGTCACCGGATTTCCCCGTCTTCCTCGCGAGCGAGAGGAGCGAGACGTCGGGGGCGGGAATGGACCCGTGCGCGGCCGCTGTCGCGCCCTTCGAGCTGCGCATCGCGGGGCCGCGCCGGCCGCCGCCCATGGCCACGCGCTCGTACATGAGCGCCGTCTGCAGCACCCACCAGCCGGTGTTCAGGTCGCCGAGCCTGTGCGAGTCGTGGACGCGCGCGTCCGTGATGAACACCTCGTTGAAGCGCGCGTCACCGGTGGCCTGGCGCAGCGGGCGCACCTCCACCCCGGGCTGGCGCATCGGGAACCAGAAGAACGAGATGCCGCGGTGCTTCGGCTGGTCCCAGTCGGTGCGCGCGATGAGCATCCCGTAGTCGGCGTTCTTCGCGCCGGACGTCCACACCTTCTGGCCGTTCACGACCCACTCGTCGCCGTCGCGCACCGCGGAGGTGCGGATCCCGGCGAGGTCGGAGCCGGCGCCGGGCTCGCTGTAGAGGAGGCACATCGCCACCTCGTCGAGCAGCAGCTTGCGCATGAACTCGTCCTTCAGGGAGTCGCTGCCGTAGCTGACCATGGTGCCGGCCCACAGGTTCGTCTTGTCCTGGCCGGGGCCGGGCACGCCGCGCTCGAGGAACAGCGCCTCGACGGCGGATGCGTCGTCGTCGCTCAGCTCGCGGCCCAGCCACTTCTTCGGCCAGCGCAGCGCCGACCAGCCGGAGTCGACGACGAGCTCGCGCCACTCGTCCGGGTCGACGTCGGGTGACCAGTTCGCGTCGATGAAATCGCGCGCCTCCTGCAGCACGTCACTCATGTGGCCCACCTTCCTCGTGTCCTTCCCCCGCAGGCTAGACCCGGCGTCCCCGGTCCCGCCGAGGCGGGCTCATGCGCAGAAGCGGGTGATCCCCTCCACCAGCACCCCGGGGGCTTCCCATGGCACGAAGTGGCCGACGCCGTCAAGGCGGTGCGGGCCGTCGATCACCCCGAAGACCACCGCGGCCATCCTGTCGAAGTCCGGGTAGATCACGCGGTCGCTCGTGCCGAAGTAGACGAGTGTCGGTGTCACTGCGTTCCGCCCGAGCAACGGGCGCTCCGCCCGCTTCGCCGCGTCGAACGCGGACTCGTAGTTGGCGAACGAAGCACGGAGCTTCGCGGCGTCCGCGAAGGGGAGGGCGTGCATGCGGGCCTCCCCCGCCGTGAACGCCCCGGGGTGGGCCCAGAGGCGCGGCCCGTAGAACTGCTCCACGTACGCGATGCGCTTCTCCTCGGTGTCGAGTTCCGCGGCGAGTGCGTCGGCATCGGTGCCCTGCCGCACGAAGTAGTCCGCGGTGGAAGGGTCCGCCCGCGTGACCATCCCCTGCATCCGCTCCTTGTCGTACGGGAGCGGCGAGTTGAACACCACCATGCTCCGCACCCACCCGGGCCAGCGCAGCGCGGCCTCCTGCACCACCGGCCCGCCGAGGTCACCGCCGACGAGCACCACCTCGTCCGCACCTAGCCCGTCATGCACCAGTGCGTGGATGTCACGGGCGTGCGACACGATGTCGTAGAACCCGTCTGGCGCCAGCCCAGAGTCCCCGAACCCGCGCAGGTCGGGCACGACCACGTCGAACCCGGCGGCCACGAGCGGGCCGACGACGCGCGAGTACAGCAGCTTCGTCTCGGGCCACCCGTGCACGCACACCACGACGGGCGCGTCGTCCCTGCCGCAGCGCTCGTGCCAGAACGCCATCTCGAACCCGTTGACGGCGCGGCGCTTCACCTCCGGCATGTCAGGAGGCCTGCGGCCTGGCGGAGGTCATGGCGAGGGCCGCCAGGCCGATGAAGAGGAGCCCGGACACGTGCCGTCTCATCACGTACGCACCCCGCCCCCGCAGCAGCAGGTCTCGCAGCCGTGCGCCGATGATGACATAGGAGGAGTTGAAGAGCGACGCGAGCAGCACGAACACGGCGGCCAGGACCAGCGACTGCGTGGTCGCGTTGTCCGCACCCACGTCGACGAACTGCGGGAAGATGGAGAGGAAGAAGAGCGACGTCTTCGGGTTGAGCGCGTTCACCAGGATCCCCTGGCGGAAGGCCTGCCTCCTGCCCACGTGCGCGGTGTCGGCGGCGAGGTCCGGCGGCACGGTCATGAGGGTGCGCACGCCCGTCCACAGCAGGTACGCGACACCCGCCCACTTCACCGTCTCGAACGCGCGCGCGGAGGTGGCGATCACGGCACTGAGCCCCAGCGCGGCGAGGAGTGCCTGGATGGTGTCGCCCACCTCGAGGCCCGCGACGGCGGCGAGGCCGACCGAGCGGCCGTCTGCGAACGTGCGGTTCAGCATGTAGATGACCGCGGGTCCGGGGATGAGCAGCAGCACGACTGTCGCGCCGACGAACGCGAGCAGGTCATGGAGTGCGGGCACGCGGAGAGCCTAGTGACG
>CAZZFB010000145.1:0-2874 GCA_964653385.1 uncultured Bifidobacterium sp. | reverse complement strand
TCCGTGTTCGAGGACGACGGACTTCGTGCGATGGTTCACAAAGCCGTCCGCGCGGCGGCGGCCCGCAGTGCCGAAATGGGCCGCTAGGACCGCCGAAAAAAACTGCCACAAGGTTTTGCCTTGCCGGCGCCGGTATGTATTCTGTGACCCAGGTCACCGGAGTCGGGAAACCGCCCCCGGGAGTCGCGCTCAGCAATGGGCAGCGCCGAAAGGGCCGGTGCCGTCGGGGGGTTGGCACCGGCCCTTTCGTTTTCCTCCGTTGTGTTCCCCGCAGCCTTATCGTGAACCGCATGCACACCCACGTCGCGCTGCTCACCGACTACGGGCTCGACGACGAGTTCGTCGGCGTGCTGAAGAGCGTCATCACTGATCTCGCGCCGCACGTGCGGATCACCGACATCACCCACGGGGTGCCGCCGTTCGACGTGAGGTGGGGTTCGCTCGCGCTCGCACGAGCGATCCAGTACGTGCCCGCCGGTGTGATCGTCGCCGTGGTGGATCCCGGCGTCGGGTCGTCGCGGCGCCCTGTCGCGATCGAAGTCGCCGGCGGCAACGGGATTCTCGTCGGGCCCGACAACGGTCTCCTCCCGCCCGCCGCCGCGATGGCGGGCGGCGCGGAGCGCGCGTTCGTGCTCACGAACACGGAGCTCCACCTCGAGGCCCCCGGTGCCACGTTCGCCGGCCGCGACGTGTTCGCGCCCGTGGCCGCGCACCTCTGCAACGGCGGTGCCATCGAGGAGACCGGCGAGGAGATCGACCCTGCGCTGCTCATGCCGGGGCTCGTGCCGTTGTCCTCGCCCGAGACGCACCCGTCGTACGGCGAGGGTCTGCGCTGCGAGGTCACGTGGGTGGACCACTACGGCAACTGCCAGCTCAACATCGGCCCCTCCGATGTGGCCTCCATCGGGCCGGTGATGCGTGCGGTCGTGGGTGATGACGTGCGCAGCGTCCGACTCGAGACGCACTTCGCCGCGCTCGACGAGGGTGCGATCGGAGCCGTGGTCGACTCGTACGGGATGGTGGCGCTCGCTGTCGACAGGGGTTCTGCCGCCGCCGCGCTCCGCCTGCAGGCAGGCGACGCGGTGTACCTGTACAAGGGCGACGGACCGGCACCGACGTCCGTCACCCTGCGTTCGGGCGGCTCACTAGGCTGAGCGCATGCGCCCCGCGACCACCCTGACCATCGCCCTGCTCCTGGGGGCGATCCTCGCGGCGGGGATCGTCAACCTCCTGCTCCTCTGACCTGCAAGGACCGGCCGTGAACCTCGCACGCATCATTGACGGGCATCCTGCGGACAAGACGGCACTCATCAGCCACGGGCGCGGGACCACCTACGGCGAGCTGCGCCGTCAGGTCGCGGCCCTCCGGGCCGAGTTCGCGTCGCTCGGGCTGCAGCCGGGGGAGTGTGTCGCACTGATGTGCGGCAACACCCCGTACTTCGTCGTCTCGTACCTGGCCGCGGTCGGCGCGGGTGCCGTGGTCGCCCCGCTCAACCCGACCAGTCCCGCGCCGGAGATCGAGAAGGAAATGCTCGTGGTCCAGCCCGCCGTGGCGGTCATCGAGCCGTTGGCGCTCGCGACCTGGGCGCAGGTCACGGGCGACACGCGGCGCGGCGTGCGGGCGGTGATGGCCACCGAGGGGCACGGCATCGAGGGTGCGCACACCCTGGACGAGGTGTTCGCGGGCGACCAGTCGGCCGATGCCGTGGACGTCGAGCCGTCCGCCCCCGCGGCCTACATGTTCACCAGCGGCACCGCCGGCTCGCCGAAGGCCGCCGTGCTCACGCACGGGAACCTTCTCTCCAACATCGAGCAGACCACCGTCGTCGAGCACATGACTCCCGGTGACGTCACGTTCGGGGTGCTGCCGATGTACCACATCTTCGGGCTGAACGTGATGCTGTGCAACACGCTCGCCGCCGGCGCGACCATCGTGCTCGTCCAGCGTTTCGACCCCGTGAGCACCATCGAGACGATCAAGGAGCGCGGCATCACGGTGATGCTCGGCGCCCCGAGCATCTGGATGGCCCTCAACCAGATGCTCGACGTGCCCGCAGACGCGTTTGCCGGCGTGCGCCTCGCCCTCTCCGGCGCGGCGAAACTGCCCGAGCAGGTGATCCACTCGCTGAGCTCGCGTTTCGGGCTGCAGGTGCTCGAGGGCTACGGCCTCACGGAGGCCTCTCCCGTGGTCACCACCTCGATCGACATGCCGTTCACGCCGGGCTCGATCGGCAGGCCGATCGCGGGTGTCGAGGTGCGCATCGTCGACGAGAACGGTGACGACGCGTACGTCGGGGACAGCGGGGAGATCTGGGTCCGCGGCCCGAACGTGTTCGCCGGCTACCTGAACGATCCCGAGGCCACTGCGCGGGTGCTCTCACCGGACGGGTGGCTGCGCACCGGCGACATCGCGGTGGCCGACGAGCACGGCCACATCTTCATGGTCGACCGCGCGAAGGACATCGTCATCGTCTCCGGGTTCAACGTGTACCCGGCAGAGGTGGAGGAGGTGCTCACCGCGCACCCGGACATCGCCGACGCCGCGGTCGTCGGCACAGCGCACCCGCACACGGGCGAGGCTGTCCGTGCGTACGTGGTGCTGCGTCCCGGCACGCACCTCGACGAGGACGCCGTCGTGGACCACTGCCGCCGCCACCTGGCGCGCTACAAGTGCCCCTCGAAGGTGCTGTTCGTCCCGCAGGTGCCCCGCAACATGACGGGGAAACTGCAGCGCTACTCGCTGCGCTGAGCCGGTCTCCGCGGCGACGTGGCGTTGCTGGCCACGAGGAAACCCGCGAAGAGCACGCTGATGCCCACGGAGAGCGTGACCGCGAACGAGGTGTCGGCGCCGAGCCGGCCGGCGAAGGTGCCGCT
>CAZZFB010000144.1:0-2880 GCA_964653385.1 uncultured Bifidobacterium sp. | reverse complement strand
GCGGTGTGGCTGTACGTGCTCGTCTACCCCGCCAACATCTACATGACATGGGACTGGCGGGACCGCCCGGTCGGTGACCAGGTCGTGTCGTGGGTGCGCCTGCCGTTCCAGTTCGTCTTCATCTGGATCGCTCTCCGCGTGGCCTCGGCGAGTCACGACCGCCCCGCGATGCCGGGAGAACCCGCATGAGGCTGCGGCCGGCCGCGGCATTCGCGCTCGTCGTTCTCTCTGCCTGCGGCGGGTCGTCCGGTGACGCAGGCACGCAGGCAGAACAGGCACCGGACACGGTCGCTGCATCCTCCACGACAGTCGTCACCACCACGACCGAGGTTCCCCTCTCGACCGCCGACGAACCGGTCACGGAGTGCGACACGGAGGGACTGCGTGCCGCCTTCAAGTCGAAGATGGTCCTCGGCACCTGCACGGAGAACTGGGCAGTCGGCAACCTGGATCGCGACACGTGGAACTGCCCCGACGCCGGCTGCCGGCAGGTCAAGCTGTTCCGCAGGGACGCTGGCACGTGGAAGGCGACCGCCACGTGCGACACCACCTTGCCGCTCACGCTCTGGCGGGTGTCCTGCTTCCGCGCCGACCTCCAGCCGATGGCCACCACGGACGTGCCGTCACCGGCGATCCAGTGCCGCATCTGGCCCGCCAACGTGGCGCTGCGCAACGTGGCAGAGACCGGCTGCACGCCGCCCGAGAGCGTCGTCAACGAGGCGCTCCGCGGCGAGTGCGACAGGTGGGTGGACAACTTCAAGCTGCCGCTCGAGAAGTGCGACTCCGGCAGTGCCGTGCGCGTGCTCCAGAAGGCGCTCAAGGCCCTCGGTCATGACGTTGACGTGGACGGCTACTTCGGCACGGGGACGGTGCGCGCCGTGATGGACGTGCAGACGGAGAACTCGCTCCTGAGGACGGGGCTCGTCGACATCGGCACGTGGAAGGTGATCTTCCCGGGCAACGCCGGGCTCAAGGGCACCGACTCGAACGGTGACGGCGTCATCAGCGCCGAGGAACTCTCCTAGCAGCGCCCGGCGGGGACCGGATCCCAGCCGGTGGTCAATCGTTGATGAACCTGTAGAGCATCGCCCCGACGATGCCGCCGACGATCGGGAAGACGAACATCGCCCACAGCTGGGACAGTGCGTCACCGCCGGCGAAGATCGCCATGGCGAACGACCGCGCGGGGTTCACCGACGTGTTGTCGACCGGGATCGAGATCATGTGGATGAGCGCGAGCGTCGCACCGGCGGTCAGGCCGCCCATGCCGGCCGCAAACCTCGCGTGACCGGTGGCGAGCACCACGTAGACGAGCACCGCCGTGAGGATGACCTCCACGAGCACCATGGAGGCGAACCCGTACCCGCCCGGAGAGAGCGCATCCCACCCGTTCACCGCGAAGTTCTTCGTCGTGGCCGAGAAGCCCCCCGAGATGCCTCCCGCGATCCCCAGGATCGCCGCGCCGCCGATGGCACCGCCCACCAGCTGGCCGATGATGTAGCTGGGCACCAGCTTGCGGTCCACCTTGTCCGCGGCGGCCAGCCCGATGGTGACGGCCGGGTTGATGTGGCAGCCCGAGACCGGGCCGATGGCGTACGCCGCGACCAGCAACGAGAGCCCGAAGGCCAGCGAGACCATCAGCACCTTGCCGTCGAAACCGGGCACCAGCACCGCGGTGCCCGGCCCCCCCATCACCAATATGAAGGTGCCGAGGGCCTCGGCCGCCAGGATCTGAGACTTGTTCATGGTGTCCCCCTCTGCCGGGGGCACATGCCCCGACCGAGGAATCTTCACCCCGTTCCCCGGGCCGTTGGTGGATGGGTTGTGTACGTTACTGCCTTTTGTTTTGTACATTTTCCCACATGGCCCGCATGGCAGTCAGCACAGCACGCAAGAAGATGGCGGAGGTCATCGAACTCGCCCGCACCGAGGCGGTGATCCTCGAGAAGCACGGCACCCCCACGGCAGTCGTCATCAGCTACGAGCGCTACGACGAGTTGATGGACGCACTCGAGACCCTCGAGGACCTCGCGGCACTGGACGAGCTCCGCGCCGAGCCCGACCCGGAGCCGCCCGTCCCATGGGAGGAAGTGAAGCGGGACCTGGGCCTCTGATGCCGCAGTACTCAGTCACCTGGACTCCGTCCGCCAGGAGACAACTGGAGAAACTGGACCCTGAGATCCAGCGCCTGGTGGCGACCGCCGTCGACATGCTCGCGATCAACCCACGGCCTCCTTCCTCCACTCGACTCCGCAATTCGCCGAACCTGCGCGTGAGGGTGCGTGACTACCGCATCATCTATGAGGTACATGACCGTGTCCTCATCGTGAAGGTCGTGCGGGTCGGCCACCGTCGCGAGGTGTACCGCCCGTAGCATCGGTCCCCATGGGCCCCGCGGAAGCACACAGCATCGCGGTGGCCGCGGGACGCGACTTCTACACCGACCCCGACACCGGGCTCATGGTGATGACGGAGCTGTACCTGAGACGCCGCGGCTACTGCTGCGAGAACAAGTGCCGCCACTGCCCGTACCGGGAAACGAACACCGCACAACCCTGACTGCCACAATGGGACGGTGCGCGGCAGGCTGAGGACGGAACTGACGGCGTTGGCCACCGCGAAGGCCCTCACTGTGGTGACGGTCCTCCTCGTGTGGGCACGCAACCGTCGTTTCTTCTACCGCGACGACGTGGAGCACCAGATGATGGGCGCGTTCCGTGCCCTCCACAGGAACGGCCACGGCATCAGTGACATCGGCGGCTTCCGCAGGTCGTGGGCGCTCTCGCTCGTCACGGGAGAGATCCAGTTCGGCGTGTTCAACCCGCTGACGCCCGTGCGCGACGCGATCGCCTCCATGGGCGACGACCTCGCGCGCAACGC
>CAZZFB010000143.1:0-2926 GCA_964653385.1 uncultured Bifidobacterium sp. | reverse complement strand
CGCCGCAGATCAGGTCGGCCGGGACCCTCGGCGGGAACCTCGGCACCTGCTCCCCAGCGGGTGACGGGCTGCCGGTGCTGGCGGCACTGGATGCCGTCGTCCACCTCTCCTCCGCGGACGGGGACCGTGCAGTGCCGTTCGCGGACTTCATGACGGGCCCGAAACGGAACGACAGGCGTCCCGGGGAGATCATCACGGGCGTGACAGTGCCTGTCGCAGACGGTTTCCAGGGTTACGCGAAGGTCGGCGTCCGGAACGCGATGGTCATCTCGATTGCGTCAGCGTGCCTTGCCGTCCGCTCGGGGCGCGTCAGCATCGCGCTCGGGTCTGTCGGGCCGACCGTCATCCGGGCGGCGGCCGCCGAGGAGTGGCTGTCGACCGCTGGCCCTCTCGACGACCAGTTGGCCCGCGAGTTCGGCACCAGAGTCGCCGCCGAGGCCCGCCCCATCGACGACCACCGCTCCACGGCCGCCTACCGGCGGCACGCGGTCGCGGTCATCAGCACGAGACTGCTCGAGAGGAGCACAGGAAGATGAGCACGAACGAGATCTACTCGCTCACGGTCAACGGCCAGACCCATGAGGTCAAGGATGCATGGATCGGCGAGAGCCTCCTGTACGTCCTTCGCGAGCGCCTCGGGATGCCGGGCGCGAAGGGTGCGTGCGAGCAGGGTGAGTGCGGCAGCTGCACTGTGATCCTGGACGGGAGCGCCGTCTGCAGCTGCCTCGTTCTCGCCGCGGCGGCGGTGGGCCGAGAGATTGCCACGGTGGAGGGACTCAACGCCGACGGATCGCTGACCGACGTGCAGCAGGCTTTCATCGAGGAAGGCGCGGTCCAGTGCGGCTTCTGCACGCCCGGACTGGTGGTCGCGGTCCACAAACTGCTCGAGGAGAACCCTGACCCGGCGGAGATGGACGTGAAGGAGGCCCTCTCGGGCAACATCTGCCGGTGCACGGGGTACGGGAGGATCTTCGCGGCCGTGGACGCCGTCGTCGCCGTGCGCAAGGGGGCCGCGCGATGAGCACGACACGGACACGTCGCGACGTTCTCGGACAGAGCGCACTCCGTCCCGACGGGGCGGCGAAAGTCCGTGGGGAGTTCGCCTTCTCGTCGGACATGTGGGCCGAGGGGATGCTCTGGGGAGCCACCCTCCGCTCCCCGCACCCGTATGCACGGATCATCTCGATCGACACGTCTGCGGCCCTCCTCGTCCCCGGCGTCTCCGCCGTCCTAATGGCAGACGACGTCCCGGGGCAGCTCACGTACGGGCTCATCTCCGAGGACCAGCCCGTGTTCGCCCGGGGCTTCGTGCGTTACATGGGCGAGCCCGTCGCCGCGGTCGCGGCTGACCACCCCGAGACCTGCAGGCGCGCCCTCGCCGCGATCACCGTGGAGTACGAGGTGCTGCCCCCGCTCCACGACCCGGAGAGGGCGCTCGATCCCGCGGTTCCGGCGGTGCACCCTGACGGCAACGTGTTCCGGACCCAGCGAATCGTCCACGGCGACCCGTCCGTTCGCGGCGACGTGACGGTGGAGGGCACCTACGTCATCGGCATGCAGGACCAGGCCTTCCTCGGCACCGAGGCCGCGCTCGCGATCCCGGACCATGACGGCGGCGGCGTGGAGGTGTACGTGGCGACACAGTGGCTCCACGAGGACCAGAAGCAGATGGCCAAGTGCCTTGGTCTGCCCACGGACAAGGTCCGGCTGACGCTCGGCGGGGTCGGCGGTGCATTCGGGGCCAGGGAGGACATCAGCCTCCAGGTCCACACGGCTCTCCTCGCCCTGCGGACGGGGAGACCGGTGAAGATGCAGTACGGCCGCGAGGAGAGTTTCTTCGGGCACGTGCACCGGCACCCGGCAACGGTGTGGATGCGCCACCACGCCACCCGTGACGGCCGCATCGTCAACATCGAGGCGCGTTTCGTCTTCGACGGCGGTGCGTACGCCTCCACCTCGTCGGCCGTGCTCATCAACGGTGTCACGCACACCCAGGGCCCGTACAAGTGCCCGAACGCCGTCGTCGAGGGTCATGCCGTGCGCACGAACAACCCGCCGTGCGGCGCGATGCGCGGCTTCGGCGTGGTGCAGGCGTGCTACGCGCACGAGAGCCAGATGGAGAAGCTGGCGCACGCCCTCGGGATGTCGCCGGTCGACGTGCGGCTCGCGAACGCCATGGAGACCGGTGACAGGCTCATCACGGGCCAGGTCATGGACAGCGTCGCCCCGGTGGCGGAGTGCATCCGCCAGACGGACGCCATTCCCCTGCCGCCGCCGTTGCCCGACGACCCGCACGAACTCGAGCTCCCCGGGGGCTCAGGTCTCACCGCGCGGCGCCACCACGTCAAGCGAGGCATCGGCTGGGGCGTGAGCATCAAGAACATCATGTACAGCGAGGGCTTCGACGACTTCTCGACCGCCCGGTGCACGCTGCAGGACGGTGTCGCGACGCTCAAGTTCGCGACGAGCGAGGTCGGCCAGGGCTTCGTCACCCTCGCGCCCCAGATCGCACGCTCCGTTCTCGGGGTGGACGACGTCATCCTCGACACGATCGACACCGGTGTGGGGTCAGCAGGCTCGACGTCGGCCTCACGGCAGACATGGATGAGTGGCGGAGCCGTCAAGGGTGCGTGCGTGCTCGTGCGCGACCGCCTGCTCGAGCACGTTGCCGCCGCGCACGGTGTCGATGTGGCGGGGCTGTCGATCGACGACACCGACATCGTGAACGCGGCAGGCACGCTGCGGGTCCCGGTAGCGGAGGCGTCACGCGGGCTGCGTCTCGACGAGACCTACGAGCACCACCACCGCGCCACGTTCGACCTGGACGAGAACGGCCAGGGCGACTGCCACGTTGCCTTCGCCTTCGTCGCACACCGCGCAGTGGTCGACGTGGACGAGGAACTCGGGCTCGTGAAGGTGGTGCAGA
>CAZZFB010000142.1:0-2934 GCA_964653385.1 uncultured Bifidobacterium sp. | reverse complement strand
GATGCGTCCATCTTCCAGCCGCCCTCCTTGAACTTCTGCTCGAAGTGGCGCGAGCGTGCGTACGCGAGCGCCTGCGTCCCGTCCACCACCTTGCATGCCTTCCTGCCGATGTAGAAGCCGGTGGACTTGTCCCGCGAGGCGCGGTCCACGCAGACCTCCACGCCGTGGATCGCGTCCACGATCGCCTTGAAGCCCTGGAAGTCGACCTCCAGGTAGTGGTGGATCGGGATGTTCAGTGCCCGCACCACGGTCTGCACCACGGTGTCCGGACCCTGACGGTACGCGGCGTTGATGCGGTCGTACTTCTCCCCCGTGCCGATCCTCACGTACAGGTCGCGGGGCACCGACATGAGCGACACCGACCCGTCGGCCGTGCCGTAGCGCAGCACCATGAGCGTGTCCGAGCGTTTCCCCGGGTTCGAGTCGGCCGAGCCGATGTTCTCGAAGTCAGGGTCGCCGGGGTCCGCCGTCTCGCGCGTGTCCGACCCCACGAGCAGGTAGTTCTCCACTCCGGGCGTCGCCGGCGAGAGTGCGGGCACGACCCCGGGGACCCGGGCGACTCCGTCCATCTGGGCCTTGGTCGCCCGGACGAGGCCGAGCGCGCCGGCAAGTGCGACCACGAGGGCGGTGCCGACGATCAGCATCCACCTCGGTGCCGCGGAGAGGCGGCTCTGCGGGTCCTCGTTCGGCACGGCCCAACGGTAGTTGTCAGGGTGCAGGGCGCAGGTGCACCACGTCGGCGGTGTCGATGCGGTGGGTCACGGCGCACTCGTCGATCACGACGAGCCTCCCGTCCCGCTCCACGTCCACCGCACGACCCGTGATCTCCCCGCCGCCGGGCATCTCGGCGCGCACTCTCGTGCCGAGAGTCGCGAGGCCCCCGCGGTACGCGGCGTGCATCGCGTCGGGATCGAGCGCGAGCAGACCTTCGAGCACCGGCAGCATCGACAGGAGGAACCCGTGCGGCGACGGCAGGGCGGGGCAGCCCGAGTTCGCCATGCTCGCCGCACCGTCCGGCGCGGCACCGATGTTCACCCCGATGCCGACGACCACGAAAGAAGGGCGCCCGTCGCTGCCGGCCGGCCCGGCCTGTGCGAGCACGCCGGCGATCTTCGCGCTCCCCACCAGGAGGTCGTTCGGCCACTTCATCACGGCGTCGACACCGTGGTCCCGCGCCACGTCACGGGCGGCCATGGCGACCGCCTGGGTGAGCACGTGCGGGTCGTCGGGCACGGCCCTGAACAGGAACGACACGAGCAGGTTCGCCCCGGGCGGGGCCTCCCAGGTGCGGTCCAGGCGGCCACGGCCGGCCGTCTGGTGGTCAGCCCGCAGGACCGTCCTGTCTGGGGCGCCGGCCACCCCTTCCGCGAGGAGATCTGCGTTGGTGCTGCCCGTCTCCGGGACGGCTCTCACCGCCCAGCCGGGGGGTTGGTTCGGCGGGGGAATGGCCATTGGGGCAAGATAGTCCCCTGTGCTGAAGAAGATCCTGATTGCCAACCGCGGGGAGATCGCCGTGCGCGTCATCCGCGCCGCCCGCGAGCTCGGAATCCAGACGGTCGCCGTCTACTCCGAGCTCGACCGCAACTCGCTCCACGTCCGCCTTGCCGACGAGGCATACGCGCTCGGCGGCCAGACGGCGGCCGAGAGCTACCTCAACACCGAGGCCATCCTGGACGCCATCAAGAAGAGCGGCGCCGACGGCGTGCACCCCGGCTACGGGTTCTTCAGCGAGAACGCCGACTTCGCCAGGGCCATCACCGCGATGGGCGTGGCGTTCATCGGGCCCCCGCCCGAGGCGATCGACGAGATGGGCGACAAGGTCTCCAGCCGCAAGGCGGCGCTGCGCGGCGGCGCCCCGATCGTGCCCGGCACCACCGAGTTCGTCACGACCGCCAAGGAGATCACCGACTTCGGCAACGAGTTCGGCTGGCCCGTGGCGATCAAGGCCGCGTACGGCGGCGGCGGCCGCGGCATGAAGGTCGTGCACTCCGCGGCCGAGGTGCAGGACGCCATGGACTCCGCCCAGCGCGAGGCCAAGAACTTCTTCGGCCGCGACGAGATCTACGTGGAGAAGTACCTGACCTGGCCGCGCCACATCGAGGTGCAGCTGGTCGGCGACCAGCACGGCAACGTGGTGTGGGTCAGCACCCGCGACTGCTCCGCCCAGCGCCGCCACCAGAAGCTCATCGAGGAGGCCCCGGCGGCGGCGCTGCCCGACGGTCTCGAGGACGAGATGGGCGAGGCCGCTGTCAAGGCCGCCAAGGCCGTCGGCTACTACAACGCGGGCACGGTGGAGTTCATCTACCAGGACGGGGAGTTCTTCTTCCTCGAGATGAACACGCGCCTCCAGGTGGAGCACCCGGTCACCGAGGTCATCACCGGCATCGACCTCGTCGAGTGGCAGATCCGCGTGGCCTCCGGCGAGAAGCTGCCGATGACGCAGAAGCAGGTCCTCGCCGCCCGGCGCGGCCACGCGATCGAGATCCGCATCAACGCCGAGAACCCCGCTGGCGGCAAGTTCCTGCCCTCCCCCGGCCCGATCAACAAGCTCGTCACCCCCGACGGCTTCGGTGTCCGCTTCGACGGCGGCTACGAGGCCGGCGACTCGATCAGCCAGTACTACGACAACCTCGTCGGGAAGCTGATCGTGTGGGGCAAGGACCGCGAGACCGCGATCGCGCGCACCATCCGTGCGCTCGAGGAGATGGTCGTCGAGGGCGTGGCCACCACGATCCCCGCCGACCTCGCCATCCTGCGCCACCCCGACTTCGTGGCGTTCCGGCACTCCACCAAGTGGGTGGAGGAGCGCCTCGACCTGTCCGGCATCGACTCCGCGGCGCCTGCGGCACCCGCCGGCGATGACGACGCACCGCTCGTGCAGCGCACGACCACCGTGGAGGTCAACGGCCGCCGCTTCGACGTGAAGCTCTGGGT
>CAZZFB010000141.1:0-2967 GCA_964653385.1 uncultured Bifidobacterium sp. | reverse complement strand
CATGGCATGCAAGAGGTCAGGGGTTCAATTCCCCTCAGCTCCACCACTGCCTCTCACCCCGAGGGGGCCGGGCATCACTAGCCTTGGGGAACTCCTATGAAGGTCGCAGTCATCATGCGGACGTTCGAGCGTCCGGTCCTCCTCGCCAGGGCGATCGCGAGCGTGTGCCAGCAGACCCACGGGGACTGGGAGCTCGTCATCGTGAACAACGGCGGGGCGCCCGGCCCGGTCGATGGCGTGGTCGCCGCGGCGCGCGCGGGTTCGGTCCGGGGCACGATCACCGTCGTTCACCTCCCGGGTCGGGTGGGCATGGAGGCCGCGTCCAACGCCGGCCTCCGGGCATCCCGGTCGGAGTTCTTCGCCATCCACGACGACGATGACGCGTGGCATCCCGAGTTCCTGGCGGTCACGACAAGGGTCCTCGCCGACCACCCGCAACGGGCCGCCGTGGTCACGTCGCTCACGAAGGTCATCGAGACGATGAAGGGCTCCAAGGTCTGGCCTGTGCGCGAGGAGTCGTTCTGGCTCAATCCCGGTCGGCTCACCTTCAGGGGGATGATCGGGGCCAACACGTTCCCGCCGGTTGCCGCGTTGTTCAGGCGGTCTGTGCTGGACGAGGTCGGCTGGTTCGACGAGTCGCTGCCGGTTCTCGGTGACTGGGAGTTCAACCTGCGTGCCGTCCGCGCGGGAGGGTTCGAGTTCGAGCCGAGGGTCCTCGCCCGCTACCACGTGCGCACCCCGGAGAGCGACCGCGCGTCATCCAACTCGATAGTGGACGGCGAGTCCCTGCATCGTTCCGTGAAGCTCCAACTGCAGGACCGGTGGCTCGGTGAGACCGTGGACGGGGTGAACAAGGGTCTCCTCTCCGTCGCGGCGCAGGCCGCGGACGACGCGACCGAGACGCGGGTCTCGGGCGTCAGGTCGGTGGCGGAGGTCGACGTGGAGGCAATCGCCAACCGCACCGCCGACATCCTCGGGGTGCGCAGGCCCGTGCGGAGGCTGCTGCGGGGACTGCGGCACCCCGGCCATGCCCTCCGTGCGGTCAAGCGAATCCTCAAGGGGTGACGCTGACATGAGTCCCGAGGAGCTCCTGGACGCCCATCCCGGTGCGACGGTCCTCACGCTCGACTTCTTCGACACCCTCGTCACGCGGTCACTGGCCCAGCCGACCCACTTGTTCGCGGTGATCGAGGAGGAACTCGTCCGCATCGAGGGTGAACGCTGGCGTGGTTACGCCGCTCGCCGCGTGGGGGCGGAACGCCGCGCACGCGTGTCGCTCGCCCACGACGGGACGGGCGCGGACATCACCCTCGACGACATCATGCGCGAGCTCGCGGCGGACCTCGACCTCTCCATGCCCGAGCGCGAGAGGCTGGCGGTGCTCGAGTGCGACACGGAGGTGTCGCATGCCGTGGCGGTGCCGTTCGGGCGCGCGCTGCTCGCGGCTGCCGTGGCGAGGGGGATGCGCGTGGTGGTGGTCAGCGACAACTACATGGCGTCGTCGCACCTGGTGCGGATGGCCGGTGCCGCAGGGATCGACATCACGGGGCTCGAGGTGTACGTGAGCTGCGAGCACGGGGCGATGAAGCACGACGGCGGGCTGTGGAAGGTCGTGCTCGCCGGCACAGGTGTGTCGCCGGCGGAGGTGCTCCATGTCGGCGACCTCGACGATGCCGACGGCACGGTTCCCGCACGGCTCGGCATTGCGGTGCACGTGGAGGACTCGATGCGCCGGTCCCACAGGGAGCCGCTGAACACCTGCCCGGCGGTCCTGCCGCTGTCGCGCATGGAGGCGGCACAGCGTGACCGGTCCGCCGGTGCGGCGTGGGACTGTGCCGACAACCTGGCCCGTGGCGCGCTCGCGATCGTGACGGCCGCCCAGGTGCACGATGTGGCCACGGCAGCCCGCCGGAGCAGTGCCGTTGCCGTCCACTTCCTCGCACGCGACGGGGAGAACGCGAAGTGGGTGTACGACCGTCTCCGGGAGCACGACCCGTCGCTCCCGCCGGCGACGTACACGGCGGTCTCCCGGTCGATGATGTGGCGCGCATCGCTGCGCGAGGTGACCCCGGTGACCGTCGCGAGGTTCATCGGGGACGACGAACTGCTGGCGCCGTCGCGCGTGGCGGCACGGTTCGGGTGCTCCTTCGGCCCGGCCGGCACCGGAGACACGGTCCTCGACGCACCGGCGGCGCGCGACCTGGTCCTCGCTCATTCATCCGAGGTGGAGGCTGCATGCGCAGCGCTGCGTTCCCGGCTCCTCGCGTACCTGGATGCCTCGGGGGTCACGGCGCCCGGGCACCATGTGGTCATGGACCTCGGCTGGACGGGGTCCGTGGTCGCGGGTCTCGCGGAACTGGTGCGCGCCGAACGGCCCGGGACTTCGTTCGAGGGACGCCTGACGGCCATGTACTGGGATGCCACGCCCAACCGGTGCAGGCTCCCGCTGCACGGTCTCGCGCTCGACGAGTTCGGGACCATGGACGACAACGTGAGGCTCCTGGGGGTCATGAGGTTCCTCGAGCCGCTCCTCTCGGCAGAGCACGGGACAGTCGTCGATTACCTGGACGGGCAGGCAGTTCTCGCGGAGGAGCCCGGCGAGCCGGTGTTGCCCGGGGACGTGCTCGCGAAGATGCACTCATCGATCAGGCAGGTGGCGGTTGACATCCTTCTCGGCCGGCACCCGCTCGTCGGGCCGGCGGACCTCACACGGGACACGGTGTGGGCCTCGATCATGCAGGTGGCCCACACCCCGACAGCGGGGGAGGTGGCATTGCTCACGGGAGCCCGTCATGACACAGCTGTCGACCACGCCGGCGGAGGTGTTCCCCTCATCCGCACGGCAACTGCCGACGCCCGGTTGGAGGATGTCCCCGGCACGTACCAGTCGCTACTTCACGACAACTGGGCCCAGGGCACTCTCGAGGCATGGGAGGCCGACCCGGGCACGCGTTGGTTGTCGGACGA
>CAZZFB010000140.1:0-3084 GCA_964653385.1 uncultured Bifidobacterium sp. | reverse complement strand
AGAACCCCGTGGAACGTGGGCGGGTTGTGGTTCAGGCGGGGATCAGTGACCACGCTGTACAGGCTGGCAGTGGCACCAGCCTTGAGGTCCGCCGCGCCGTACACGAGGGTGCCGATGCGGGCGTTCAGAAGTGCACCCGCACACATCAGGCAGGGTTCGAGGGTCACGACCAGCGTGCAGTCATCGAGGCGCCAGCTGCCGGTGACGGCGGCGGCGTCGCGCAGGGCGAGCACCTCCGCATGGGCGGTGGGGTCGACCAGGTTCTCGCGCTCGTTGTGACGGGCCGCGATCACCTTCCCGTCGCGCACCACCACCGCGCCCACCGGCACGTCGCCGTGCGCGAGCGCGGCACGGGCCTGCTCCAGGGCCGCCTGCATCGCCTCCACATGTTCCATGGCGGAGTGGGTGGGATTTGAACCCACGGACCCGTGAAGGTCACAGCATTTCCAGTGCTGCCGATTCGGCCGCTCTCGCACCACTCCAGGTGACGCCGGGCTGTCCGCCGTCACAAGTCCGCAAGGCTATCTGCCCTGTATCGTTTCCCTGTCCGCCGGACGCGGCGCCGGGTGCGTTGTGTGGTGGCGGTCGGGTCCTGTGCGACGGGTGCCCGTGAATCAGGTCAGGTCCGGAAGGAAGCAGCCTTCAGCGGAAACATTCGTGTGCTGCAGATCGCCTGGCCGCTGCCACAGAGCGCACCTTCCGGCGCCTCAGTGCGTTCAGCGACCCACCATCGCGCGTTCGGCACGCTCCACGAGGTCGGTCATGCCGAGCTCTCCCGCGAAGCGCTGGAGCTCCCGCGACGGCCCGCGCCACTCCCAGTCGTCCACCGTGCCGATCCGCACGTCGTCGGACACGTCGGTCACGACGGTGGCGACGGTCTTGAACAGAAGGGCATCCGCCCTGTGATCCCGCAATGTGGCGGCCAGCTTCGCCGCTCCACGCACCGTGACGCCGTCGGCGGCCCACCGCGCCTCGTCGTCGGGCACCGACTCGATGTGCCCATAGACGGCGAGAACGGCAGATGCGCTCTTCGCTCCCCAGCCGGCGAGACCGGGAAAACCGTCGGCCGTGTCGCCCACGAGGCCGAGCCAGTCGGCGATGCTCGCGGGACCGACACCGAACTTCTCGCGCACGGCGTCCTCGTTGATGATCGCGTCGTTGCGCCGGTCGAACTGCACCACCCTGTTGCCGCTGACGCACTGGCCGAGGTCCTTGTCGGGGCTGAGGATCTGCACCTGCATCACGCGTGGGTCAGCGGAGGCAACAGCGGCCCCGGCAGCCAGACCGTCATCTGCCTCGTAGCGCACCATCCGCCACACGGGCACACCGAGGGCCTCGAGTGCGTCGGCGACCACCGGAATCTGCTCGAGGATCTCCGGTTCCATCCCCTCGCTCGTCTTGTACCCGTCGTACAGGTCGTTGCGGAAGCTCTCGATGACGTGGTCCATGGAGACCGCCACGTGCGTCGCCCCCGCAGACAGCAGCTGCAGCGTGGAGGTGACCACGCCCCGCGTGGCGGAAAGAGGCGGCGGCGTGCGGTGGCGCACCGCCTGGCCGAAGTGCTGGCGGTACAGCTCGTACGTGCCGTCGATGAGGTGGACGATCACCGTTCAGCTGACCTGCGTGAGGCCGCCGTCGATGACGAACACCTCGCCCGTCACGTACTTGTTGCGCACGAGGGCGAGCACGGCCTCTGCGCAGTCGTCCGGGGTGGCCGAGCGCTTGATCGGGTTGATCGCCGCGATGCCGGCGTGCTGGGTCTTCCAGTCCGCGGTCCAGGGGGTCTCCACCAGCCCCGGTGCCACCGCGTTGAAGCGGACGGGGCCGTGGCTCTTCGCCATCAACCGCGTCATCTGGTTGAGCGCGGCCTTCGTCATGGAGTACGCGATGGAGGACCCCACCGGGCGGACACCCGCAACGGAGGTGATGTTGACGACATGTCCGTCCTGTGACGCGCGCAGCAACGGCATGGCGGCCTTCGTGAGCCACCACGTGCCGAACACGTTGACCTCGAACGTCTTCATGAAGATCTCGTCGGTGAGGGCGTCGAGATCACCGTGCGGCACGAGCGTGGTCCAGCCCGCGTTGTTCACGAGCAGATCCAGCCGGCCGAACTTCGCGACGGTCTCGTCGAGCAGCCTCTGGCACTGCTCCTTGTCGCTGATGTCGGCCTGCACGTAGTGGGACTCACCCGGCAGTGCCGCAGCAACCGCTCGGCCTGCCTCCACGCTGCTCGCCGAGTTGACCACGACCTTTGCCCCGAGTTCGGAGAGCCGCTGCGCGGTGCGCTCGCCGATGCCGCTGGACGAGCCGGTCACGATCGCGACCGTTCCCGAGAGTTCTGCCATGTCCCCACCTCCGTGTGCGTGTCCGCTCATGGTAGGTCGGGCAGGTCCGCAGGGTTTCAGCCGCCGACGAACGTGCGGAGGCTTGCCTCGAAGACCACCGTGAGCAGGGCGCCGGCACCGAGGGCAGGGCCGAACGCGAAGAAATGGCGCCGGTCGCGGCGCACGACCAGCACCACGAGACCCTGCAGCCCCGCCAGCACGAAGGCGAGCATCAGTGCGAGAGGGACGTTGCCGATGGCCAGCCAGCCGAGGTGCAGCCCTGTCATCATCGCGAACGTGACGTCCCCGCCGCCCAGGTCCCCCCGGGAGAGGAACCGGAACACCCGCATCACCGCCCACGACACCCATGCACCGAGGATCGCCCACCACCATCGAGACCATTCCGACTGCACCGACGAGGCGACGAACAGAAGGAACAGCCCGGTGGCCGCCGCACCGCGGGAACGCGCCCTGGGCAGGAGATGGGTGTCGAGGTCCACGAACACCTGCTGGAGGACGTTGGTGGAGAAGAGCATGAAGGCGAACGTCGCCACGAGACCGGTGAGTCTCTGCGTGAGCCCGTACACGACGACAGCGTTCAGGAGGCCAACGACGAGCGGGAACCCCGGCCTGGTGTTGAGGGTTCCGTAGAAGAACCCGGTGCCGCGCAGATGGACGTCCGCAATCACCAGACGTGCGCGGCGGGCAGCGCCGATGCCGAACAGGAATGCTGCGAGCGGCCAGAGAACTTCTCTCA
>CAZZFB010000139.1:0-3122 GCA_964653385.1 uncultured Bifidobacterium sp. | reverse complement strand
GACACGTCCGTGCCCGCGTAGAGCAGCCGGTTGGGCGTGAGGTACGTGCGTGTCGTGTCGTAGTACGTGACGGCGCCGCACGTTGCCGTGCGCTTGATGTGCTGCCACGCGAGCGTCGGCCACGTGGACAGTGTGCCCGGGGCCGTCTGGGACTCCAGCCACCCGGCGACCACCCCGGTCACGTGCGGCGCGGCCATCGACGAACCGGACTTCACCGCCGCGGGGCTGCCGGACGTCGCGGTCCAGGCCGACTTCACGAACGAACCGGGTGCGAACATGTCCGTGCATCGCCCGTAGTTGGTGTAGCTGGGCTCCGCATCCGCCACGAAAGCCGACGAGACCGACGCTCCCGAAGCCCCCACCGCGATGGTGCCGTACGTGGACCCGGGTGAGGCAGTGCAGTCCTCCACGCCGGCATTCCCGGAGGCGGCAACGGCGATGATGCCCTCCTTGAACAGCCAGTTGGTGTAGCCCGAGCAGGTCTTGCCGATGGACGGCTGGGGCCCGTGGATCACGCAGTCGATCGAGTTCACGGTGGAGTCGAAGCCGAGGCTCATGTTCACGACTGCCTTGTTCGAGCCGGTGTGGTCCGAGAGGATCCACTCGATCGCCTTCACGACCATGGAGGCGATGCCGGTGCCGCACGAGTTGAGGGCCTGCACCGGCACGATCGTGGCGTCCTTGGCCACACCGAGCGTGGTGCCGGCGATGATCCCCGCAACGTGGGTGCCGTGGCCGTGGTTGTCCGTGGTGCCGTCGGCCGCGGGCGTGTACGTGCGGTCGTACGCATCCAGGTCACCGTCGTTGTAGGGGTGCCCGGTGGTGGTGCACCAGTCAGAGCCGGGGGTGACCCCGAGGAACGAGTCACTGAGCGGTGCCACCCCGCCGTGGTCCGACTGCACGTTGAAGAAGTAGGTCTGGGCCCGGTAGCTCCACCCTGCGGTGACGCGCCCGCCGAACTCGCTGTGCGCCGCATACACACCGGTGTCCAGCACGTAGGCCTTCACCCCGGTGCCGTCCCTCGCCGCGTCGTACGAGTACGTGCCGTTCAGCGTGCTGCCGCGCTGGTCGATGCGGTCGAGGCCCCAGTTGTTGTTCGGCCCGGTCGGGCTGATCGACTGGTCCACCATGGTGCGCACCGGCACGTCGGCATCGACACCGGCGGTGCGGGGGTCTGCCGCCACCAGGCGCGCCTGTTCCTGCGTGAGCACGGCGGCGAAACCGTCGAACACCTCCGAGAACCGCATCGTTGACCCCGGTGCGATCCCCGCATCCGACAGGAACGCGTCCACGTCCGTGCCCGCGTGCAGCTGCACGATGTAGGGCCCCGCGGGCAGGTCCGACGCTGCGGGCACCACGGGCGAGACCGTCGCCGCCTGCACACCGCCGCGCCCCTCGGCCCAGGCGACGGGTGCGAGGGCTGCGGCAAGGAGGAGGACGCCGAGCCTGCGCCTCACAACCCCACGCCCTGCATCGCGGCGGCGGCCACCGTGTTCTCCATCAGGCAGGCCACGGTGAGGATTCCCGTGCCGCCCGGCATCGGCGTGACCGCGGAGGCGATGCCCTGCACCGCGTCGAAGTCGATGTCACCGACAATGCCCGACTCCGTGCGCGAGATCCCCACGTCCACGAGCACGGCACCGCGCTTGGTGTGCGCCGCACCGATGCTGCGCGCGGCACCCGTCGCCGACACCACGATGTCGGCCTGGCGGCACACGTCCACGAGGTCGGTGGTGCGCGAGTGTGCGAGCGTGACCGTGGCGTCCGCACCCTTCTGCGCGAGGAGCAGCACCATCGGCAGTCCCACGAGCGTCGAGCGCCCGATGACGACGGCGCGCTTCCCCGCCGTCTCGATGCCGTGGTGGGCGAGCAGGCGCATCACCCCGAGCGGGGTGCACCCCACGTGGCCGGGCACGCCGCGCACGAGGCGGCCGAGCGACGTCTCCGTGAGTCCGTCCACGTCCTTCTCGGGCGGGACCAACGCGAGCACGCGGTCCGCGTCCAGGTGCGCGGGCAGGGGCATCTGCACGAGGATCCCGTGCACGGCTGGGTCCGCGGCGAGGCGCGCAACCTCCGCCTCCACCTGGGCCTGCGCCGCGGCCGCCGGCAGCTCCACCCCGACCGAGGTGATGCCGACCTCTGCCGCCGTGCGGTGCTTGCTCGCCACGTAGCGCGCGCTCGGGGCGTCGTCGCCCACCAGCACGGTTGCCAGGCACACCGCGGGGTTGCCCGCGGCGGAGAGTCGGGCGGCGAGGCCGGCGAGGATGGCGTCGCGGACCGGCGCGCCGTCCATGCGCAGCGTCTTCAACGGGGCCTCGCTCACCCTGTCATCGTATTTCGGCCGCGGCGGGGCCCACCCCGCACGACCTGAAGAATCACCTAAAGATCGCTGGACCCCGGGCGTGCGGGGAGGAACAGGAGCGCGCAGACCATGCCGAAGAACGCCATGCCGGCAGCCACGAGGGTGGCGTTGCCGAAACCGTTCATGAACGCGTCGCTGACGGCCTGCTGCACCACGGGGCGTGCCCCCTCCGGTGCCTGCTGCGCGACGGCGTACGCGGCACCCACCGACTCCTGTGCGGCATCGAACACGCCGTCCGGGAGAGCCGCGACGAGCCCCGGGATGGACTCGAACTTCGAGGCGATGGCGGGCGTCCACAGCGACACGAAGACCGACCCGACCACGGCCACGCCGAGCGTGCCGCCCACCTCGCGGCTGATGTCGTTCACGGCGGACCCGACCCCCGCCTTGTCCACCGGGAGCGTCCCCATCACCGCGTCCGTCGAGGGTGACGTCACCAGCGACAGGCCGTTCGCCATGAACAGCATCGAGATGATCACCGGGCCCCAGTAGGCGGTGTCCGCATCCACCTGGCTGACGATGGTGAAGCCGATCCCCATGTTCATCAGCCCGAGCGCGACCACGCGCTTCGTGCCGAACTTGAGTGCCGCGCGCGCGGCGAACGGTGCGGTGATGCCCGCACCGAGGGCGAACGGCAGGGTGTGCACCCCCGCGCTCAGCGTGTCGTAGCCGCGCACGAACTGGAAGTACTGCGTGACGAGGAAGGTGAAACCGAACAGGCAGAAGAACGCGATGCCGAGGCTGCCGGTGGCGGCGCTGA
>CAZZFB010000138.1:0-3144 GCA_964653385.1 uncultured Bifidobacterium sp. | reverse complement strand
GGGCCGCACGCGGGAACCCCTGCGTAGGCTTGCCCCATGGAGGCCGGCAACAAGAGCACAGCGCCCGTCGACCTGGTCGACTCGTTCGGTCGCACCGTGCGCGACCTGCGGATCTCCGTCACCGACCGCTGCAACTTCCGGTGCACCTACTGCATGCCCGCCGAGGGCATGACCTGGCTGGACCGCGCCGAGGTGCTCACCTACGAGGAGATCGAGCGCGTCGCTCGGATCTGCGTGGAGCGCTTCGGGGTCGACAGCCTGCGACTCACCGGCGGCGAGCCCACCGTGCGGGCCCACCTGCCGCTGCTCATCTCGCGTCTCGCGGCGCTGCGCCTGGCGGACGGCAGCACCCCCGACCTCGCCCTCACCACCAACGGCGCCACGCTGCGCAACATCGCCGGCGAGCTGCGCGACGCGGGGCTCGCCCGCATCAACGTGAGCCTCGACACGCTGCGACGCGACAGGTTCCTCGCGATGACCCGCCGCGACGAGCTGGAGAACGTGCTCGCCGGCATCGCCGAGGCCCAGGCCGTGGGTTTCGACCCGGTGAAGGTGAACGCCGTCATCGAGCGCGGCGCGAACGACGACGAGATCCTCGACCTCGCCCGCTGGGGCCGCGACACCGGCGTGGAGGTTCGCTTCATCGAGTTCATGCCGCTCGACGCAACCAACGAGTGGGAGCGCGCGAAGGTGGTCACCCAGGACGAGATCGTCGGCGCGATCTCGGCGCAGTTCCCGCTGGAGCCCGTGCCCGCCCGTGGCGCCGCGCCCGCGGACAGGTGGCGCTACGTCGACGGCCGCGGCACGGTCGGGGTCATCCCCAGCGTCTCGCACCCGTTCTGCGGCGACTGCGACCGCGTCCGCCTCACGAGCGACGGGCAGTTCCGCACGTGCCTGTTCGCCACCGACGAGTCCGACATCCGCGCCCTGCTGCGCAACGGCGGCACCGACGACGAGATCGCGGCGCTCATCACCCGCGCAGTCGGCGCGAAGTGGGCCGGCCACCAGATCGGCCAGGTCAACTTCATCCGCCCGAACCGCACCATGAGCCAGATCGGCGGCTGACGTGTCGCGCATCCAGCCGCCGCCCGGCGGCGACACCACGGGCGAGATGCCCCTGGAGGCTGCCCCGGTCATCGTGGAGTCCTCCGACGGGGTCGCGGTCATCACCCTCAACCGGCCCGCCAAGCGCAACGCCGTCACCCTCGCCATGTGGGGCGCACTCGCGGAGCGGACCGCGGAACTGGCCGCCGACCCGGCGGTGCGCGTCCTCATCATCCGCGGCGCGGGGGACCACTTCTGCGCCGGTGCCGACATCAGCGAGCTCACGAACGGCCCGGGCGGGGAGTACGCCCGCATCAACTGGGCCGCCGAGGAGGCGATCGCGGCGTTCCCCGGCCCGACCATCGCAGAGATCCGCGGCAACTGCATCGGCGGCGGCGTGAGCATCGCCTCGGCGTGCGACCTGCGCTTCGCCGCGGAGGGGTCCACGTTCGGCATCACGCCGGCCAAGCTCGGCATCGTCTACCCCACGAACGCGCTCGAGCGCACGGTGCGTCTCGTCGGGGGGAGCGCCACCAAGCACCTCATGTTCTCTGGTGACCTGATCGACGCCGACAGGGCCCTGCGCATCGGCCTGGTGGACGAGGTCGTGCCCGCCGCCGGCCTCACCGCCCGGGTGGAGTCCTACGTTGCCACCCTGCTGGAGCGGTCCCACCTGACGCAGGTGGCCACGAAGGCAATGGTGCAGGAGGTCATCACCGACGGCCGCGTGAAGCCCGCGACCACCCTGAAGTGGGAGACCGCCATGGACCAGAGCGGCGAGGTGCGCGAGGGCGTGGCGGCGTTCCTCGGCAAGCGGGCAGTGCGCTGGCCGTGGCGGCGGAACTGACAAGTACGCTCCCAGCCGTGACAGAGCCGACCTTCAGCCACCTGGACGACCGCGGCAACGCCCGCATGGTCGACGTCTCGGGCAAGGAGGCCACCAAGCGCCGCGCCGTGGCCCGCGCGACCGTGCTCACCACCGCCGAGGTGGCCGCGGCCATCGCGGACGGCTCGATGAAGAAGGGTGACGTCCTGGGGGTCGCCCGCATCGCCGGCATCCAGGCCGCCAAGCGCACCAGTGACCTCGTGCCGCTCTGCCACCCCCTGCCGATCACGTCCGTCTCGGTGGATCTCTCGGTCGACCCCGCCCCGCAGGGCGCCCCCGCCGGCCGGGCGGCCATCCGCATCGAGGCAGCGGTGGAGACCGTGGGCCAGACCGGGGTCGAGATGGAGGCCCTCACGGCCGCCTCTGTGGCCGCCCTCACCGTCTACGACATGTGCAAGAGCGCCGACAAGGCCATGACCATCACGGATGTGGCTCTCTGGGAGAAGTCCGGGGGCCGTTCGGGGGACTACCGCCGGCCCTCCTGACGGGCTCCCGGGGGCCCTGTCAACAGTGGGTATCTCGGCGAAACCGATGCAGAATGGGCAGATTCTCACCATTTCCCATCTGTGAAGGGTGGCATGTGGTCGCCCAGGGACAAAAGTCGGGTTAGGCTCGGATTCCGTTATGGGAACGATGATTCTTCTCGTCGTCGGGGCCGCCTGGATGGCCGTGCTCCTTCCGCCGTTGATGCGCAGCCGCTTCGACGGCGGTTCCGTGTCCTCCGTGTCGGAGTTCCGTCGCCAGCTGAACACCCTGCAGCGCACCCAGGCCCCCCGTTCCCAGGCGCCCATGCGCACCATGGCCCGCCCGCTCGTTCCCGGCCCGCGCCCCATGGCCAGGCCCGCCCAGCGCCCCGCCGCCCAGCGTCCGGCACCGCGCCAGGCGCCCGCGTACGGCCGCCCGCACCTCGTGCCGGTCGATGACACCATGACCGCGGCGCCGCGCCACCGGCGCAGCCACCACACCGCCGAGCTGTCCCGCCGCCACTTCGCCGCCGAGCAGATGTTCATGAGCCCGCGCGAGATCGTGCGCCGCCGCCGCACCAACGTGCTGTTCGGCCTGGTCGCCCTGAACGGCCTCAGCCTCTTCCTCGCCTTCACCACCGGCTCGACCGCCATGGTGTACCTCTTCGGCGTCGCCGCCATCGCCCTGGGCGGGTACTGCTACACCCTCGTGCAGATCCGCAACCAGGAGTACCTGCGCCGGTACTACGG
>CAZZFB010000137.1:0-3165 GCA_964653385.1 uncultured Bifidobacterium sp. | reverse complement strand
CTCGCCTACGTCGGCGGGATCGGTGTCGAGGAGGTCCTCGGAACGGTCGGGATCGACGGGAGCAGGGTCGGTGACGAACTGCTGAGGATCGGGTACGCGGGCGCGACACCGTGTCCCGCCGCTGCACCGCATGCGTTCGTGGAGCTCCACATCGAGCAGGGCCCGGTGCTCGAGATCGAAGGGTCCGTCATCGGGGCGGTCACGGGGGTCCAGGGCATCAGCTGGCAGGAGGTCACCGTCGAGGGCCAGTCCAACCATGCCGGCACGACCCCGATGTCCATGCGGCACGACCCCGCGTACGTCGCGTCCGTGATTGCTGTGTTCCTCCGCGACCTGGCGCGGAGATACGGCGGGAACCAGGTCTGCACGGTCGGCAAGATCGATCTCCACCCGAACCTCGTCAACGTCGTGCCCGCCCGGGCCGTGCTCACGCTCGACGTGCGCAACACCGACGAGGGACTGCTCCGGCAAGCCGAGTCCGAGATATCTGCACGTCTGGAGGCCCTCGCCGCGGAGGAGGGCGTGACGATCACATCCCGCCCGCTCGCCCGTTTCGAGCCCGTCGTGTTCGCGGAAAGAGTCGTGTCCCTCGTCGAGGCAATCGCGGACCGGCACGGCCTGACGTGCATGCGCCTGCCGAGCGGAGCAGGTCATGACGCTCAGATGCTCGCGAGGGTCTGCCCCACGGGCATGGTCTTCGTCCCGAGCCACAGGGGCATCAGCCACAACCCGGCGGAGCACACCGACACGGCCGACCTGGTGGCCGGTTGCGACGTGCTCCTCCAGGTGATGCTGTCACTCGCCACCGAGGAGGACCAATGAGCAGGATCATCACGGTCGGGGCGGCCCAGCTCGGCCCCATCCAGAAGTCTGACGACCGCGAGTCGGTCGTGGCACGCCTCGTGGCACTGCTCCGCCAGGGCGCCGCCGCAGGGTGCGACCTGGTCGTCTTCCCGGAACTGGCTCTCACCACCTTCTTTCCCAGATGGTTCGTGGACGACATAACACAGGCCGACCACTGGTACGAGACGGAGATGCCCTCGGCCGTCACGGCGCCGCTCTTCGACGAGGCAAAGCGTCTGTCCGTGGGGTTCTGTCTCGGGTACGCCGAGATCACACCCGAGGGCCGGCGGTTCAACACGCAGATCCTCGTCGCGAAGGACGGGAGCACCGTGGCCAAGTACCGGAAGGTGCACATTCCCGGCCACGAGCACCACGAGCCCGACCGGCCCTTCCAGCACGCAGAGCGGTACTACTTCGAGCCCTCCATGGAGGGCTTCGGCGTGTGGCAGGCGTTCGGCGGGCGCATGGGGATGATGATCTGCAACGACCGTCGCTGGCCGGAGACGTACAGGGTCATGGGACTGAAGGGCGTGGAGATGATCCTCTGCGGCTACAACACGCCGATCCACTACGTCCCCGACCCCAGCCAGGACATCCTCCAGGGATTCCACAACGCGCTCGTCATGCAGTCCGGTGCGTACCAGAACGGCACCTGGGTGGTGGGTGTCGCCAAGGCAGGCGTTGAGGAGGGTGTCGACAGCCTGGGCCAGAGCATGATCGTCGCGCCGTCCGGGCAGATCGTGGCGCAGACATTGTCCACTGACGACGAACTCATCACCGCCCGCTGTGACCTCGACTGGTGCCGACGGTACAAGGAGACTCTCTTCGATTTCGACCGCTACCGAAGGCCCGAGGTGTACGGCCCCATCACCGGGCAGCGCGGGGTCGTCCTGGACTGACATGGCATCGACCACACACGGGCTCGTGTGCGCCCACCACCATCTGTACTCCGCACTGGCGCGCGGCATGCCCGCTCCCCCGCGCACACCGACCGGTTTCATGGCGATTCTCGACCAGGTCTGGTGGAGGCTCGATGCCGCTCTCGACCTGGAGATCATCAAGTGGTCAGCGATGCTCGGTGCCGCTGAGGCCATGATGTGCGGCACGACCGCCATCATCGACCACCACGAGTCGCCGAACGCTATAGAGGGTTCGCTCGACGTCATCCGTGAGGCGTGCGACGCGGTGGGTGTGAGAACGAACCTGTGCTACGGCGTCACGGACCGTTGGCACGGTGGTTCCCTTGAGCCGTCGGTGGAACCGGCCACGAAGATGACCGACGCGGCGCGGAGGGGTCTGCTCGAGAACGAACGCTTCCTGCGCTCCGGCGGTCGCGGCATGGTGGGTGTCCATGCGGCCTTCACGTGCGGGGACGAGACCCTGGAGGCTGCCGCCGCGCTCGCGGGAGACCTCGGGACCGGCGTGCACATCCACGTCGCCGAGGGCGCCGAGGACTCAGCGGCAGGTGCCCGACTCGAGCACCTCGCGACGGACGATTGGTTGCTGGTCCACTGTGTGCACCTGGACAGGCCGCTGCGCGGCACGATCGCGCACAACCCGCGCTCGAACATGAACAACGCCGTCGGGTACGCGGCACCTGCCGCTCGCCCCAACGCAGTCGTCCTCGGCACCGACGGAATCGGGGCCGACATGCCGGAGGAGGCGCGTGTCGCCTACGCACGCCTGCGCGAGCACGACGTCACCGCCACCCCCGAGACCGCGTTCGGGTGGCTGGCCAACGGCGAGGCGTTCTTCCCCGAGGTGCGCAACGACGTGGTCGAGTGGAACTACGACCATGCCGACAGCCCGTGGCACGCGGCGTTCACGCCGGGTGTCAGGGCCGTGAACGTGATCATTGACGGTGTCCAGGTGGTCAGGGACGGCCGGCCCACCCTGTTCGACATCGACGAGATCCGCCACAAGGCCGCCGAGGCCGCCGCGACGCTCCATTCCAGACTGTGAGAGAAGGCAACGCATGACTGTGATGACACCCAGGAACCTCGCGGACGCCGCCGCAATGGCCGCGGCGCATCCTGAGGCGCATCTCCTGACCGGTGGGACCGACTTCATGGTGGAGGTCAACTTCAACCACCGCAAGCCCACGGACGTGATCTCGCTCTCGCGCGTCGAGGAACTCAGGCAGTGGACCGTCGACCGCTCCGCAGGAACGGTGTTCATCGGTGCGGCTGTCGTGTACGCCGACATGGAGAAGGGCGAGCTCGCGGGACTCGTGCCTGCGCTCGCCGAGGCTGCGCGCACGGTCGGCTCGCCGCAGATCAGGTCGGCCGGGACCCTCGGCGGGAACCTCGGCACCTGCTCCCC
>CAZZFB010000136.1:0-3190 GCA_964653385.1 uncultured Bifidobacterium sp. | reverse complement strand
CTTTGCCTCATCCTGGGGCTGTGACCGTTCACACGCCGTTCACGCGTGCCTGACAACCCCGAAAAGTGACGCACCTACGGTTCCCGCATGGCCTCACCTCCCCCCGGGCTCTCGTCCACGGACACCGCCGTCCTGCACGTGCTCCGCGAGCATGCGGGACGCATCGTCGGCCGGGCCACGATCAACCGCCGGGCCGGGCTCGACCACTGCACCGAGAGACGCTGTGACTCCGCCATCGTTAGCCTGAGGCGCGTGCTCGGACAGGACGCGATCGTGACCGTCAGGCGACGCGGCTGGATGCTGACCGACAGCGGTGCCGGGAGGGCGACCCAGCTTCTCGGCCCCCTCCCGGGGCCGGGCGCACCGAAGTGACCGGCAGCCTGCTGGCAGCGGGCGGGGCAATCGACTACGGGTCGATCTTCCTCGACCTGGCCGTGATCCTCGTGGTGGCCAAGTTGGCCGCGGAACTGTTCGAGCGCATCCGCGTCCCTGCCGTGATCGGCGAGATCACCGCGGGCATCCTCATCGGGCCGTCCGTCCTCGGGCTGGTCGGGTCGACCGACGCCACGAAGATCCTCGCCGAGGTGGGCGTCATCATCCTGCTCGCGACCGTGGGCATGGAGACGGACCTGGACGAGCTCCGGCGGGTCGGCCGGGCCTCGATGATCGTCGCGGTGATCGGTGTGGCCCTGCCCATGGGATCGGGGTTCCTCGCCGGCGGCCTCCTCGGCGAGTCCACCAATGCCTCCCTCTTCCTCGGGGCCGCCATGGCAGCCACGAGCGTGGGCATCACGGCCCGGGTGTTCGGCGACCTGAGGGCGCTGTCGTCCACGGAGGCCCGCATCGTCCTGGGTGCCGCAGTCGCAGACGACGTGCTCGGCCTCGTGATTCTCACTGTCGTGACCCGGGTGGTGGAACAAGGGTCGGTCGATGCGGTCGGCATCGCCTCCACCATCGGCCTGGCCGCGGGGTTCCTCGTCGTGAGCATCGCCGTGGGTGTCGCCGTCGTCCCCCGCCTGTTCGCCCTCATCGGCGCGAGGGCGACGTCTGCGGCGACCGTCGGTGCGGTGGCCGCCGCAGTGACCTTCGGCTTCTCCGCCGCCGCGAGCAGCGCCCAGCTGGCGCCGATCATCGGGGCGTTCGTTGCGGGCACGGCCCTCGGACGGACGGCCCACCATGACCGCATCGCCCGCGAGTTCACCGCGCTGGGCGGGGTGTTCATCCCCGTGTTCTTCCTGCAGATCGGCATCGACACCGAGGTCGGGAAATTCTTCGACCCGCACGTGCTCTGGGTCGCGGGCGTGCTCTCCGTCGTCGCGGTCACGGGCAAGGTGCTGGCGGGGTTCGGTGCCGTCGGCACCAACACAGACCGGCTGCTGATCGGTCTCGGCATGGTCCCGCGCGGCGAGGTGGGCCTCATCTTCGCCACCATCGGGGTCTCCGTGGGCGTCTTCGACGACGATCTCTACGCTGTCGTGCTCCTCGTGGTGCTCGTGACCACGGTGATTTCTCCGCCGCTCCTGCGCATCAGGCTGGCGCGGACAGAGCCGGCCTCGTCAAGCCCTGACGACTCGGACTCCACTCCTGAACCGCCGGGAGGTTGGATCCACCTCGAAGGGGACACAGCCGAGCTGCGCGGCAACCCGCCGTCCGGGTTGGCCCTGCGCATCGCGCTGGAGGCCGCACAGCGGGCTGCCACGCACACCCCTGACTCCGCACTGCTCGACTGGCTGCACGAGCACCGCGCGGTCGCTCTTGCGTGGGACGCGGAGTCCACTCAGCAGTTCCTCGACCTGTTGATGAGCGGCAACGCGAGGTCATGGAGGCTTCTCGAGATCACAGGGGTGCTCGACAGGGCGCTGCCCTCCATGGCAGAGGCCGTCGACAGGAGACGGGGTGACAGCAGCGAGCTCGACCCGACCCATCTCACGCGCCTCGCCACGGTGGAAGCCGTGCGCCAGAAGGTGCAGAAGGTGACGGTGCAGGACGGCTCGCTTCTCCTCTCCGCGTTCATGACGGACATGGCGGGCGCCGGCGTCGACGCCCGTCCCACCCTCGCCATGCTCACCGTCCCGGAAGCTGTGCGGACGGAGACCCTCGCGCTGCTGAGCGCATCGACGCTCCTGGCGGCGGCAGTCACCGCAGAGCCCTACGAGCACAACCCGCGCGTGATGGCGCAGCTGGCCGAGTACCTGGGTTCCCCGCTCACGGTCGAGCGGTGCCGGATCCTCACAGAGGCGCGGACCGAGTTCGCCGACTGGCAGTACCCGCTGCTGCTCGAGATCACCACCGGCGTGCAGGAACTGCTCGCGCACCCCGAGCTCCTCGGGGGGAGCGAGAACTCCCTCGATTCCGTCCGCCGGCGCGAGGCGATCGCTCTGACCGGGAACCCGTTCGCCCGGGACCGCATCATGCACGCATCGGCGAGCTACGTGATCGCGCACGACCCGGCAACCATCGCCCGCCACGCCGAGCTCGTGGAGCCGGCGCCGCGCGGCAGGACCGTGCGCGTGAACGTCCTGGACGGACCGCGGGACGGCGAGTGGGACGTGGACATCGCCACGCGCGACACCCGCGGCCTGCTCGCCCGCATCACCCAGGTGCTCGCCGCGCGCGGCCTCGACGTTGTCAGCGCCGACCTCGCGACGTGGCCCGACGGCGCCGTCCTCGACTCGTTCACTGTCCGCAGTCCCCAGCGCCCCAACCCCTCCCAGATCGCCTTCGACCTGGAGCAGAGCCTGCGCGGGCGCATCCCCGCCCCGCGGAGGCTGCGGATCGGGGCCACGCACGGCCTCACCCTCAGGCTCGACAACAACGCCCATCCGTGGCACAGCACCGTCGTGGTGTCGGGTGCGGACCAACCGGGCCTGCTGCAGGCAATCGCTGCCGCGTTCGCCCGCGCCAACGTGAACGTGCACCACGCCCGGATCGCGACCGATGGCGGCGTCGTGGCCGACCGCTTCGAGGTGAGCGACCGCCACGGGCGCAAGATCTCCGCCGCGCAGATGGCCCGCGTCGAGTCGCAACTGTCCTGACCCAGCGCCAGGGCCGGACACACTCCCGAAACACTGGCGCGTCCCCCGTTCACATTGGGACGGACTCGCCACACACCCGAAACAATCCCAAGACAGCCGGGAAATCTCGCCTCCGTACGTTGTGGCCAGGTTGCAGTCAGCAGCCGCACAACAGC
>CAZZFB010000135.1:0-3227 GCA_964653385.1 uncultured Bifidobacterium sp. | reverse complement strand
TGCCGTCACGCCGGTGAGCACGGTCGCGGTGCGGATGGAGCTGCCGTCGCGCGGCCTTCCGATGATCCCCGTGACCATGACCGAGATCGGCGCGAACCACTGGACAGGGGTCGTGCAGCTCCTGTTCCCGGGGGAGTGGAACCTGGAGGTTCTGGTGACCCCGGAGGAGAACCGACAGGTGCGCTACGCGACGGTCGTCCCCGTCAAGGGGTGATGCTCAGCCTGCCGTGACCGCGGCACTGTGGCGCAGCAGCAGGTTCTCGAAGTCGTCGATACCGCCCCCGCGCGTTCCGTCCTTGCCGAGGTCATCCCACAGGCGCAGCGCAACGGCATCGGCGAAACCGGGCATCGACTCGAACCGGTCGGCCTCCGGTCCTGACATGGGCCCGCCCTGGAGCCCGAGCGAATGGACGGACGCCGGACTAAGCCCGCTCATGTACCCGGCACGACGCGCGCACAGCCACCGCTTGGCGTCCACGTGCAGCACGATCGGGTTACGCACCCGCGCGGGGTATAAACCCGACAGGCAGTTACCGCCGGTGGCCTCGTGGCGCGTGTCGTGGTCTAGAACGATGCGTCCGTCGTGCATCTCCATGTCGACCAGGTGCCCGATGTCGTGGAGGAGTGCGGCGAGCACCAGGTGTGACGCCGCACCGTCCTCCTCGGCAAGCCACGCGCATTGCACCGCATGCTCGGTCTGCGAAATTGCCTCGCTGTACTTCTCGCCGCCGAGGCGACGGTAGAGGTCCACTATGGCCCCTGTGCTGTCCAGTTTCATGTCACGGGTCTCCCTTCGAAGTCGTTGATCAACGAAATGCGCACGTTGCCGCCCCGGTGCTCGGTGTCAGTGAACACGCGGGCTTTCTCCTCGTAGTAGGCCTCGCGGAGGTCGCCCTCGGCACGGGCGTTGTACGTGGGGAAGAGGGCCCGCCGATCCCTGCCGGACAGGTTCGGGCCGCTGCGGTGCGGTGTGAGTGCGTTGAAGAAAAGCACATCGCCCGCTTCCATCGGAACCGGGTGCCAGTTGTGTGCGTCCGTCCAGTCAGACGTGATGCACCCACCGTCGTCCGTAGGAATGATGCCAGCGTGCATGGCGTCAACCACCTCCAGGCAACCGTTCTCAACGGTGCTTTGGTCGACGGCCACCATCACGGAAATCGATCGCCTGATGAACGGGTAAGCCGGCGCGTCCTGGTGCGGACGGAACCCGGCCCCGCCGGCCAGTTTGTAATTGATCTTCTCCTTGTACAGGCACACGTCCTCGCCGAGCAGCTCACCGGCCGCGCCCGGGAGCACGCCCTCGGTGAGGAGTGCGCGCAGCCCGGTGTGGAAGGGTACGAAGTTCTCGGTGCGGCACAGACGCGGGCCCTGGTCGGTCATCTCGCGATGGTGAATCCACGACCCCAGGTCGTCCCAGGACTGCACCTCGTCCACCATCGATGCGATGCGACTCATCTCGCCTGCCGTGAACGGGCTGATGACCAGCCAGCCGTTGGCCAGGTAGGCGGCAACCTGTTCCTCACTCAGCCACATGTCAGGCTCCTTCCTCGCTGATCGTGGAGACGATTTCCTCGGCCAGGCGAGCCGTCGCCGCGAAGACGCCACTCCACCGTAGCGAGAGATCCGGCTCCAGGGTGAAGGCGCGACCGTGGAGGTCCCGCACCGCTCCACCGGATTTCTCCACGATCAGCGCCGCAGCCGCGATGTCCACGATGCGGTGGACATCGCCACCCGGGTCACAGAAGCCGTCCACTGCACCGTCCGCCACGAGGCATGCCTCGATGACCGAACTGCCGAGCACCCGCACGCGCTCGGCGCGACGCGCGACTGCCGACCATCTGCGCCACGTCTCGGGGCGCGGGCGCAGCATCGACATGGCCGAGCCCTCGAGCGACTCCCGCCCTGTCGTGCGCGGCACGACGGGGTCATCGATGTGGGCGCGCCATTCGTGACCCGTTCCCAGCCAGCTCGCATAGGCCTCTGTGATCTCACCGTCGACAGCGAGGGCGGCCGCGAATGCCGAGATGGGGACCCCCGCAGCAGAGTTCGCGGTGCCGTCGACGGGGTCGATCACGACGGTCATGGCCGAGCCCCGGTCGATCCATCCTGCTTCCTCGGACAACACGTTGACCCCTGCGCGCTCGAGGATCGCCAGGACGGGACGCTCGACGTACTCGTCGAGGAACATCGTCGCGGTGCCGTCGCCGCCGGTGCCGATGTCTCTCGACCGTTCGGCGCGGGTCATGGTCGCCATCGCCGTCCGGTAGGCGTCGTCGGCCGCCGACGCAACGGAGACAAGGAGTGGATGGACGGAGGAGCGGTTCATATTCCCTGCAGTGCGAGCGTGCCGGCCGGCGCGGCACTGGTGGCATGAACCGCACGGATGTCGGGGATGGACCCGTCGAGGCGGCAAATGACGATGTCGCCCCTCATGCCGGGCTCCAGACGGCCCCTGTCGGCAAGTCCGACAGTGCGGGCCGGCCCGGTGGTGACGAGCCGGATGGCGTCCACGATCGAGCAGATCCCGTCACGGACGAGCGTGCCGACGGCGCCGAGCATGGCGAAGGGCAGGTAGTCCGAGGACAGCCCGTCGCAGAGCCCCAGCGAGATGAGTTCGACTGCCGACACGTTGCCGCTGTGGCTGCCGCCACGTAGCACGTTCGGTGCTCCGCACACGACACGCATGCCGTATTCCTTCGCCTTTCGCGCTGCCTCCACCGTCGTCGGGAACTCTGCAATTGATGCATGCCACGTCAGCGCCTCGAGCACGTCATCTTCCGTGGCGGGATCGTGTGCCATCAGGGTGATCTGCCCGCCAGTTGCCATCCTCGTCAGCCACGGGAGCGCACGGTCGCGGTTGTGGCGCACCTTGTCGCGCTCCTCGATGATCGAGTCCACGTGGTCACGGGCCTGGCTCTCGGTGAGCCCCCGAGTGCCGATGAGCCAGTTCTCGAAGTACGCACGGTCCCGGTACTGGCCGATGCCGGGAGTGTGATCCTCGAAACTGACGAGCGGGGGAGCGTCCGGCATGCAGGACTCGAACCTGTCGCGCAGGGCGTCAAACCCGTCGGCGTCGCGACCGTCCAGGCGGTAGAGCACGTGATGGTCAATGTGCGTGCGTGACGAGAGCGAGTACGCCTCGATCTCGTCCACCAATGCGTTCGCCCCCGTCACCGTGCGGTTCCCGTCGTTCTCGTAGCCGATCCCGTGGAACAAGGTCGTGACCC
>CAZZFB010000134.1:0-3238 GCA_964653385.1 uncultured Bifidobacterium sp. | reverse complement strand
CGAAGCGGCGCCGGATGGCGTTGCCGTGCGCGGGGAAGCCCTCGTGGTCCGCGAGAGCCACGATGCTGCGCGACATGCGGCGAAGTGCCGCCTCGTTCGCCCGGGCAACGGCTGTGCGCTTCAGGAACGCCTCCACGGTGATCCCCGACGAGACGTGCGCGAAGCCGCTGGTGGGCAGCGAGGCCGGGCAGCCGATCACGAAGTTGGCGGCACTGAACGGGGTGTGCTGGCCCACGAGGATCTCGCCCGCGTTGACGAGCGCGTCCAGGACGGCCTCCTCGTAGCGCGCGTCCACGATCACCTGCATGTGCTCGGGGGCGTACTCGTTCGCCACGTCGACCGCCTCGTTCATGTTGGCCGTGATGACCGCGCCGCCGTTGGTGCCGAGCGAGGCCCGCGCCGCCTCGGCACGGGCCGGGGGCAGGTCGGCCACCTGCCGTTCGAGTTCTGCGTCCACCAGGTCAACCAGCTCCGCCGACGGCGTGACGAGGACTACGGACGAATCCGTGCCGTGCTCGGCCTCGATGAGGAGGTCGGCGGCGAGACGGACGGGGTCGGCCGTGTGATCGGTGATGACCAGGCTCTCGGTGGGCCCGAGCAGCATCATCGTGGCCAGCCCGTGCCTCTGCATCTCCACCTGGGCGATGGTCACGGCGGGGCTGCCCGGGCCGACGACCTTGCGCACGCGCGGGATGGACTGCGTGCCGAACCCGAGCGCGGCGATGCCGGCGGGGCCGTTCACGCGGAACACATTGGTGATGCCGAGCAGGCGGCAGACGACCAGGACGGCTGGGTCGACCTCGCCGTTGCCGCCCGGCACCGGGGGCACGACCAGCACGATGTCGCGGACCCCCGCGACCACGGCGGGGACGCCCAGTTGGTACGCGACCGAGGGGTAGCTGGCCTTGCCGCTCGGCACGAAGAGGCCAACGCTGGAGATGGGGGTGATCTTCTCCCCGGCGACCAGGCCGTTCTCGATCTCGATCTGCCAGTCGGAGGCGCGCTCCATCAGCTGGTCGTTGAAGGCGCGCAGGTGCGAGACGGCGTCGATGATCGCAGCCTCCACGGCGGGGTCGATGACCGCCCCGGCTATCTCCTCCGGGGTCACGCGGAGCTGGTCCGGGGCGATGGTGATGCCGTCGAACCTGGCGAGCGCGTCGCACACCGCCTCGTCGCCCCTGGTGCGCACGTCCTCTATGAGGGCGCCGATCGAGGCCCGCAGGGCGGGGTCGAAGATGTCGTCGATGCCGCGGTGGCAGAGGGCCGCGCGCTCGGCACCCGACATGGCACCCCACTCCATCCTCCGCAGAACGCTCGCCATGTCCCGAAACCTACCGTTGCGGGCGGTCCGGCACGGAAGGGTTTGCCCGTCCCGATAGAGTTCAGTCACGTTCCGAAAGGGGAGCGATCATGACCGTCACCGTCGTCGTAGGTACCCAGTGGGGTGACGAAGGCAAAGCCAAGGTCATCGACCTCCTCGCAGCCGGCAACCAGTACGTGGTCCGCTACCAGGGCGGCCACAACGCCGGGCACACCGTGGTCGTGGGCGACCAGAAGTACGCCCTGCAGCTCACCCCCAGCGGGGTCCTCTACGGCACCGTCACGCCCGTGATCGGCAACGGCGTCGTGGTCGACCTGCCCACCCTGTTCCGCGAGATCGACTCGCTCGAGTCACGCGGCGTGTCGTGCTCGCGCCTCAAGGTGTCCAGCCTGGCGCACCTCATCTTCCCGTGGCACCAGTCGATCGACGCCGCGCTCGAGTCAGCGCGCGGCGACGCGAGGATCGGCACCACGCTGAAGGGCATCGGCCCGGCGATGGTGGACAAGGTGCGGCGCTCGGGCATCCGCGTCGGAGAGGTGCTGAACCTGCGCACGTTCGAGGCGAAACTCCGCGAGCGCGCCGCTGCCGCCGCGAAGGAGGTCGCTGACCTCGGCGGCGACCCGTTCGACGCGGAGAGTGTTGTCTCCGAGTTCGTCGCGTACGCGGGGCGGCTCGCCCCGTACGTGGCGGACACCGTGAGCCTCCTCCACGAGGCACGCGAGTCGGGCGCGCAGATCCTGCTGGAGGGCGCCCAGGCGACGTTCCTCGACATCGACCACGGGACGTATCCGTACGTGACGTCGTCCAACCCCGTGGCCGGCGGTGCGTCCGTGGGCACCGGGCTCGGGCCGCGCCACATCGACCGGGTCGTCGGCATCGCGAAGGCGTACACCACGCGCGTCGGCATGGGGCCGTTCCCCAGCGAGCTCACCGACGAGCTCGGTGACCGCCTGGTGGACATCGGCCGCGAGTTCGGGACCGTCACGGGACGGCGCCGCCGCACCGGCTGGTGCGACACCGTCATGCTGCGCCACGCGGTGCGCCTGAACTCCCTCACCGAGATCGCACTCACCAAGCTCGACGTCCTCGACACCTTCGACGAGGTCAAGGTGTGCGTGGGGTACTCGATCGACGGGAAGAAGATCACCCAGTACCCCGACACAGTGGAACGGCTCGCGCAGGTCAAGGCCGAGTACGTCACGGTGCCCGGCTGGAAGTGCAGCACGGAGGGCATCTCCTCCTGGGACGAGCTCCCCGCGACGGCACGGCAACTGGTCGACATCATCGAGAAGGAGGCCGGTGTGCCCATCACCTACATCGGGACAGGACCCGCACGCGACGCGATCGTGGTGCGCCCATGATCCCCCGCTACTCGTCGCCCCAGGTGGAGGAACTCTTCAGCGAGGAGGCCAAGATGTCGCGCTGGCTCGAGATCGAGCTGGCCGTCGCCGAGGAGATGGCGGCCGAGGGCATCGTGCCCGCGGCTGACGCCTCGGCATGCCGCAAGAACGCGCCCGTGGTCGATGCGGCGTTCGTGGGCAGGGTCGAGGAGCGCGAGGCGGTCACCAACCATGACGTCGCTGCGTTCGTGGACACAGTGCAGGCCGCCATCGGTGCGCCTGCAGGCGCATGGATCCACTACGGCCTCACCAGCACCGACGTGGTGGACACCGGCCTGTGCTGGGCCCTCCGGGACTCCGCCGATCTCATCATCGCGGCACAGTCCGAACTGCTCCGTGTGCTGGTGGCCACGGCACGGGAGCACGCGGGCACGGTGATGATCGGCCGCACGCACGGCATCCACGCAGAGCCCACCACGTTCGGCGCGAAGGTCGCCCTGTGGGCGCTGCAGGTGGACCGTGACCGGTCGCGCATGCAGGCCGCGCGCACCGCAGTTGCCGTGTGCAAGCTGTCCGG
>CAZZFB010000133.1:1555-3251 GCA_964653385.1 uncultured Bifidobacterium sp. | reverse complement strand
GTGGGGGCGATGCGCTGCACGAAGTCCACCACCTCGTCGGCAGTCTGCGCGTTGATGCACACGGGGAAGCCGTCGACGCCGCCGAACTCCTTGAAGAGGAGCGCCTTGCCCTCCATCACCGGCATGGCGCCCTCGGGGCCGATGTCCCCGAGGCCGAGCACCGCGGTGCCGTTGCTCACGATCGCCACCGTGTTCTTGCGGATGGTGTACCTGTGCGACAGGTTCGGGTCGTTCTCGATGGCGGTGCACACGCGGGCGACGCCGGGTGTGTACGCCATCGACAGGTCGTCCCGGTCGTTCACGGGCGCGGTGGAGAGCACGTGGATCTTGCCGGACTCATGCATGCGGAAGGTGCGGTCCCACCAATCGAGGAGGGTGACGCCGGGGAGCTCGTGCACGGCCTGGACGACTTTCTGCTGGTGCTCCTCGTCGCGGCAGTGCACGACCACGCTGCGGCGCAGGATCGGCCCGCGCACGTCGAAACCGTCGAGGGCCCCGATGTTGCCGCCGGCCTCGCCGATGGCGGTGCACAGGCGCCCGAGCGTGCCGGGCACGTTGTCGAGCTGGCAGTCGAGGGCGATGGAGAATGCGGCTGTGGGGAGGTTCGGCATAGGGACTCCCGAGGCTACGCACTCCGCGGGCCCGGCACCATTGTTTCCCCGTGTCCCCGTGCCGATTGTTGCCACAGTGACCCTCGACAGGGGCCGGACGGGCAGAATGTCGTCATGGACGGCACGACGAGGTACTCGGTGCTCGACCTCGCCTCGATCGGCGAGAACGAGAGCATCGGCGACAGCCTGCGCGGCTGCGTGGAGGTTGCCCGGGCCGCCGAGCGCCTGGGATACGCGAGGGTCTGGTACGCGGAGCACCACAACTCGAAGACGATCGCGTCGTCGGCGCCTGCCGTGCTCATCGCCCACGTGGCTGCCCACACATCGACCATCCGGCTGGGAGCGGGCGGGGTCATGCTGCCGAACCACTCCCCCCTCGTCATCGCCGAGCAGTTCGGCACCCTCGCCTCGCTCCACCCGGGCCGCATCGATCTCGGCCTCGGCCGCGCGCCGGGCACCGACCAGGCGGCCTTCATGGCCATGCGGCGCGACCCGCGCTCGTCCGACCACTTTGCCGAGGACGTCATGGAGCTCCAGTCGTTCCTCGCGGACGAGTCATCCGTGCCCGGGGTCGTCGCCACACCCGGCCGCGGCACGCAGGTGCCCCTCTACATCCTCGGGTCGTCGCTGTACGGCGCGCAGCTCGCCGCGGCACTCGGCCTGCCGTTCGCGTTCGCGTCGCACTTCGCGCCGCAGCTGCTGCACCAGGCCCTCCACATCTACCGTGACCGGTTCAGCCCGTCACGGAACCTGGACGCGCCGTATGCGATGGCGGCCATGGGTGTCGTCTGTGCGGACACCGACGAGGAGGCGCAGCGGCAGTTCCAGCGCCGCCGTCGGATGTTCGTGCGCCACCGGTTCTCGAACGGCGGCCGCGAGCTCACCGACGAGCAGGTGGACGCCGTTCTGGCCTCCCCGCAGGCCGCGCACATCGACGAGATCTTCACGTACGCCGCCGTGGGGACGCCGGACAGGGTCGCCGCCGCCGTCGCCTCCTTCAGGTCGGAGACGTCCGTCGACGAGGTCATCACCTCCCACTATGCGGGCAGCACGGCGTCGCGCGTCCGCTCGCTGGAGCTCACCGC
>CAZZFB010000133.1:0-1455 GCA_964653385.1 uncultured Bifidobacterium sp. | reverse complement strand
GACGACGACGGACACATGGTGTGGACACGGCCAGACATGGGCGGCATCCGTGTCGTGCTGGAACGGGTCAGCGAACCGCGCTGAGACCTTCCCGGCGGGGGGTCACTCGCCGATGAGCTCCTTGCGGACCTCGCGCTTCAGGAACTTGCCGTTCGCGTTGCGCGGGATGGGCTCCGTGCGGAACCACACGCGCGACGGGATCTTGTGCTTGGCGAGAGAGGCCGACAGGAACGTGCGCAGCTCGTCCTCGGTGAGCGAGGCTCCCGGCTTCAGCAGGAGGGCTGCTGCGACCTCCTCGCCGAGACGCTCGTCCGGCACCCCGAACACGATCGCCTCCGCGATCGCGTCGTGGTTGTAGATGGCCGCCTCGACCTCGCTGCAGTAGACGTTCTCGCCGCCGCGGATGACCATGTCCTTCGCGCGGTCCACCAGGTACACGAACCCGTCGGGGTCGATGCGCGCGATGTCGCCGGTGTTCAGCCAGCCGTCCTTGATCGAGTCGGCGGTGGCCTCGGCGCGGTTGAGGTAGCCCTTGATGACCACGGCACCCCGGACGCACAGGACGCCGACGGTGTCGGGACCGGGCGGCAGGTCACGGCCCTCCTCGTCCACGAGCTTCGCCTCGAGCGTGGGCACGAGCGGCCCGCACGACTCGGGCTTGGCGAGGTACAGCCGGGCCGCGTTCGCCGTGATGATGCCGTGGGTCTCGGTCATGCCGTACCCCGTGGAGGGCTGGCCGCCCTTCAGGGCACCGGCAATCTTGTGCACGAGGTCCGGCTGCAGCGCCGCGCCGCCGCCGCCCATGCCCTGCAGCGACGACGTGTCGCGCTTCGGCCAGTCGGGGTGCAGGAGCAGCTCACGGCTCATCGTGGGGACGCCGGAGAAGTTGGTGACCTTCTCGCGCTCGATCAACTCGAGCGCACGGCCCGGGTCCCACTTGTACGTGAAGACGACCTTGGCGCCCGACAGCGTGGCGGGATGCAGGATGCAGTTGCACGCGGTCACGTGGAAGAGCGGGGTCGGCGCGAAGAACACCGGGGGCCGTGGCTCCGCAGGTGCGGCGGGCGCCGGCACGTCGCCGGCCGCGATCGCCTTCTGCTCGGCCATCGACGAGGCCGTGGTCATGGCGACGAGGTTCAGGATGTTCGAGACCGACCCGCGGTGCGTCAGCTGGGCACCCTTCGGGAACCCGGTCGTGCCGGAGGTGTAGAAGATCGTGGCATCGTCCTCGGGACCGATCTCCACGGCGGGGAGGCTGCCCGGGTCGGCGGTGGCGAGCACGTCAGCCCAGCGGCCGCCGTTCGCCGGGACGGCACGGTCCGAGCGCACCGCGATCACGTGCATCCGCGGCCTCTCGGCGAGCTGCGCGAGGCGCTCGAGGCGCTCGTCGTCACCGATGAACACGACGGGGTCGCTGTCGTTCAGCGCGTACTCCATCTCGGGCGCCGTCCACCA
>CAZZFB010000132.1:0-3301 GCA_964653385.1 uncultured Bifidobacterium sp. | reverse complement strand
CCGCCCGAGGCGAGGTGGTCGAGGGCGGCGATGTGGGCCGTGGCGAGGTCCTCCACGTGGATGTAGTCGCGCACGCCCGTGCCGTCCGGGGTGGGGTAGTCGTTGCCGAACACCTTCAGCGCGGGTGAGTGGCCGAGAACGGCCTTCATCACGTGCGGCACGAGGTTCTGGGAGAAGCGCCAGTCCTCGCCGAGCGTGGCGTCGTCGCTGGCGCCGGCGGCGTTGAAGTAGCGCAGGCACACGCTGCGCATCGGCGACGTCCTGGCGTACCAGCCGAGCGTCTTCTCGATCATCAGCTTGGTCTCGGCGTAGACGCTCTCGCAGTCGGTGGGGTCCGACTCGCGCACGGGAACGCGCGCGGGCGTGCCGTAGACGGCGGCGGTGGACGAGAACACCACGCGGTCGACCCCGCAGGAGTGCAGCGTCTCGAACAGCTTCTGCGAGCCCGTCACGTTGTTGGCGAAGTACTTGCCGGGGTTCGCCATGGACTCGCCGACGGCCTTGTAGGCGGCGAAGTGGACGACCTCGTCCACGCCGTGCTCCTCCACGGTGCGGCGGACCGCGTCCGCATCGGCCACATCTGCCTGCACGAACGGCGCGTCACCGACCGCCTTGCGGTGCCCGTTCTCCAGGGTGTCGAGCACGACAACGGCACGGCCCGACGCCCGGATGGCGCGTGCGGTGATGGAGCCGATGTAGCCGGCCCCGCCGGTGATGAGCGTGGTCACGCGTTCAGACGCTACTTGGCGGGCTTCTTCAGGGGGCGGGACTGTTTGTCCCTGTCTGCCGCCTTCTCGGCCTTCTTCCAGGCCCGCACCTTGAGCAGGGTCTTCTCGTCCGTGATGTCGGCGACGGTGCGCGGGTTCCTGTCGCTGAACACGCCGGCCGCCTCCTTCCACCCCTTCGGGCGCACGTCGAACCGCTTGCCGAGGAGCGCCACGAATATCTGGGCCTTCTCCTCGCCGAACCCGGGGAGCTCGCGCAGCCGGGCGAACAGCACGGACGCGTCGTCGACACCCTTCCAGATGTTCTCGCCCTTGTTGCCGTGCTTCTCCGCGATCACGGCGCACATCCCCTGGATGCGGCCGGCCATCGCCTTGGGGAAGCGGTGGATGGCCGGCTTCTCGAGGCACACGGCGAGGAACTCGTCTGGGTCCATGGCGGCGATCCTGCGCGGGTCGAGGTGGCCGAGCCGGGTCTTCAGCGTGTGCGCGCCGTTGAACGCCCACTCCATGGGCACCTGCTGGTCCAGCAGCATGCCGATGAGGAGCGCCGTGCCGTTCGAGTTCAGCAGCCTGTCCGAGACGGGGTTGCCGGTGATGTAGAGCGTGCCCATGCGTGTCTTTCCTGTGTGAGTGCCGTGTGTCAGTAGCCGTGTGTCAGTCCCGGGTCAGCCCGTGGTCGGCGTCGAGGTCGATGCCGAGGTCGCTGATCGCCTTCTCCACGGTCGCCGCCGTGATCCCGTGCGACCCGATGAGCGTGCTGAGCACTGCGACCGTCACGTGCTCGGCGTCGGTCTCGAAGAACCGCCGCAGTGCCTCGCGGGTGTCGCTGCGGCCCATTCCGTCCGTGCCGAGCGCGAGGAACCTGCGGCCCCGCACGTACGGCGCGATCTGCTCGCTGACGAGCCGCATGAAATCCGTGACGGCCACGACCGGCACGGTCTCCCGGCCGAGCGTTCGGTCAATGATGGACTCCCGCGGGGCCTGCGACGGGTGGAGCCGGTTCCAGCGCTCGGTCTCCATGGCATCCTCGCGCAGCGACTTGTACGAGGTGGCCGACCACAGGTCCACGTTGATCCCGTAGCGCTCGCGCAGGATGTCCGACGCCTCGATGGCGGCCGAGCACGCCGTGCCGGAGAAGAGCACCGACGCGTGCGCCGTGCCCTCCGCGGCGCGCCAGCGGTAGACGCCGTTGATGATGTCCTCGTCCGTGACGTCCGCGGGCCGGGCCGGCATGAGGAGGTTCTCGTTGTAGAGGGTGACGTAGTAGAAGATGTCGGCCGGGTCCGGGCCGTACATCCTGTTGATCCCGTGCCTGATGACGGCCGCGACCTCGTAGGCGAACGCAGGGTCGTACGCCTGGCACGCGGGGATCGTGCTGGCGAGGAGCAGGCTGTGGCCGTCCTGGTGCTGCAGGCCCTCGCCCATGAGTGTGGTGCGCCCCGCGGTGGCACCCATGAGGAAGCCGCGGGTGCGCATGTCGGCGGCGAGCCACGCGAGGTCGCCCACGCGCTGGAAGCCGAACATGGAGTAGAAGGTGTAGAAGGGCACCATCGGCACGCCGTGAGTGGCGTACGAGGTGCCGGCGGCGATGAAGCTGCTCATGGCGCCGGCCTCGGTGATGCCCTCCTCGAGGATCTGGCCCTTCGTGGACTCGGTGTACGACAGGAGCAGGTCGTGGTCGACCGGCTCGTACTTCTGGCCCTGTGATGCGTAGATGCGCAGCTCGCGGAACAGCGAGTCCATGCCGAAGGTGCGCGCCTCGTCGGGGATGATCGGCACCACCCGCGGCCCGAACCTGTCGTCGCGCGCGAGGTTGCGCAGCATGCGCGTGAACGCCATGGTCGTGCTGACGGCCTGCGTGCCCGAGCCGGAGTCGAACTCGGCGAACGCGGCGGGGTCCGGCAGGTCGAGCGGCCTGCGGGTGCGCACCAGGCGCTGGGGGAGCGGGCCGTCCAGCGCGCGCCGGCGCTCCATCATGTACTGGAACTCGACGGAGTCCTCCTTCGGCCGGAAGTACGGCGGCTCGTCGCCGTCCAGCATGGACTCGGGGATCTCGTCCTCCAGGTGGAGCCGCGCGCGCATCTCGAGCAGCTGGTCCTTCGTGAGCTTCTTGATCTGGTGGGTGGCGTTGCGGCCCTCCACGCCCGACCCGAGCGTCCATCCCTTGATCGTCTTGCAGAGGATGACGGTCGGCCTGCCGGAGCCCAGGTTCTCCACCGCGGCGCGGTACGCCGCGTACAGCTTGCGGTAGTCGTGGCCGCCGCGGGGCAGCTGCTCGATCTCGGCATCGGAGAGGTGCGCGACCATCTGGCGCAGCCGTGCGTCGGTGCCGAAGAAGTGCTCGCGCGCGTACGCACCGTTCTCCACCGAGTAGCGCTGGAACTCGCCGTCGACGGTGGAGTTCATCTTGTTCACGAGCACACCGTCCACGTCGCGGGCGAGGAGGTCGTCCCACTTCGAGCCCCAGATGACCTTGATGACGTTCCACCCCGCGCCGCGGAAGACGGCCTCCAGTTCCTGGATGATCTTGCCGTTGCCGCGCACCGGGCCGTCGAGCCGCTGCAGGTTGCAGTTGA
>CAZZFB010000131.1:0-3330 GCA_964653385.1 uncultured Bifidobacterium sp. | reverse complement strand
GCGACGTCCTTCGACAGTGCCTTCGCCACGGAGGTCAGCCCGGTCCGGGCACCCGTCGAGAGACCCATCGGCGACATCGGTGTCTTCACCATGGCGGAGGTGATGTTGATGATGCGCCCGAAGCGGCGCTCGACCATCCCGTCGATGACGGCCCTGATCATCGCGATGGGTGCGAGCATGTTCGAGTCGAGCGCGGCAATCCACGCGTCGCGGTCCCAGTCTGCGAGCTTGCCCGGGGTCGGACCGCCATTGTTGTTCACGAGGATGTCGGGCTGCGGGCACGCCTCGAGAAGTGCCTGCTGCGTCGCGGCCTGCGTGATGTCGCCCACCACCGCCGTCACCTTGACGTGGTGCTCGCGCGCGATGCGGTCGCGCACTTCGTCCAGTGTCCCCGCATCGCGGCCGTTGACGACCACGTTGACCCCCTCACGGGCGAGTGCGTTCGCGCTCGCGAAACCGAGTCCCCTGCTCGACGCGCACACGATGGCGCTGCGTCCCTTGATCCCGAGGTCCATCGCTCAGTTCCCCCCGGCCAGCCGGGCCGCCATCGTGCGGCGCCACTCGGGGAAGGGCTGGAACTCGGGCTGGGACTCGAGCTTCCGGCGTGTCTCCTCCTCGATCTCCGCATCGGACTTCGAGAGGTCGAGTCCGTCACCGAACGGCTGCGCAACATGGAACGGGGTGTCCAGGTAGCACTCGAGCCCGTTGCCTTCGGGGTCCGTGAAGTACACCGACCACGCGTTGCCGTGGTTGATGGGGATCGCACTCGTGTTGCCCGCGGCGGAGAGACGAGCGGACAGTTCGCGCAGCTGGTCGAGAGAATCAACGTGGAAGGCGAGGTGGTCGGCAAGCACGAAGTTCCTCGGCGCCGGCTCGGGAGTGTGCACGAGGACGATCTGATGGTGCTCCTCGGGGGTCTGCGAGATGAACGCCATCTCGCCCATCCCGGGGACCGGCTCGCCGCGGTTGGTCACCAGGAAGCCGAGAACCTCCGTGTAGAAGGCGACCATTGCATCGAGATCACGGGCGGCGACGGTGGCGTGACCGAGGCGGAGACGGAAGCTAGGAGCATTCATGTTTGACATCTTTGTCATTTTTGACGAAAATGTCAACTGCATGACCATCTCTGTCACCACATCACCCGCTCCCCTTTCCCGGGGCCACAAGAAGAGGTCCCGCACGAGGCAACTTCTGCTGGATGCCGCCATGCAGGTCGTCGCCGAGGCCGGCGAGGGCTTCAGCCTGAGGGAAGTGACGTCGGCGGCCGGAGTCTCCCACGGGACCTTCTACAACTACTTCCGCGACCGTGAGGACCTGATGGATGCGGTTGTGCTGCACACGGCGGAGACCTTCGCCGCCCGGCTGCAGACCGAGGTGGACACGCCCGACCAGGCAGTGCGGTTCGCGGAGTCCTCCGCGCGCGCTCTGCGTGCATCGGCGGCGTCGCCCGGGACCATGCGTGCAGTGCTGCGCCTCGAGTCCGTCCAGCGCGACCTGCTCATCAGCGGCCCGCTCTCCTACCTGCACGCGAACCTCGTCGACGGGCACAGGGCCGGCCGCTTCACGTCCGAGATCGACGATGCCACGATCGACGTGGTGCTGGGCGCGATGCTCCTCGCCGTGCGGCGTGCCGTGGACGGCGAGACCGACGACGACTACGTCTCGACTCTGCTGGAGCGCCTGCTGATGACTCTCGGCATCGAGGCGGGCGAGGCGCGCCGCATCGCAGCGGCGGCGGTGTCCTCCTAGCGGGGCGGCCCGGCATCGGCAAGACTCCACCCATGGACACCGACACCGTGCCGCCGTGGCACCTCCGGGGCAACTGGGAACCCGTTCTCGACGAGATCACGGGCACCGACCTTCGCGTCGAGGGGAACATCCCCCGCGAACTGGACGGCCTCTACGTGCGCACCGGCCCGAACCCCGTGAACGGCGCGTCGCCGCACTGGTTCTACGGCGACGGAATGGTGCACGGCATCCGCCTGCGGGACGGCCGCGCGGACTGGTACCGCAACAGGTTCGTGGAGACGGAGCCGGTGCGGCGCCACCGAGGCGAGCGGGTGAAGCTGCCGGAGCTCGCGAAGGGCACGGGCAACACGCACGTGATCGCGCACAACGGCTCCCTGATGGCGCTGGAGGAAGGCCACTGGCCGTGGTTGCTCGACGGGGACCTGAACACGACCCGCTACGAGGACTACGGCGGCGCACTCACGTGCTCCATGACCGCGCACCCGAAGGTCTGCCCCGACACCGGCGAGCTGCTCGCGTTCAGTTACTTCTCGTTCCAGCCGCCGTACCTGCACTACGTGCGCGTCTCGCCCGACGGGAAGGTGTCGCAGCTGGAGCCGATCGACATCCCGCGCATGGTGATGATGCACGACTTCAACGTGACGCGGAACCACGTGGTGTTCATGGACCTGCCCGTGTGCTTCGACCTGGGGCAGCTCTCCACCGGGTTCCCGTTCCGGTTCGACAGGGACGCCGGCGCGCGCCTGGGCCTCATGCCGCGCAACGGCACCAACGCCGACGTGCAGTGGCTGGAGATCGACCCGTGCTACGTGTTCCACCCTGTGAACGCCCATGAGGAGGACGGCAGGATCATCCTCCATGTGTCGCGGATGGAGTCCGCCTTCGGCGACGGCAGCAACGACTACGCAGAGGTCGGCAGACTGACGCGCTGGACGATCGACCCCGTGAGGGGGACAGTGGACGAGCAGCTGATCGACGGCCGCGCGGGCGACTTCGGCCGGGTGGACGACCGGCTCGTCGGCAAGCCGGCGCGCTTCGCCTACCTCATGGCACTCGACGGCGAGGGCAACTCCGAGGAGCCGGTGTACGGCTCACGTCTGCTGAAGTACGACCTGCACACGGGTGCCTGCACGGAGCACCAGTTGGGCGAAGGTGTGCGCGGCGGCGAGCCCGTGTTCGCCCCGAGGTCACCGGGTGCTGCCGAGGACGACGGCTGGGTGATGGCGATCACGCACGACGAGAACACGGGAAGGTCCGCCCTCGTCATCGTGGACGCACGTGACTTCGCCGGGCCGCCGGTTGCCCGCGTGCACCTGCCGCGGCGCGTGCCCTACGGCGCGCACGGCAGCTGGGTGCCGGACGGCGCGCTCCGCTGAGGGACCGAACCTCAGGAGCCGGGTGGGTGTGATTCCCCTCGGGTCCCGCACGGGGCACACATTCCTGCTGCCGGGCCACACCCAGGGGGAATACCATGCAGATAACGGAAGCCGACAGACTCGACATGCTCGCCGAGCTGCGGCGCTGTCACGGGGAGAGAGTGGGAAACATCATCGTGGCGCACCTTCCTCCGGTCGGCTGGGG
>CAZZFB010000130.1:0-3434 GCA_964653385.1 uncultured Bifidobacterium sp. | reverse complement strand
TGGCGCGTGGGGTGCAACTTCACGCCGTCAACGGCCGGCAACCAACTGGAGATGTGGCAGGAGGAGACGTTCGACCCGGTGACGATCGACCGCGAGCTCGGGTGGGCCGCGGGTCTCGGCATGAACGCCGTGCGGCTGTACCTGCACGACATTGCGCACCGCGAGGACCCGGAGGGATTCCTCGGTCGTCTCGACGCGGTGCTCGCGACCGCGCACAGCCACGGGATCGCAGTGATGCCGGTGCTCTTCGACGGCGTGTGGAACCCGTGGCCGCGGGCCGGTGCCCAGCCGGAACCCGTCCCGCGGCGGCACAACTCCGTGTGGGTCCAGGGCCCCGGGACCGACATCATGCACGACGAGTCCCGGTGGGACGGACTGCGCCCCTACGTGCGGGACGTGGTGTCCCGCTTCGCATCGGACCCGCGCGTGCTCCTGTGGGACCTGTTCAACGAGCCCGACCAGGTCGATGCGGTCACCCTGCGCGCCGGCAGCAGGGACCGCAAGATCGCCGCGGCCACCGGTCTCGTCGACAGGGTCTTCGACTGGGTCCGCGATGTGGGTCCCTCCCAGCCACTCACGGTCGGCCTGTGGGAATGGCGTGCGGACGGAAGGCCTGCGGACAACCCACTGAACGACCTGGTGCTCCGGCGCAGCGACGTGGTGTCGTTCCACTGCTACGAGCCCGAGGACCGCCTGCGCGCCGTGATCGACGCGCTTCGCGTGCACGACCGGCCTCTCGTGTGCACCGAATGGCTCGCCCGCGAGGCGGGCTCCACCGTGGACCTGCTGCAGGTGTTCGCCGACGAGGCTGTGGATGCCCTCAACTGGGGCCTCGTCGACGGCCGCACCCAGACCCGATTCCCCTGGCGTTCTTGGACGGAGTACGTCGCCGACGACGAGCCCTGGTTCCACGAACTGCTCCGGGCTGACGGCTCCCCCTACGACGAGGCCGAGGCTGAGACGTTCCGGCGGGTCACACTGGGCTCGCGGCCCGGCGGGTGAGACGCGGGCGCCCGGCTGACGATGCCCGAGGTCAGGAGAGGCCGAGCCACTCCGTGAAGACCGCGGCGCACAGCTCCAGCTGCTCGATCTCCACCCATTCGACCGCGGTGTGGGCGTTGTCGATGGAGCCGGGGCCGAACACCACCATCTCGTCGGCGAACCCCGAGTAGCGAAGAGCGTTCGTGCCGTAGGAGGCGACCTCCGGCACGGTGCCCGCCCACTCGGCCAACTTCTGCACGAGCGCTGAGCCGGGGGACTGGTAGAAGGCAGGCGCACCCAGATAGACGAGCGGGAACTCGACGGGAAGCGGGCACTCGCGGCGGACGAGCTCGCACAGTTGCTCGGCGACCTCGGCGTTCGACTCGCCGGGCACGATGCGCCGGCCCACCGAGATCGTGCACGAGTCGGGGACCACGTTCCCCCCGGTGCCGCCCTTCACCATCGTCACGGTGAGCGTGCCGTTCCCGACCTCGGTCGCGGGGGTGAGCGTCTGCAGGCGCTGGTGCTCTGTCTCGAGGGCGAGCACGAGTGCGGCCGCGCCCGTGATGGCGTTGCGGCCGAGATGGGGGTTGGCGGAGTGTGCCGCCTCGCCGACGACCTTCACCTCGAGCGCGACGGCGCCCTTGTGGCCGTGGACCGGCGCGCACATCGTGGGCTCCGCCACGATCACCTCGTCCGGCCGCAGGCCGCGCGCCTCGGCCCACTTGCGGAAGCCGCGGGCCCCGATCATCCCGCCTGCCTCCTCGGAGACGGAGCCGACGACAACGAGGTTCGGCACGGGCCGCTTGCCCTCCGCCCGGGCCCTCTCGAGGACTGCCATCATCACGCCGAGTGACGCCTTCGTGTCGACGGAGCCGCGCCCGTACACGCGCCCGTCGGCGATGCGCCCGTCGAACGGGTCGCCCTCGCAGTGCTCCACGGTGACGGTGTCCGTGTGCACGTCCAGCACGACCCACCTGTCACCCGTGCCCTCCCAGATGCCGTAGACGTTCGGGCGTCCCTCGGCCACGTCGACCAGCTCGACAGTGTCGGCGCCCAGGTCACGGAAGTACCCCGCGACAGCCTCGGCGAGCTTCCCCTCGCCGGCCCCGCGGGACCGCGGTCCGTCATGCAACGGGTTGACGCTCGGGATCTGCACGAGCCGGCTCACCCAGGTTGCCAGGTGCTCGCTGTCGGGCCTCACGGCGCGAAGTCTCGCACACGTCGCGCGCGCATCCGGACGCGGAGCGCGCCGGGTTCGGTAGGTACGTGGCACCCGCAGGGCCGACCGAGGTACGTCCCTCACTCGCCACGGGCCGCACCGGCGGGTTCCATGTCTGCCATGCGCAGGAAACTCATCGCCCCCGTCGTCGTCCTTGCCCTCGGAGCCGTGGTCGGCGTCTCGTGCACCCGTTCCGCGGAGGGCCAGTTGCCCACCCCGGAGATGATCTCTGACGTGCTGCCCACCATCACCGACATGCCGGGGAACTGGGACGAGTCGCAACGGCAGGTGTTCGACGTCCGCGGGCCGGAGAACCCCTCGATAGACCCGTCCGTGTGGTGTCCTGCCGCCGGGATGGTCACGGAGAACCTCGTCGACCTGGCCGGCCAGTCGGGTGCGGACGTGGAGATGATGTCGGAGGGGCCCTCGGGGACTCCCCGGATGATGCGCCTGCAAGCGTGGGCGAACGACGACGTGGAGGACTACTTCCGTGACGCGAGGGAGGCGGTGATGATCTGCGACGGGCAGTCGGTCACCGCGGACTCTGGCGCCGTCGAGAACTACTCGGTCGTCGAGGGCCGTGACATCGGGGACGAATCTGTCAGCTGGGCGCAGAAGACCACCCCGCCACCGGCCACGCAGAGCGAGAAGATGGAGTCCGTGAGCCGCACGACCATCGCCCGTTTCGGCTCCATCATCATGGTGATGCAGCTCGGCGATGTCGCGTTCACGGGGTCGGCAGTCGCGATGGACGAGGACGAATGGTGGTCGGTCGTGGAGCTCGCGGGCAAGAAGCTCGACACGCTCGACTCGCAGGTCCGCAAGTGAGGGCCGTGCAGACCAGACGGCGCACGGCGGGGACCGGTGACAGTGGGAGAGTGGGGGACATGAGGCGCACCCGAGGGGCCGGCACCGTGAGGGCATCCATGTGGATGCTGGCTGGTGTGCCGGTCGGGCTGGTCTTTCTCGTCATGTGGGCGACCATGGTCGACACGAGCCCGGCACTCGGCGACGAGGAGCGCGTGCGGGGCTGGGGAACTGTGGTCCGTGAGATGCCCGCAACCGCGTTCCTGCTCGCGGTGCCGGTCACCGGCCTTCTGCTCGCGGTGCGCGGCGGCCGGAGGGGTGCGCCAGAGCAGGCGCGCACCGCGATCTGGCTCCACGGCGCGGCGCTGTTCTTCGTGCTGCTCGTGGTGATGAACGGGAGTGCGGAGAACATCATGACCACGCG
>CAZZFB010000129.1:0-3449 GCA_964653385.1 uncultured Bifidobacterium sp. | reverse complement strand
AGGGCCTCCTCGAGTTCTGCGAGACCAAGTACGTCTCCACCGAGTGGTGACGGCACCTGCTCCGGTCAGTGGGCGGATCGCCTGTGCTCCCCAAGGCTGTCGCGGCCGAAGTCATTCAGCGGGTCGCGAAGGACGGTGTGGACATGGTTCCCGTCACGGGTGGTGTTGTCGTACTCGGCGAGGATGCGCGGACCATGGAGGCGGTAGTAGTGGGGTCGGCCGGGACTGTTCGACCCGGCCCAGGCGAAGTGGATGCTGTCGAAAGACTGCCTGACAACGGCGCACGCAGCATCGGCGGCGCCGTCGGGAAGCCTCCCCATGTAGGTGTCGAGGAGAGCCCCCAGGACCTCTTGCTGGGACTCTGACATGCCGGCCGCGGCCAGCCCGATCGGAACGGTCCGGAAGCGCACTGCATCCAGATGCCCGTCCCCGAGGCCGATCTTCTTCTCCTCGTTCTCCTGGAATGCATCGACGGCGCGCGCCAGTTCGCCCGTGAAGGTGTCCCGCCACACGAGTGCGAGGGGTAGTGGCCTGTCGCCGTCGTGGAGCTCGGCACGGTTCGCGCCGACGAGGTCCACCGGCGGAACGGGCGAGACGACCGCGGCCGCGGCCTGGTGCTCGTCTAGGGACGAGAGCAGTTCGCGCGCGAGGTCCTCGCATGCACCGAGCGGCCGGAGCAGGTGCCCGCCGAGAAGCGGGGAGGAAGCGGGATCCGCCCCGAGAAAGAGCGGGGTTCCCGAGAGAACCTCCCCGTTCAGGACAGTGTGGTTGACGGACACATGGTGACCGCCGAAGCGCCATCCCCAGGCGTCCGCACCGGGCTCGCCGAAGACGCGCAGGAAGTATCTCTGCGGGTCCCGCCCGCGCGGCCATCCCCACGATGCGGTGAATCCCTCGAGCTGGTCGAGGACGTTCTCCAGTCCCATGATGGTCGCGGCAGTCACATACCCAGGTCTGCTCAGGCCGCTGTCGAGGAGCCTCATCGCAAGCCGTCTCGCGGGTGGTTCGAGGTCACCGACGACCGCTCCTCCGTGGTCGGTCGGAGTGTAGAACCAGCGCATTCTCTCGTCGTCGGACGGGAACGGCCAGTGCGCCGCGCCACGTTCGACGGGATCGAGTGCGGCGAGGAATGCCGAGGCAGCATCGGCCATCCGTGCGGCGAGTGTCATTGCCCCGGTCCCCTCAGTCCGAAGATGAGGTCAGGGTCCCCGGGCACCCACGAGTTCTCCGTCTGCGAGCGCCGGCCAATCCGTTCTGTGCGTTCGATCAGCCCGCGCCCGACGAGGATCTGCGACGCCTCGTACCTGCGGAGGGCCTCATCGACCGTCGGGCAGCCGTCCAGGGCTGACGCGAGTGCCCATGCGTCGTCGGCGGCCTTTGCCGTGCCGGCCGCGGCGTGCGGTCTGCCGAGGAACGCCGCATCACCCAGGAGGCACGCCCGCCCGGACACCATCGACGGGATGTCCAGGTCGTACACCACCTGCACGAACGGCTCGGCTGCCGCGCACACGATCGATGCGATCGGTCCGGGGAGACGCGCCCCGGCGTGGGCGCGCATCTCCGAGACGTGACGGTCAGCAACCGTGCCCGGTGGCAGGGACACGTCACGCACCATGCCGTCCCTGCCGGTCAACAGGTCCGTGAGGTCCCCGCCCTCCAGGTAGTTGCGGTACCACACGAAGTTCATCGACCGGTCGCCGGGGGCAGTCTCTCCCCCGGGACCGGGAATCGGGTAGACGAGGATGTGGCTGTTCGCGTACACGTGATACGTGATCGCGTCGTCCAGCCGCGCGAGAACCTGCCGGTCAAGGTCCGCCTCGCGCACCATTCCCCGCCATGCGACGTAACCCGAGTAGCGGGGGGCGAGGCCAGGGTGCATTCGCTCGCGCGACGAGGAAGCGACACCGTCCGCGCACACGAGAAGGTCAGCGGTGCACGATGTGCCGTTCGCGAAGGAGACTGTCACGGAGTCACCCTGGTCCTCCCACGAGACCATCTCGTGGCCGAGGTGGTACCTCTCCCGGTTGATGCACCCGAGGAGTCGTCCGTAGACCGTGTTCCAGCTGCTGAAACGGTAGGCGTGCCCCACCTCGTGCTCGACGGAGGCGTCGCGTGCGAGGTACCTGATGGCCGAGGTGGTGATGCTGATCTCGTCGATGTCGACACCCGCGACATCCGTGAGGTATCTCGAGGTCTCCGGCAGCAGGCCTATCCCCGCCCCGCGCTGGGCGAGGACGTGAGGCGACCGTTCGAACACGTCCACCGTGTGCCCGGATTCCTCCAGCACGAGGGCCGCGGTCAACCCGCCTATGGATCCCCCGACGATGCAGATTCGCATCGGCCGTCTACGGCTGGCCGAACGTTGCGATCTTGTCGACCTTGCAGACGAAGAGCACCCGGCGCTCGTTGATGGACGGGTCACGCAGGCCGTACTCGTCTCCCTGCCCGATGTACTTCTTCCAGATCCCGTTCAGCTGCTCCGTCACCCAGGCGCCTTCCTTCGGGTCGTCCTCGAGAATCTCGCGCTCCACCGTCACCTTCAGGCTGATCCAGTGGTACATGTTCTCGGGGTTCATGAGGAGGATCGTGATCCTCGGTGTGCGGCGGATCCAGGAGGTCTTCTTGCGGTGCTGCGCGACGTTCACGAGCACCTTGTCGTCCTTGTAGTCGAACCACATCGGGGTGAGGTTGGGACGGCCGTCGCCCCCCATCACTGCCATGGTGCAAGCAATTGGCTTGTCGAGGAGCTGCTTGTAGACCGGGTCGAGATCGTTCAGGGATGTCACCTCGACGTGGTCCCCGACTGCGAACTGGCCGGCCTGGAGGCCGTTCGCCACGTCCCTGAATTTTGCGATCCTGATCCCCATGGTTCCCCCCTCGGTCAGTGTGTCCCTGTCGGTCCGCAAGGTACCACCGCCGCGCGGGCTGCGCCCCACGGGGCACGGGCCTGCGTCCCGGCAGTAGTAGTTTTCTCCCGATGAGCGAGCAGACCGACACCCAGCACGCGTGGCTGAACCCGGAGGATCTGCAGGCCGTCCGCAACCAGGTGCCGCTCGTCTACGTGGACGCCGTGCCCGTGCGCACGGACCCCGACGGCACCGTCACCCACGTGGGGATGCTCCTGCGCCAGGCGGCCGACGGCACCATCAGCCGGATGGTCGTGTCGGGCCGCGTCATGCTGAACGAGCGCATCCGCGACGCCCTCATGCGCCACCTGGAGAAGGACCTCGGGCCCCTCGCGTTCCCCCGGCTCCCGCCGGAGCCCGCACCGTTCACGGTCGTCGAGTACTTCCAGGACCCCGCGGTGTCCGGTTTCTACGACCCCCGCCACCACGCGGTCAGCCTGGCCTTCGTGGTCCCTGTCACGGGAGAGTGCCACCCCACGCAGCAGGCCCTCGACCTCGCGTGGTTCACGCCGGAGCAGGCGGTCAGCACGGACGTCATCCGCG
>CAZZFB010000128.1:0-3452 GCA_964653385.1 uncultured Bifidobacterium sp. | reverse complement strand
GCCTCCATGCCGAGCTCGCGGTAGGACATCAGCTTGTCCAGCACCTCCGCCGGGCTGCCCACCACCGCCGCACCGCACCCGCTGCGCGCGCGGCCGATGCCCGTCCACAGCGCGGGCTCCACGAACCCGTCACCGGCGGCCGACCCGCGCAGTTCCGCCTGCCTGCGCACCCCGGTGCTCTGGCTGTCGAGTGAGCGGGCACGGATCGCGTTGCCCGTCTCCTCGTCGACCGCGCTGATGAGGTGACCGGCGGCCTCGCGGGCCTCCTGCGTGGTGTCGCGCACCACCACGTGCACGCGGTACCCGAACCGGACGCTGCGCCCCAGCGCGGCTGCCCTCGTCCCCACGTCGTCCATCGTCCGCCGCAGCTCATCAGTGGTGTCGGGCCACATCAGGTACACGTCGGCGCCGTGGGCGGCGGCGTCCCGCGCCTCGTCGCTCAGGCCGCCGAAGTAGAACGGCGGGCAGGTGCCGCCCCTGGTGATGCGCGGCGGGTCGAGGTGGATGTCCATGAACTCGCCCGAGATGTCGAGGCGCCGGCCGTCGAGGAGCGTGCGCAGCGCGTCCATCGTCTCCTTCGTGCGCCGGTAGCGCGCCGGCGCGTCCAGCGTCTCGCCGGGCATCTCCGACGAGATGATGTTCACCGTCAGGCGGCCGCCGAGGATCGAGTCGAGCGTGGCGAGCTGGCGCGCGAGCTGGGGCACCCAGGTCTCGCCGGCCCGGACCGCCACGAGGAGCCTGCAGTTCCTCACCTGCGGGGCGACGGCGGCCGCGAAGGCGACGGTGTCGATCCCGAGCGCGTACCCGGAGGGGAGGAGCACGTTGTCGAACCCCAACTCGTCCACGCGGCGCACGAGGCGACCGCAGTGGTCCCAGCTGCTCAGAAGGTCGTCACGGACGACGCCCAGCTGTTCGTAGTCGTCGTCGCAGAGCGCGCCGAACCAGCTGACCTCGACGGTGCCGCTCACGGGAGGGGCACCCCGTCGCTCGCCTCCACGATGCGGTACAGGTCCGTGCGGGTGAGGCGCACGGAGGTCGCACGCGCGAGTTCGGCAAGCCGTGACGGGCTCTGGGTGCCGAGGATCGCGACCGGCCGTGACGGATGGGCGAGCACGAAGGCGACGGCCACGGCGGACCGTGTGACGCCCTCGCGCGCGGCGAGCTCGTCGAGCACCTCCACGAGGGCCGGGCGGAGGCCCTCGCCCGTGGCCACGCGCCCGCCGGCGAGCGGGCTCCACGCGAGCGGCACGAGCGACTTCTTCATGCAGTGGTCGAGGGTGCCGTCGCGCATCGGGTCGAGGTGGGCCACGGAGAACTCGGGCTGCACGGAGGCGAGGTTGAACGAGAGCCGGGCCTCGAGCAGCTGGGTCTGTGACACCGTGTGGTTCGACACGCCGACCTCGCCCACCAGGCCGCGCCCGCGCAGCGAGGAGAACGCCGCGAAGACCTCGTCGGGGTGCGTGAACAGGTCCGGCCGGTGGATCTGGTACAGGTCGACATGGTCGGTGTTCAGGCGCCGCAGCGACGCCTCGCACGCCGAGATGAGATAGTCACGGCTGGAGTCATAGGGCTGGCCGGGGATGATCCCGCCCTTGGTGGCGAGCACCACGCGGTCGCGCAGGCCCGGCTGGCGCGCGAACAGGCGGCCGAGCGCCTCCTCGCAGGACCCGAATGCGGTGCCGCCCCAGTCGAGGCCGTAGACGTCGGCCGTGTCGATCAGGTTCATGCCCAGGTCCACGGCGGCGTTCACGGTCGCCGACGTCTCCTCGTCCGTCCCCGTCAGGCGCCAGCACCCGAACGCGAGCGGGGAGACGGGCGGAAGCTGGCCGATGCGGCGCGGCCCGTCGAGAGTGACGGTTGCGGTGTTGAGCGGCGGGATGTCCTGGCTCATGGTCGTTCCTCCGTCCTTTCGAACCTGCTCACCCGGTGGATGCCGAGCGACGACTCCTCGTGGAATGCGCGCACCAGGGTCACGGGGTGGGGGAACCGCGCGTCGAATTCCGCCTGCAGGCGGGCCTGGATGTCGGGTTGCCCGACCGCGTCCCACTGTTCCATTGATTCCCACACGAACACCAGTGTGACCTCGCCGGGCCGCGAGTCGTCCAGCCACACCTCCTTCGACATGAACGGGATGCGCGCGTGGCCCTCCAGCAGAGCCTCGCCGAGCGTCCACACCTCGTGATCCACCCGCAGGAACTCCTCCACGTGTTCCGGCTGCACGCGGAACATCAGCACCTCGACGGGGCGGCGCTCGCCGCTCACGAAGACGAAACCGTCGCTCACCGCAACTCCTCCACCAGGTCGGGGCCGATCTCGGCGAGACTGCGCACCCCGCACAGCTGCATCGCCCTGCGCAGCTCGTCCGTCAGCATCGTGAGTGCCCTCTCCACGCCGGCCTCACCGGCGGCACCGAGACCGTAGAGGTACGTGCGGCCCATCGTGCACGCGTCCGCGCCGAGGGCGACCGCCTTCACGATGTCGCCGCCGCGGCGGATCCCGCCGTCGCAGATCACGGTGGCGCCGTCCCCGAGCGCATCGCGTACCGGGCGCACGAGACGGAGCGGGGCGGGTGCCCCGTCCAGCTGGCGCCCGCCGTGGTTCGAGAGCACCACGCCGTCCGCGCCGTGCTGCACGGCCGTCACGGCGTCCTCCACCGTCTGCACCCCCTTCAGCAGGATGCTCCCGTCCCACTCGGCGCGGAACCAGTCGAGGTCGTCCCACGAGAGCGCGGGGTCGAACTGCTCGCTGATGAAGTCAGAGAGCGTGACCGCGGTGCCGGAGCCGTCGGGGCCGGACCCCGCGACGTTCGCGAACGTGATGGGCTCGTGGCGCACGAAGTCCCACGTCCACGACGGGTGCAGGAGGCCGTCGACGAGGGTGCCGGGCCCCAGCTTCGGGGGAAGGGTGAAACCGCGGCGGACGTCGCGCTCGCGGCGGCCGAGCACCGCGGTGTCCACCGTGATCATGATGGTGTCGTACCCGCACGCCTTCGCACGGCGGAGCATGTCGCGCACCATCCCCCGGTCGCGCCACACGTACACCTGGAACCACTTGGGCCCCGTGGTGACCGCGGCGACCTCCTCGATCGAGCGGGTGGAGAGCGTGGAGAGCGTGTAGGGGAGACCGTGCTCGCCCGCGACCCGCGCCACGGCGAGCTCGCCCTCGGAGTGCGCGATGCGCGTGAAGCCGGTGGGGGCGAACAGGAGCGGCGAGGCGAGACGGTGGCCGAGCAGGGTGACCGTGGTGTCGACCGTCGACACGTCGCGCATCACGCGCGGGCGGAACCCGTACGCGGCGAACGCCGCAGAGTTGGCGCGCAGCGTGACCTCGTCCTCGGCGCCGCCGTCGATGTAGTCGAAGATGCCGCCGGGCAACCTCCGCCGCGCGATCGAGCGGAGGTCGTCGATGCTGGCCGCACGCTGGAAGCGCCTCTTGCGGGCCGAGAGGACCGG
>CAZZFB010000127.1:0-3618 GCA_964653385.1 uncultured Bifidobacterium sp. | reverse complement strand
AAGGTGCGCACGACGTACTTCTGGGGCTCCCCTGTCACGCCGTCAAGGCTAACGGTGCCTCGACACGGCCCCGTGAAGCACAAAAGCCGGGCCCCGATCGGGACCCGGCTCGATTGTGGTGCGGCGGTGCCGCGGGACGGGCTCAGTCGAGCTCGATCGGCTCCTCGTCGGCCTCCGAGAACTCGGCCTCCACCTCGTCGCCGAGACCGGCGGCCTGGCGGACCTTGTCCTCCATCTCCATCATGATCTCGGGGTGGTCGTGGAGGAAGTTCTTCGCGTTCTCCCTGCCCTGGCCGAGCTGCTCGCCCTCGTAGGTGAACCAGGCGCCCGACTTCTTGGCGATGTTCATCTCGACTGCCAGGTCGAGCAGCGCGCCCTCGCGGCTGATGCCCTGGCCGTACATGATGTCGAACTCTGCCTGGCGGAAGGGCGGGGCGACCTTGTTCTTCACGACCTTCACGCGGGTGCGCGAGCCGACGACCTCCGCACCGTCCTTGATGGACTCGATGCGGCGGATGTCCAGGCGGACAGACGAGTAGAACTTCAGCGCACGGCCGCCGGGGGTGGTCTCCGGGGAGCCGAACATGACGCCGATCTTCTCGCGCAGCTGGTTGATGAAGATGCAGATCGTGTTGGACTTGTTGAGGTTCGCGGTGATCTTGCGCAGGGCCTGGCTCATGAGGCGGGCCTGCAGACCCACGTGGCTGTCGCCCATGTCGCCCTCGATCTCGGCGCGGGGCGTGAGCGCCGCCACGGAGTCGATGACGATGACATCGAGCGCACCCGAGCGGATGAGCATGTCGGCGATCTCGAGTGCCTGCTCGCCGGTGTCCGGCTGGGAGATGAGCAGCTGGTCGATGTCGACGCCGATGGCCTTGGCGTACACCGGGTCCATGGCGTGCTCAGCGTCCACGTAGGCGCAGATGCCGCCGTTGCGCTGGGCCTCGGCCACCACGTGCATGGCGAGCGTGGACTTGCCCGAGGACTCCGGGCCGTAGATCTCGACGACGCGGCCGCGCGGGAGGCCGCCGACCCCGAGGGCGAGGTCCAGTGGGAGGGCGCCGGTGGGCACGGCCTGGATGGCCATGGTCCCCTTCTCGCCCATCCTCATGATGGACCCCTTGCCGAACTGCTTGTCGATCTGGGCGAGGGCCGCGTCGAGGGCCTTGTCCCGCTCTGGGCTTGGTGTGGTCATTGCTGTCTGCCTTTCCTGTGGTTCCCCCCTCTGTCGGGGAGAACGCGGGACTGTACGTAATGGGTGTGTTCGAACGACACGACTGTAACTACGAACACTTGTTCGGTCAAGCATTCCCGGTCGGCGGCAATGTGGGAACCCGTCACTCCCCTGCGGCAGGCGGGATTCCCTTGCGGGACAAGGGTTGCAGGATCAGGCGGGCCCGGTCAGGCGGGGAACTTCAGCGCCCGGTCAGGGGCGGCCGGCGGCCAGTGCCGCCTCGGCCTCGGCCAGGTCCTCCTCGGAGGGCCGGCGGATGAAGAGGTCCACCCCGAACCACACGGTGTAGGTGTTCGGGTACCAGAGCACCGGCCAGACCACGGCCAGGCCGCCCGCCACCACGAGCAGCGGCACCAGGGCCACACCGGCGATGACGGAGAAGATCATCCACGCGATGATCGTGCCGAACGTGATGAAGACACCCATCGTGGCGGCACCCAGTTCGAAGCCCTCCAGGTTGCGCTGCCAGCTGAGCCCGCAGGTGTTGCACCGGTCGTTCTTGCCGTACCAGCTCTTGAAGAAGGCGCCCTTGCCGCCGCACCACGCGCACCTGCGGAACAGGCCGCGGATGATCATGCGGGGAAGAGCGGGTCTGTCGTGCCTAAGCGGTGAGTTCATTCACGAATTCTTCGAACACGTTCGCGTACCGAAGGGCTTCCTCCTCTGTGTGCATCAGAGAGATTAGCCACTGCTCGTCGAGTCCCGGCGGAAGCAGGATGCCGCGGTTGATGCCGTGGATCCACTGCGCGAACGCGAGGTCCGCATCGGCGGTCTTGTAGTCGCGGTAGTTGCGCACGGGGTCGACAGTCCACGTGACGCAGCCCTTCGCGCCGAACTGCACGGTGTGCGCGGGGATGCCTGCCTCGTCGATCACCGAAGCACAAGCCGCCACGAGCTTCGTGTTGCGCGCCACCGTCTGCTCCGTCGCCTCGGGCGTGCACGCGTCCCGCAGAACGGCGCGCGCCGCCGCCATGACGAGCGGGTTCCCGTTGTAGGTGCCGAGGTGCAGCACGCGCCCGGCGGTGATCTCGTCCATGCACTCCTGGGTGCCGCCGAACGCACCGATAGGCAGGCCGCCGCCGATGCTCTTGGCGAGGCACACGAGGTCGGGCTTCACGCCGAGCACGCCGGTGGCCCCGGACCAACCGGCCGTGATACCGGTCTTCACCTCGTCGAAGATGAGCATGGTGCCGTGGCGGCGCGTGATCTCGCGCACGGACTCCAGGTACCCGGGCTCCGGCAGGCAGATGCCGATGTTCTCCATGACGGGTTCCACGATGAACGCGGCCACGTCGTTGCCGGCGAGGGCCCGCTCCAGGGCGTCCGCGTCGTTGTACGGGACCACGACGGTGTCGCCGAGCACCGCCGCGGTGATTCCCGCGGTCGCCGGCACGCCAACGGGGCGGTCGGCGGGGCCGGCGAGGTCGAGCGAGGGCTTCATGGAGATCATGACCTCGTCGTGGTGGCCGTGGTACCCGCCCTCCACCTTCACGATCTTGTCCCGGCCGGTGACGCCGCGAGCCACCCGGATCGCGTCCATGGTGGCCTCGGTGCCCGAGTTGGTGAACCGCCACATCGGAAGGTCGTAGCGCTGCGCCAGCAATGCGGCGACCTCGGTGTTCGACTCGCACGGCGTGACGTACAGGGTGCCGAGGTCGAGTTGCTCGGCGATGGCGGCGCGCACGAACGGGTTCATGTGCCCCGCGAACAGGGCGCCGAAACCCATGTCGTAGTCCACGTAGCGGTTCCCGTCCACGTCCTCCATCCACGCGGCCTGGGCCCTGCGGACGACGATCGGGTGCGGGTCGTAGTACTGGAAACTGGACGGAACGCCCATGGGCATGACCTTGCGGGCCCTCGCCGTGGCCTCCTGGGAGCCCTTTGTGGACTCCGCATACCTCAGCAGCTCGCGCCGCGTGATGTTCTTGGCCTTCTCGGCCAGGTCGTTGCGCAGAGTGGAGCGCGCTGACATTTGTATCACCCCGAATGACTGGTTGTTCACAGCCTACCCAGCCGGCAAGGGAGCGGGCAACGGCGGCATCCGTTCCGGTTCAGCCGGTGCGCAGTTCCGCGCAAAACCGCGCGCGCGTTGGGTCCTTTCCCTTGGCGTGGCAGACTTGGCGTTCCACATGGTGGGTATAGCTCAGCCCGGTTAGAGCGCCAGGTTGTGGCCCTGGAGGTCGGGGGTTCAAGTCCCCTTACTCACCCCAGTTGTGTCGCCGGCACCGAGGAATCGGTGCCGGCGTCACACCGAATCGTTTCCTGCCCTCGGTGCCCGTTCACCTATGATGGGAATCCAACACAACACGCGCCTTTAGCTCAGCCGGTAGAGCAACGGACTCTTAATCCGCAGGTCCTGGGTTCGATCCCCAGAGGGCGCACCA
>CAZZFB010000126.1:1853-3673 GCA_964653385.1 uncultured Bifidobacterium sp. | reverse complement strand
CCCGGTTTCGGCGGCGGCGGGTTCCCGTGGGTCGTCAACATCGCGATCCAGGAGATGATGAACTCGGCGAACATGGCACTGACCATGGCGCCGCTCCTCACCCAGGGTGCGATCGACGCGATCATGCACCATGGCGACGAGACCCAGAAGATGACGTACCTGCCGAGGATGATCACCGGCGAGTGGACGGGCACCATGAACCTCACGGAGCCGGACGCGGGCAGCGACGTGGGGGCCGTGCGAACCAGGGCCGTGCGCCAGGCCGACGGCACCTACCTGATCACCGGCACCAAGATCTACATCACCTTCGGCCAGCACGACATGGCGGACAACATCATCCACCTGGTGCTCGCCCGCACGCCCGACGCGCCGCCGGGCACGAAGGGGATCTCGTGCTTCATCGTGCCGCAGCGCATCCTCGACGCGGACGGCAGGCCCGGGCGCGAGAACGACGTGAAGTGCGTGAGCATCGAGCACAAGACGGGCATCAAGGCGAGCCCCACGTGCGTGCTCTCGTACGGCGACAACGGCGGCGCGGTCGGCTACCTCATCGGCGAGGAGAACCGCGGGATGACCTACATGTTCACGATGATGAACCAGGCGCGTCTCGGCGTGGGTCTCGAGGGGCTGGCACTCATCGAGCGTGCGTACCAGCAGGCCCTCGAGTACTCGGTGCAGCGCCGCCAGGGCCGTGCCCCGGGCGCGAAGGGCCCCGACAGCTCGCCCATCATCGACCACCCCGACGTGAAGCGGATGCTCCTCACGATGAAGAGCACCATCGAGGCGCTGCGGAGGCTGATCTACTGGAACGCCGGCTGCCTCGACATCGCCGTGCACCACCCCGACGAGAACGAGCGCGAGCGCGCCGCCGACATGGCCGCGCTGCTGACCCCGCTGTCGAAGGGGTGGGGCACCGACATGGCGGTGGAGCTGACCGGCACCGCGGTGCAGGTGCACGGCGGCATGGGGTTCATCGAGGAGACCGGCATCGCCCAGCACTACCGCGACGCGAGGATCACCACGATCTACGAGGGCACGAACGGCATCCAGGCGATGGACCTGGTGGGCCGCAAGATCGGCCTGAAGGCCGGTGCCGTGGTCGCGGGCCTGTTCGACGAGATCGCCGCCGTCGACGCGCGTCTCGCTGCGCACCCGGACCTCGCCCAGACGCGCAGCGAACTGTCGGCCGCCCTCGCCGCTGTCCGCGGCACCACGCAGTGGATCATGGACCACTCCGGGAACCCCCTCGACGTGCTCTCGGGTGCCACGCCGTACCTGCGGCAGATGTCGGTGCTGGTCGGCGGGTACTGCATGGCGGAGTCCGCCCTCATCGCGCGCGAGGCCACCGACCTGCCCGCGGACATCGTCGCGGCGAAAGTCGGCACGGCGCGGTTCTTCTGCGAGCAGCTGCTGCCGCAGGTGCACGGACTGAGCGGCGCGGTCATGGGCGACAGCGCACTGCTCATGTCGTTCGGCGCGGAGTCGCTGGCCGTCTGACGGCGCCGTGCTCAGAGATCGACGGCGTGGCGCCTGAGCGCCTCGATGTCGCAGAACTCGCTCGCGGCGATGTGCGTGCTGCGCAGCTTCACCTGCGGGGCCATGCCGGCCTCGTACGCCTCCTGCCAACGCGGCGCACACAGGCACCACTGGTCGCCCGCTTTCAGGCCGGCGAAGCCGTACTGGGGCATCGGCGTGCTGAGGTCGTTGCCGACGCTGCGCGAGAACGCGAGGAACTCATCCGTCATCACGGCACACACCGCGTGGACGCCGACGTCGTCGCCGCCGACCTCGCAGCAGCCGGTGCGGTAGAAGCCGGTCAT
>CAZZFB010000126.1:0-1753 GCA_964653385.1 uncultured Bifidobacterium sp. | reverse complement strand
CGCTCCTTGTCCTGCATGACCTCGGTCGCGCCGGCGATCGCCTGCTCGCGCGTCATCCCGTGGTCCTCGTAGAAGGCGGCGAGCTCGAGGGTCTCCTTCTCCGGGTTCTTCTCCAGCTCTCGCCGCTCGATCGCCATCTCGCGCTCGACGAGCTCGTTCTGCGCGGAAACCGAGATCCACTCGCCGGCCGCCATGCTGAACGCACCGGCCACGGCACCGGCGAGCCCGCCGAGGCGCACGACCGACGCGGCGACGCCGCCGCCGGCGAAACCGAGCACGAGCGACACGTTGGAGACGAGACCGTCGCTGATGCCGAACACCGCCGCGCGCGCGAGACCGCCGGAGACCGCGCGGTGGTCCTCGTTCATCAGGTGCGGTGACTTGCGGGCCATGACGTCACGCTAGTCCGCAGGCCCCGAACGCCCTTCCCACTAGCCTCAATTCACATGGATTCCCCCCGCTACCGGTTCGCGCCGTCGCCGACGGGTTTCTTCCACGTGGGAGGGGCGCGCACCGCCCTCTACAACTGGGCCCTCGTGCAGCGCACGGGCGGCACTTTCGTCCTGCGCATCGAGGACACCGACGAGTCGCGCAACAGCCCCGAGTGGACGCAGGGGATCATCGACGCGCTCGCGTGGCTCGGCATCGACTCATCCTCGCCGCGGTTCGAGGGACCGTACTTCCAGTCCGCGAACGCAGGGCTCCACCGCGATGCCGCCATGAGGCTGTTCGATGAGGGCAAGGCCTACTGGTGCGACCTCACCGCGGAACAGGTGCAGGCCCGCGCGAAGGAGACTGGCAGTCAGGGCTACGACGGCTACTCGCGCGACAGGGGTCTCGGGCCCGGGCCGGGGCACGTGCTGCGGTTCCGCGTGCCGGAGGGCACGACGGCGGTCGACGACCTCGTGCGCGGACGGGTGGAGTTCCAGAACGACACCATCGAGGATTTCGTGCTCCTGCGCGGCAACGGCTCGCCCATGTTCCTGCTGGCGAACGTGGTTGACGACATCGAGATGCGCATCACGAACGTCGTGCGCGCAGAGGAGCACCTGCCGAACACGCCTAAGCAGCAGATGCTGTGGGAGGCGCTGGGCCATGCCCCGCCGGTGTGGGCGCACGTGCCCGTTCTCGTGAACGAGCAGCGCAAGAAGCTGTCCAAGCGGCGCGACAAGGTGGCGCTGGAGCAGTACCGGGCAGAGGGCATCCTCGCCGACGCCATGGTGAACTACCTGATGACCCTCGGGTGGGCGCCGGCCGGCGACACCGAGATCGTGCCGTGGGAGCGGATCGTGGGGGAGTTCCGCCTGGAGGACGTCAACCACTCGCCGGCATTTTTCGACGTGAAGAAGCTCGCCGCGTTCAACGGTGACTACGTGAGGATGCTCCCGCCGGAGGCGTTCGTGGAGGCCTCACGCCCGTTCCTGCAGGGGGACGTGCCCTGGGCGCCGGACAGGTTCGATGGGGAGACGTACGCGCGCGTCGCGCCCCTCATCCAGACGCGCATCGGCGCGCTCTCTGAGATCCCCGCGATGGTCGACTTCTTCTTCCTCGCTGACCCGCCCTCGGACCCCGACGCGTGGGCGAAGACGATGTCGTCCGACTTCGCTGCCGACGTCCTTGACGCAATGTCCGCCGGCCTCGCGGCATGCGCATGGGACGCCGAATCGGTGAAGGGCGTGCTCGAGGAGTTCACCAGTGAGCGGGGCCTCAAGCTGGGCAAGACCCAGGCGCCGGTCCGTGTCGCCGTCACGGG
>CAZZFB010000125.1:0-3689 GCA_964653385.1 uncultured Bifidobacterium sp. | reverse complement strand
AGGAGTTCGGTTTCCTCCGCCGCGACCTCACTCTCTTCACGTACCTGCACCTCGCCGCGTACCCGGAGGTCGCGCGTGCGCTCGTCGCATCCGGGACCACGGCCTTTGCCTACGAGACCGTGCAGCTGGACACCGGCGCTCTTCCGCTCCTCGCGCCGATGAGCGAGGTGGCCGGCAGGCTCGCGCCGCAGATGGGCGCCCACTTCATGGAGCGCACGCACGGCGGGCGTGGCGTCCTGATGGGCGGTGCGCCGGGGGTGCGGCCGGCGCGCGTGGTCGTGCTCGGCGCGGGGAACGTGGGCTGGAACGCGGCGTGGATCGCGGCCGGCATGGAGGCAGAGGTGGTTCTCATCGACAAGAACCTCGACCGGCTCCGGTTCGTGGACCAGATCCACCGAGGCCGCATCATGACCCTCGCGTCCAACCGCGGCGCGATCGAACGCAGCGTCGCAGAGGCCGATCTCGTGATCGGCGCGGTCCTCGTGGCCGGCGGGCGCGCACCCGTGATCGTGAGCGAGGACATGGTGCGGTCGATGAAACCGGGTGCCGTCATCGTGGACGTCGCGGTCGACCAGGGCGGGTGCATCGAGACGACGCGCGAGACCACCCACACCGCGCCGACCTACGTGGAGCACGGGGTCGTGCACTACGCGGTCGGGAACATGCCCGGCGCCGTGCCGAACACCAGCACGTACGCGCTCACCAACGCCACGCTCCCCTACCAGCTCGAGGTCGCGGTGCACGGGGCGGCCGGTGCCGTGCGGAGGAACCCCGCGCTGCTGCACGGGCTGAACACGCACGGCGGGCAGATCACCTACGCGGCCGTCGCGGAGGCGCTCGGGCTGCCGTGCACCGCACCCTCCGCCGCCCTCGCCGGCTGAGACCTGGTTCCCCTAGCCTTCGGCCATGGTCATCCACGCGAGCGAACTCGACGCCCCCGTCGTCCCCCTCTTCGAGAACGGTGACCGGCAGGTGCGCCGCGCCGCGATGCGCGAGATCGCTGCCCTCGGTCCCGTCGCCCGCACGGACATCGGGTTCGCCGCCGTCCGGTACGACTCCGTGGTGAAGGTGCTGCGCGACAAGCGCTGGCACAGTGCGGTGGGCTTCGCCGCCCAGTTCGCCGGTGTCACGAACGAGGAGTTCCTCTCCCGCCGGCGGGTCAGCATCCTGAACGCGGAGGGCGAGACCCACGTGCGCCTCCGCCGCCTGGTGGCGCCCGCCTTCTCCCCGCGCAGCGCCGACAGGTTGCGGCCGTTCATGCGTGAGGTCGTGAACGGGCTCATCGAGCCCCACACCGCCACGGGGAGCATCGAGTTCGTGTCGGCGGTGTGCGAGCCCTACCCCATCCCGATCATCTGCGAGCTCCTCGGCGCGCCGAAGTCCGACTGGCAGATGTTCAGCGGCTGGGCGACCGACGTGCTCCGCATCTTCAACGGGACCCTCGTGGAGGACCTGCCCGTCATCATGAGGGCCCAGGACGAGCTCGGCGAGTACGTGCGGGGCCTCATCGCCGAGAGGCGCGACAAGCCCGCAGACGACCTGCTGACCGACCTGATCGCGGCAGAGGAGTCCGGCGACAGGCTCACCACGGACGAGCTCGTCATGATGGTGGAGGCCGTCATCGTGGGCGGCACGGACACCACGCGCAACCAGCTCGGCCTGTGCCTCGCCGTGTTCCTCGACCACCCGGACCAGTGGGAGAAGCTCGCGGACGACCCCGGCCTCGCGCCGCGCGCCGTGGAGGAGACGATGCGCTACTTCGGCGCGGTCAACGGCACGATCCGCTACGCGAGCGAGGACATCGAGATGGACGGCGTGCTGTACCCGAAGGGGACGTTCATGAGCACAAGTCTCGGCACGGCGAACTTCGACGAGTCGGTGTTCCCCGGCGCGGGCACCTTCGACATCACGCGCGAGCCGGTGGGCTCCCCGCACATGTCGTTCGGCAGCGGGATCCACTACTGCCTGGGTGCATCCCTCGCCCGCGCCGAGCTCCAGGAGGCACTCACGATCCTCCCCCGGAGAATGCCCGGTGTCACGCGCGCCGGAGCGACCGTGATGAAGCCCGCCACCACGGCGATCTTCGGCCCGGCGGCGATGCCGCTCGCGTTCGACGCGGGTCACTGACCACAACCCGCCCGCGCGGGCGCGGCGGCACTAGTTTTGGCGTGCCCCCTATGTCGAGAACGCCGCGCGAGAAGAAGCCCCTTGTGCCGGGTTCCGCCCGTTCGGCCCTGAGCAACCGCGACTTCAGGGTGATGTGGGCGTCCAGTTTCACCTCCAGCATCGGTGTGTGGATGCAGCAGGTCGTGCTGCCCGCCTACATCTACTCCCGCACGCGCAGCGCGTCGACGGTCGCCATCTTCACGTTCGCCCAGCTCGGCCCGCTCCTGCTGCTCTCCATTCCCGCGGGGGTCATGGCCGACAAGTTCGACCGGCGCAGGTGGCTCGTCTTCGCCCAGCTCACGCAGATGACGGGCTCGGTCTGTCTCGGCATCTTTGCCTCCCTCGACGCGGCCATACCCGTGCTCTTCGCGGCCCAGCTGGTCGTCGGCATCGGCAACTCCCTGAACGCCCCGGCTTTCTCGGCGGTGCTTCCGAGTCTCGTGCCTCCCGAGGACCTCGGGGGCTCCATCAGCCTCTCCTCGGTCTCCGTGAACGGTTCACGCGTGATGGGCCCGATCATCGCGGCGCTGCTCATGAACACCGGGGTCACGACCGCCCAGATCTTCTTCATCAACAGCTGCACCTATCTCATCGTCATGTCGGCGGTGCTGCGCATCACCCTCCCCGTCGCCCCGAAGACCTCCGAGAAGGGCCTCAAGTCGCTGACACTCGGCCTGCGCGTCGCCCGTGAGCGCCCGGTCATCGGCAGGGTCCTCCTCACGATGTTCTCGTTCTCCCTGCTCAGCCTCCCGTTCGTCGGCCTGTTCCCCGCCGTCGCGGACCTCGCGTTCGGGATCGAGCCCCGCACGCCGCTCTACAAGTGGCTGTACGCGACGTGGGGGCTCGGCGCGATGTTCGGGGCGCTCGCCGTGGGAACCGTGCTCGCCACCGAGGACAAGCGGACCACAGCGCGGCGCGGCTTCCTCCTCTTTGCCCTGGCCCTCGCGCTCTTTGCCTCGGCACCGAACGTGCCTCTTGCTTTCGTGACGGGCTTCCTCCTCGGCACCACCTATTTCTCCACCACAACGGCGCTCATGACCGTGCTGCAGAGCCGCCTGGAGCTGCAGGTCCGGGCGCGCGTGCTCTCGCTGTGGTTCATGGCCTTCGGCGGCACGATCCCGATCGGCAACATCATCTTCGGGCCCGTGATGGACGCGATCGGGGCGCGGCCGGTGCTCTACTTCGGCGCGGCGTGGGCACTCTTCCTGTCGTGGTGGTGCAACATCCACAGGATCGACATGCGCGCGGCGGAGGACGCATCGTTCCTCGCCGCGGGCGTCGACCCCGACACCCGCACCTGACGGGACCCGCGCACCGTTGCGGTGCGACGGCACCCCTATGGGGAGGCGTCGAGAACACCCACGACCCGCTCGGTGCGCGAGCTGCGCGAGCCCTTCACGAGCACCACTGTCGACGGGCCGACGCCGGTCAGGCGCGCGGCCACCTCCTCCAGCGACATTGACGGGAGCCCGTAGAGGTCCGTCTCGAGCGGCAGGAGGACGATTCCCAGTGCGTCCGCGGTC
>CAZZFB010000124.1:0-3751 GCA_964653385.1 uncultured Bifidobacterium sp. | reverse complement strand
ACGACCTCCGCGAGCGGGATGAGGTAGTGCAGCTCCACGCGCTCCGGCGAGAGGTACTCCAGCTTCACCATGTCGCCGCGGCGCGACTGGCAGAGGTCCATGAGGGTCCCGGTGTATTCCTTCGGCGTCACGATGCTGACGCGGAAGAAGGGCTCCTCGATGAAGTCGATGTTCTGCGTGGGCGGGAGGTCGGCGGGGTTGTCGACGGTGACCACCTCGCCGTCGGTGCGGGTCACGCGGTACGCCACGGACGGCGCTGTGGCGATGAGCGCCAGGTTGAACTCGCGCTCCAGGCGCTCCTTCACGATCTCCATGTGGAGCAGGCCGAGGAAGCCGCACCGGAAACCGAAGCCCAGCGCCCCGGAGGACTCCGGCTCGTAGGTGACCGAGGCGTCGTTCAGCTTCAGCTTCTCCAGGCTCTCGCGCAGGTTCTCGAAGTCGTCGCCGTCGATCGGGTACAGGCCGCAGAAGACCATCGCCTTCGGGTCGCGGTAGCCGGGCAGGGGCTCGGGGGCCTGGCGGTTCAGCATCGTCACTGTCTCGCCGCTCCGTGCCTCGGCCACGTCCTTGATGCCCGCGATGAGGTACCCCACCTCGCCGGGACCGAGCTCGGGGACCGGCGTGTTGGCGGGCCTGCGCGCACCGATCTCGATCACGTCGTGCGTGGCCCTTGCCTGCATGAAGTAGAGGCGCGAGCCGGACGTGAGCCTGCCGTTCACCACGCGCACGCTCGACACCACCCCGCGGTACTGGTCGAACTGGGAGTCGAAGATGAGCGCCTGCAGCTCGGCCTCGGGGTCACCGGAGGGTGCGGGGATCCGCTCGGCGATGGCGTCGAGCAGCTCGGGCACGCCCTCCCCCGTCTTGGCGGAGATGCGGAGGATCTCGCCGGCCGGGATGCCGAGGATGTTCTCGATCTCGGCGGCGTAGCGGTCCGGCTCGGCGGCCGGCAGGTCGATCTTGTTGAGCGCCGCCACGATCTCGAGGTCGTGCTCCAGCGCGAGGTAGCAGTTCGCGAGCGTCTGGGCCTCGATGCCCTGGGCGGCGTCGACCACCAGCACCACGCCCTCGCACGCCGCGAGGGAGCGGCTGACCTCGTACCCGAAGTCCACGTGCCCCGGGGTGTCGATGAGGTGGTAGGTGTGCCCCTTCCAGTCGACGCGCACGTTCTGGGCCTTGATGGTGATGCCGCGCTCGCGCTCCAGGTCCATGGTGTCCAGGTACTGGGCCTTCATGTCGCGGGCCTCGACCGCGCCGGTCAGCTCGAGGATGCGGTCGGAGAGGGTGGACTTGCCGTGGTCGATGTGGGCAATGATCGAGAAATTGCGGATTTTGGCGAGTTCCATGGGCTCCCCGACTCTATCCGCGGCGCCTGTGGGCAGGGGTCTGCGCCCCCGGCAGGTCAGGACACCGACCGTGCTGGTTGGGGTGCGGGGCTGCCACCGCTAGCCTTTCCGACCGTGGCAAACATCAAGAGCCAGAAGAAGCGCATCATCACCAACGCGAAGCGTGCCGACCGCAACAAGGCGGTCAAGAGCGAGCTGCGCACCCGGGTGAAGAACGCAGAGCAGGCCGCCGGCACCGCCGACGCCGATGTCAGCCTCCGCCTCGCCGTGAAGCGCCTCGACATGGCCGCGTCGAAGGGGATCATCCACCCCAACGCCGCCGCACGCCGCAAGTCGCGCCTCATGAAGAAGCTCGCCGCGAAGTAACCCTTCCGCCGCGCGCCGGCACCAGCTGGCACAGCCTCCCCACGAGCACCTCGAGCACGAGCACGTCCGGCCAGTCCTTGCCGCCGCGCAGGTCCACGTCCGCCGCCGCCAGGTGGGACATCGCGCGCGCGACGCCGCCGCTGCCGAGCTTCTGGTACTGCTCGAGCACCTTCCGTGCGGGGAACTCCTTGCCGCCGAGGATCGCGACCGCATCTGCCCCCGTGCGCACGCCGCGTCCGTCGAGCTTCATCATCTGCCCGTAGCGGTTGGCGAGCAACGCGAGGACCTGGAGCGCATGCGTGCCGTCGGCGAGGAAGCGGTGCAGCATGACGAGCGCACCGGAGGTGTCGCCCGCGTCGATGGCATCGGTGAGGTCCCACGGCGCCACGCTGCCCGCCCCGCCGAGGAACAGGTCCACGTCGGAGCGCACGAGCTTGGCGTTCTCGCCGTATGTGGACACGAGGGTCTGGACGAGACCGGCGAGGCGGGAGTGGTCCTCGCCCAGCCACCGCACGATCATCTGGGGCACCTCGGGCGAGTACGACAGACCGGCCTCGACCAACTGCACCTCGACGCGGCCCAGCCTGTCGTTCTTCCCGGTGCCGACGCTTGCGCCGATGCTCTCCGCGGAGGCCTTCTTCATGACGTCGGCGAACGCCTTGGGCTGGCGCCCGGTGACCGTGGCGACGACGTCGACCTCGTCCACCCGTCCCGCGATGGCGGCGACAACCGGCTCGAGGAGGTCTGCGGGTGCACCGTGCACGTTGCGCAGCACGACGACGCGCCTCTCCGTGAACAACGGCATGGTGCCGAGCGCGTCGGCCACCAGCCCGACCTGCGTGCCCGCGTCGGCGAGGTCGAAGTCCTCGACCATCATGGAACGGTCGTTGTCGCCGACGAGACGGTCGACGAGGGCGGTCAGTTCGAGACCGATCAGGGTCTCGTCACCGGACACCACGTACGCCGCCATTCCCCTACCCTGCCACAGCCCGGTGTCGCCGCACCCACAGCACTGCCGCCACGGCAACCACCGTCCACGCACCGAAAGCGGCGGGGCCGTGCGGCTCGAAGCGGGCACCGGCAGACGCGACGCCGGCGACCCACCGCACAGGGAGCGCCATGAGCGCACAGAGCGGCGCGGCCACGGCATCGGGAAGAAACGCAGACAGCGCGGCCGCGGGGATGCCGACGAGCATGACCGCCCCCGCGACGGGCACCGCGAGCGGGTTCGCGAGCAGCGACACGAGGGGCACCCGGCCGAACACGAGGAGCGCCACGGGCAGCGTGCCCGCCTGCGCCGCCACGGTCGCCGCCAGGACACCGGGGAGGCGCATCCGCGAACCGAGGGGCCGTGACAGCCACGCGAGGCCCGCCGTGGCGCCCGCGGACAGCGCGAACCCGACGCTGTGGGCGAGCAACGGGTCCACGACGAGGAGAACCGTCACGGACACCGCCAGGACGTCACGCGCGTTCCGCGGGCTTCCCCTGAAGAAGTTCACCGCGACGACCGCGGCCATCATCGAGGCCCGGAGCACGGACGGCTCCGCGCGCGTGAGGACCACGAACCACCCGATCACCGCGAGAGTCGAGGCAAGCCGCGGCGCGGGGCGCAGACGACGGAGGAGCGGCCCGCAGAGCGCGAGCACGTAGGCCACGTTCTGCCCCGAGACGCTGCACAGGTGGGACAGGCCGCTCGCCCTGAAGTCGTCGACCATCGAACGGGGCTGGTTCCTGTCGTCGCCGATGACGAGCCCCATGAACAGCGCGGCGTCATCGTCCGTCATGTGGCGCACACCGCGCTCCACGAGGGCGCGCATCCTGTTGGCGGCGCGGTGCGCGGGCGACGACGACGGCTCCGCCGCACCCACCTCTGTCACGCGCATAGTCCCGAGCACGTGGTTCACGCGGTCGCGGCCCGCGAACCGGGCCGACTGACCGCACTCGCCGCGCATCTCGACGCTGTCCCCGGCCGAGAGCCGCGAGATGCGCCACGCACCGGGGCCGTGCGCGACGGCCCGCAGGCGCATCCCCCCGGTGTC
>CAZZFB010000123.1:0-3790 GCA_964653385.1 uncultured Bifidobacterium sp. | reverse complement strand
CCCGACCCTCTCCTTGTAAGGGAGATGCTCTAGCCAACTGAGCTAAACGCCCGAGCGCGCGGCGTCCGTGGACTCACGGACTTCGGTGTGCACGCGGATGCCGAGCCTACCCCCGGGGCGCACTCGACACCCGGGCGCATACCCGCCCGGCCACGCGCCATGCTGGTACTTTCTGCCCCCATGGACTGGATCTCCGACCCCACCGCATGGAGCGCGCTCGCGGCGCTCCTCACCCTCGAGATCGTGCTGGGGGTGGACAACGTCGTCTTCATCTCCATCCTCGCCTCGAAGCTCCCTGCCGAGGAACAGAACAAGACGCGCCGCACCGGCATTCTCGCCGCCGGCGGGATGAGGGTCCTCCTTCTTCTCGCGGTCGGCTGGATCATCACGCTCAAGAAGGAGCTCTTCACCGTGGGGTCAGTGGGGTTCAGCGGGAAGGAACTGATTCTGCTGGCCGGCGGCCTCTTCCTGATCTACAAGGCCACCAAGGAGATCCACCACAAGCTGGAGGGCGACGAGGGCCACACCTCCGCGAAGACCGCACCCACCGTCGCTGCGGTCCTCGTGCAGGTGCTCCTGCTGGACCTCGTGTTCTCCATCGACTCGGTCATCACCGCGGTCGGCATGACCACCTACGTGCCGGTGATGGTCATCGCAGTGGTCGTCTCGATCTTCATCATGCTCGGGGCATCTGGCGCCATCTACCGGTTCGTGAACGCGCACCCGTCGGTGAAGATGCTCGCGCTCGCGTTCCTCCTCCTCATCGGCACGACACTCATCGCGGAGGGCTTCGGTCAGAAGATCCCGAAGGGCTACATCTACGCGGCGATGACGTTCTCCGTGTTCGTGGAGGTGCTGAACATCGGCTCGCGGCGCCGCAAGCCGCATGTGGAGCCGATCCACCTGCGCGAGCCCGTCACGCCGGAGTCCCGGGACCACTGACAACCCGGCTCAAGAGCCCCGGGGAAGGGTCTCCCTCGCCACGTCAGAGAGTGGACGCCGCTCGTTCCGTGCCTTCTCCCGCAGCACCCTGAACGCCGTTCCGAGGTCATGGCCGTCGCGTCCCGCCACGTACCCCTTCGCCTGCTCCACCAGCACACGGCTGTCGAGTGCGTGCTGCAGCTGTGCCGCGAGTCTCCGCGCCCCGGAGACCTCGTGCGCGTGGCTCACCAGAAGGCCAGCCGCTGCAGCGATGAACGACACCGCGTCTGCCTGTCGCGCACCGAGGCGGTTGGGCACACGGTCACAGACCATGACCACACCATGGCCGTCACCGCGGTGACTGACCGGGAAGAGATGCAGCCCGGCGTACTCCCCGGCGACGGCGGGCGGCACGCCGGGGTCATTTCCTGTCCGGGTGTCCACCGACAGCGGGCGGGCAGTCTCGAGGCACTCCACCAATGGTGCCCACGCCGCCGAGGCCATCGCCGCACTGTGCCCGAGCAGACCGGGATCGGACGCGTGCGCGGCACTCAGCCCGCCCGCCCCGTTGCGGAGGAGCACCGCACCGTCGGGGACGGTCGCGAGGTCCGTCGCGCACATCAAGAGCGTGCGGCACCAGTCCGCACCACCGACGATGGCGGCCGACGACACGAGCTCACGGAAGGCGTCCGTCTCGCGGTACGTCCCCTGCGCCGCGCTCATCCTGCCGACCCCGCTTCTGCTCTCATCTGGACAGCTCCGCCTCGCGGATGCCCGCAATGTAGGCATCGGCTTCATTCTCGAAGTCGGCGAGCGTCATCCCGTAGACCTCCTCGAAGTCGTCGAGGAATCCCTGCTCCGGGTCGTTCAGGTGGAACACCTTGATGAGATTCTCCAGCCCGCCGTGGCGTGCGATGAGCAGTTCGACTGCGAGCGGGCCGACGAAGTACTCGCACCCGTTCGTCGCCTCGGAACCGAGACGGAAGTCGATCAACTTCACGTCGCACCGCCTCGACCAGTCGAGGAATCGCCGCAACCTGATGACGTGCCAGTCCGTGTACGTCATCCTGACGATGTTCGAATTCACGATCGCGATGCCGGCCCAGACTTCCGCCAGGCCCTCGCGCACCCACGCGGGTTCGTCCGTGAAGACCCGGCCGTCCTGTCCCGCGGCCCTGTAGATGTGGGCCCACTCATGGGCGAGACCCGAGAGATTCCTCATGGCAACCAGGTAAGGAACCGTGGAGACATCCGGCTCGCGGGCCCGCTCCATCCGGTCCGTGAGGACGTCCCCTGACGACCTCAGGAACATGTACCCGGTGAGGTTGTCCGCGAGGAAGTGGCGTCCGCACAGCGCCGCCCCCATCTGCAGGACCCCGTCAGTGGAGACGAGGTTGGTCAGGCACCCGAGCTCGCGCAGTTTCGACTTGAGGAACCTCTGCGTCCTGCCGACGATGATGTCGACCTTCCAGTCGGCGATCGTGCCGTTGTACTTCTCCAGCACGCGCTGCAGCTCGCGCAGCACCGCAAGTTGGGAGAGGTACATCGGCGACCGCTCCGAGCCCGGCTCCACGTGGTATGTGCCCGTGTTGACTATCGACCGCGGGACCTTGCGGGCCGCCCGCAGCCGTGAACCCATGCGTGTCATGACATCCAGCTCTCGCGTCGTCATGAACACCCGGAACGGCCGCTGGTACCTGCCGATGACGGGGGTGATGAGCACGTAACGACCGGCGAGCGCATCCGAACGTCGGGCCGGCGCCTGCATCACGAGCGTCGCGACGAGAACCGCCGCCAGGAGGAGCGGGAGGGTCTGTCGTCGCGGCACCTGGATGACGGTACGGACCCCGGTTCACGAAGTGCCCCGCACGGGGAGTGCTCGGTAGCAAACCACCTGTGCTGCGGTACGTGCGTCCGTTGCGCCGTTGCCCGCGTGTCCGTACCGTCACCGTCACTGATCCAGGTCCCCGATCACACCCACGTGCCGCGCAGCCCATGACCCCGGAGGCGAGCACACCACCCGAACGGATGTGCATCATGAACCACCAGGCAGGCCGCAGGCTCGCGGCTCTCTTCCTCCTCCTCGCGGCGGCGTTCGTCGTGAACGACCAGTTGCTGGTCTCCGCGAAATCCGCGGTGAACCTCGACCAGTGCGCCAACCTCACCGTCACCTGCGACACGTCGAACCCCGCCCAGTGGCAGAACGGCAACCTGAATGCCTCCAACTCGCACTACAGCGAGGGTGAGACCGTGCCCTACAGGGCGAGATTCACCGATCTCTCCCCCGGCGAGATGTACAGCGCGACCATCGAGTGGGACACCACGCAGCAGGGCAAGCACGCGATCGACTATCTCACCGGCGTCAGCCGGACCGAGACCACCGCCGACCCGTGCGCGGGCGTCACCTGTGCGGCGCCGGTGTCCACGCTCCCTATTCCCATCGACTCGGAGGTGACGGGACGGGGCGTGACCCAGGTGCCGGGCCAGGCCTTCCGCATCGACGGGGGCACCTTCCCTGCGCCGGGGGCATCCATCGCGAACACGGGGAACCTGTGCGGGGCCTCGACATGCACCGTCGCGGCCAACCCGGCCCCGTACTCCCTGACCGGGCTGTACACCGACAACTCCTCCACGTCGACGAAGGTGTACTTCACTGCCGTCGGCACCACCGTGGTGCTCTCCTGGGGCGGGCACGTGGCCTCGCAGGCTGACTGGGGTGTGGACAAGTCGGCTGCGTCCATCTCCGGCTCGCCGTACCACATGCGCGTTCTCGACTTCGCCTGCTCGAGCGTGGCGAACTGCAGCGCGGGCAACGAGGACAGGTCCATGGCGAACACCGCCGTCCTGCCTCCTGTGACCACCACGACCG
>CAZZFB010000122.1:0-3813 GCA_964653385.1 uncultured Bifidobacterium sp. | reverse complement strand
TGCCCGGCGCGCCTGACTCGCTGCTGCTTCAGCGGAGTCATCGCCTCCCACGGCGACCCCCACGTACCGGTTGCTCTCGCCTTCACCTCGCACACCACGACCAGCCGGCCGCGGCGGGCGACGACATCCAGTTCCCCGCCGCGCATCGTCCAGTTCCTGGCGACGATGTCAAAACCCTGCCTGACGTACCAGCGGGCCACGAGATCCTCGGCCCAGCGCGCACGCGCTAGTCGTGGCGTTCTATCCCGCCCGTGTCGAGGAGCGTGTCGTCCGGGAGCTCCTCCACGTTCACGTCCTTGAAGCTCAGCACCCTCACCGTCGGGATGAACCGGGTCTTGCGGTACATGTCCCACACCCATGCGTCTGTCATCACCACTTCGATCAGCGGCCTCGCGCTGTCACCGGTGATGGACACCTTGACGTCGTTGGCCAGGTAGAAACGGCGTTCGGTCTCCACGGCGTACCTGAACATGCCCACGACGTCCTGGTACTCCTGGGCGAGCTTGTACTCGCGGTCAGCCTCGAAATTCTCGAGATCGTCGGAGTTCATGGGTTCGAGCCGGCGCGTGCCGGCGCTGTCCTCAGGACTCGCGCTTCTCGCGGATCTTCGCGGCCTTGCCGACGCGATCACGGAGGTAGTACAGCTTGGCGCGACGGACGTCGCCCTTGCGGAGAACCTCGATCTTGGCCACCGACGGGCTGTGCACGGGGAACGTGCGCTCCACGCCGACGCCGTAGCTGACCTTGCGCACCGTGTAGGTCTCGGCGATGCCGGAGCCCTGGATGGCGGTGATGTTGCCCTGGAAGATCTGGATGCGCTCCTTGCCCGACTCGACCACGCGCACGTGCACCTTGACCTCGTCGCCGGGGCCGAACGCGGGGATGTCGTCGCGCATGTTCTGGTTGTCAACGATGTCGGTGGTCTTCATGGTGGGTTCCTAGCGGCTCGAATGTGTGCGTCCGCGGCCTACTGGGCCTCATCGGCGAACAATGAAGGATACGAGACATCCTCGGCCCCTTCCAACAGGGTCTTTTCCTTGTCTGACAAGCCCCCGCGGGCCTCGATCAGGTCTGGGCGGCGCAGGACGGTGCGGCGCAGTGCCTGCACGAACCGCCACTTCTCGATGCGCCCGTGGTCCCCTCCCCGGAGCACCTCGGGCACCTCCCAACCACGGAATTCGGCCGGCCGCGTCCACTGGGGCTCCTCGAGCAGGCCCGCGGCGCCGAACGACTCGGTCACGGGCGAGACGGCATTGCCCATGACCCCGGGGATGAGTCGAGTGACTGCCTCGATCACGAGGCACGCGGCCACCTCGCCGCCGGCGAGGACCACGTCGCCCACGGAGATCTCGTGGTCGACCAGGTGCTCGCGCACGCGGTGGTCGACCCCCTCGTAGCGGCCGCACAGCAGGCTGAACCCGCCGAGGCCGGCGAGCTTCTGCGCGACCGCCTGGGTGAACGGCTCGCCGCCGGGGCCGAGCAGGACGAGCGGGCGCGGCGGGTCCGCGGCCTCGACCGCGGCGAAGATCGGCTCGGGTCGCATGAGCATCCCCGCGCCGCCGCCGAACGGCGAGTCGTCGACCGTGCGGTGGACGTCGGTGGCGTGGTCGCGGATGTCGTGGCAGCGCAGGTCCACCTGGCCGTTCTCCCGCGCGCGGCCGAGCAGGCTCTGCGAGCAGAACCCGTCGACCATCCCGGGGAACAGCGTGAAGACGTCGATGCGCACGGTGCGAACCTACCGAACTCAGTCCGCGAGGTCGAAGAGGCCCTCTGGGGGGTCGATCACGGTGACGCCGCCCGTGCAGGACACCACGAACGGGGCGGGCACGAGCGCGCCGGAGTCGAGCTCCAGCAGGTCGTGGGCGGGGTTCTGCACCACGGCCACGCACCTGCCGACCTCGGTCCCGTCTGCCGTGACCACGCGCGAACCGACGAGCTCGTGGACCCACACGGCCGCGGGATCAGCGACGGGCTCGGCGTAGAGCATTTTGTTCGTGAGCAGCTCCACATCGTTGCGGTCGTCGACACCGGCGAAGTGCACCACGAACCTCTCCTTCTCGGGCCGGGAGGCGGTGATCTCCAGCCGGCGGGGGCCCGAGGGCGTGTCCACGAACAGCACGGAGCCGGGTTCGTGGCGCAGGGCGACGTCGGAGGTGAAGGTGACGTAGGTGTCCCCGCGGACCCCATGGGGCCTGCCGATGCGGCCGACCTCGAGAAGCCCGGGCGGAGGTGCCATCGACGCGGTCAGGCGTCGACGAAGTCGACGTCGACATCGACGTCGTCGTTCACCGCGGCGGCGCGCACCACGGTGCGGATGCTCTGGGCGGTGCGGCCACGGCGGCCGATGACGCGGCCGAGGTCGCCGGGGCCCACGCGGACCTCCAGCTTGACCTTGTCGCCGCGGCCGGTGCTGGACGACACGGACACTGCGTCGGCGTCGTCCACGATGCTGCGCACGATGTGCTCCAGCACTGCGGTGGCGGTGGGCGCCTCGAGCTCGTTGGCGTCGAAATCAGACACGGCGGGTTACTTCGACTTCGCGGCCGAGAACTGGGCCCAGGCGCCGCTGATCTCGAGCAGCTTCTTCACGCGCTCGGTCGGCTGGGCGCCCTTCAGCAGCCAGGCGACGGCCTTGTCGTTGTCGATCTTCAGCGTGGAGGGCTCGGTGCGGGGGTTGTACTGGCCGAGGATCTCGATGAAACGGCCGTCACGTGCGCGGCGGGAGTCGGCCGCGATCACGCGGTACTGCGGTTGCTTGGTCTTGCCGACTCGGGTGAGGCGCAATTTGACTGCCATGTGCGATGTTCTCCTGGAAGGGACCCGTTCTGGGACTAGGTAAGGCTAGCGGTGAGGTTTGCCCCTCCCCAACGGGCGGGGACGGCGTTTTCAGCGCCCGAACGGGGGGAACCCCGGGGGTGTCCCGGGGCCACCGGGACCTCCGGGCATGCCCGGGAGACCACCCTGGCCGCCGAGGAGGTCACCCAGTTCCCGCATGGCCTGGCGCTTGTTCACCTTGCCCTGCTTGCCCTTCGACTTGCCCTTGCCGCCGACGGGGCCCGCGAGCGCGCCCATGCGCTTCATCATCTTCTGCATCTCGGCGAACTGCTTTATGAGCCTGTTCACGTCCGCGACCTCGGTGCCGCTGCCCCTGGCGATGCGGGTGCGGCGGCTGCCGTTGATGATCTCGGGCCGCGCGCGCTCCTCCTTCGTCATGGAGCGGATGATCGCCTCGGTGACCTTCACCTGGTCGTCGCCGATCTCTGCGTTCTTCATCTCCTTCGGCATCCCCGGGAGCATGCCGACGAGCCCGGAGATCGGCCCCATCTTCTTCACCTGCTGCAGCTGCTCGAGGAAGTCCTCCAGCGTGAACTGGCCCTCCATGAGGCGCTCGGCGGCCTTCTCGGCCTCCTCCTTCTCGAAGACCTGCTCGGCCTGCTCGATGAGGGAGAGCACGTCACCCATGCCGAGGATGCGCCCGGCCATGCGGTCGGGGTGGAACTGCTCGAAGGCGTCGATGCGCTCGCCTGTCGCGGCAAATGCGATGGGCCTGCCGATGACGCTCTTCACGGAGAGCGCCGCGCCGCCGCGGGCGTCGCCGTCAAGCTTGGACAGGATCACTCCGTCGATCGAGAGCCTGCTGTGGAACGCCTCGGCGGTCGACACCGCGTCCTGGCCGATCATCGCGTCGATGACGAGGAACGTGTAGTCGGGCCTGACCGCCGCCGAGATGTCGGCGACCTGGCGCATCATCTCCTCGTCGATCGCGAGCCGGCCGGCCGTGTCGACGATGAGCACGTCCTTGCCGAGGCGCTT
>CAZZFB010000121.1:0-3854 GCA_964653385.1 uncultured Bifidobacterium sp. | reverse complement strand
GCCTCGTCGATGAGGATCGAGTCGACCTCGTCCACGATCGCGAAGTTGTGCCCGCGCTGCACCTTGTCCTCGAGGGAGCCGGCCATGTTGTCGCGCAGGTAGTCGAACCCGAACTCGTTGTTGGTGCCGTACGTGATGGCGGCCGCGTACTCGCGCCGCTTCTCCGCCGGCGTGTCCCTCTGGCCGGGCAGCACGATCCCGACGTCGAGACCGAGGAACCGGTGGATCCGGCCCATCCACTCGGCATGGAACCGGGCGAGATAGTCGTTCACGGTGACGACGTGCACGCCCTTCCCGGTGAGCCCGTTCAGGTACGCGGGAAGGGTCGACACGAGGGTCTTGCCCTCGCCCGTCTTCATCTCGGCGACCCACCCGAAGTGGAGCGCCGCGCCGCCCATGACCTGCACGTCGAAGTGGCGCTGGCCGATGACCCGGCTCGCGGCCTCCCGCACCGTCGCGAACGCCTCCACGAGGAGGTCGTCGAGGTCGGCGCCGTTCGCCAGGCGGCCGCGGAACTCGGCGGTCTTGGCCTGGAGCGCCTGGTCGGAGAGGGCACGGAACTCGGCCTCCATGGCGTTGACGTCCGGGACGAGGCCCTGGAGGGCCTTCACCCGCTTGCCGTCACCGGCACGGAGGACTTTGTCGAGGATTGACATGCGGTTTCCCAGCCTACCCGTGGGGCCGTGGGAGCCGCCTTCGCCGCGCAGCGCGGTGCAGGCAAGACTGAGGGGATGACAGCGGAACGCGCGGTGGACACGGTGATTTTCGACCTGGGCGGGGTCATCATGGCGAACGGCGGGCCGCGTGACTTCACCCGGCGCTACCCGGACCACGACCCGAAGGTCGTCGCCGAGATAGTGATGGGCCCGCACCATCTCGACACGGACCACCAGTGGCACCGTGTGGAGCGCGGCGAGATCACGCTCGCCGAGTGCCGGGCGATCACGAAGAAGATGCTCGACGACGCCGGCATCGTGGCGTCGGTTCCGGCCGGCACGCCGGCCAACGGTGCGGCGTTCAGTTTCTCGCTGAGCGAGCCGATGGTCGGGCTGGTCCACGAGCTGAAGGAAAACGGGCTGCGGATCGGGATCCTCACGAACAACGTGCGCGAGTTCCGCGAGTGGTGGTGGCCGCTCATGGACTTCTCCTCCGTGTTCGACACAGTCGTCGACAGCCACGAGGTCGCCATGCGCAAGCCCAACCCGGCGATCTACCGCCTCACGATGGACCGCCTGGGCGCGGAGCCCGCGCGCACTGCGTTCCTCGACGACCTCCAGGCGAACGTCGACGCGGCGGGAGCCGTCGGGATGCACGGCATCCTCGTGGAGGAGGACCAGTCGTCCGCGATCTCCCGCGCGAGGGTGCTCGCCGGCCTCGCCTGACCCGGCGTCAGTCGCCGAATATCGCGCGGAGCGCGGCGGCCTTCATCAGGTCGTCCCAGTGGCGCGCCACCTCGTCGTCCGCGCCGAACTCGATCTGCGTGCGGCTGTTCACCATGCCCTGGACCCACAGCGCGACGGCGGCCATGTCCACGCCGGGCGCCAGCCAGCCCCTCTCGATTGCCGGCGCGTACGCAGCGGCGATCGCATCGGAGTACTCGCGGTCGATCCGCTGGACCTCGGCGGCGAGAGCGGGCCTCGAGACGGCTGATCCGATGACCTCCGCCCGCAGCCGCCTGTACTGCGAGCGCCCCGGCGAGACGATGAAATCGAGCGTCTCGGCGATGTTGGTCCTCAGTTCCTCGCGGCTCTTCGCCACCTTGATGCGGTCGAAGAGGAAATCCACCGAGACGGCACTCGCCCGCCGGTACCGCTCGGCCTGGGCGGCGACGATGAGCCCCTCGCGGTTCGTGAACGCGCGGTAGAGGATCGGTGCGGTGACCCCGCACTCCTCGGCAATGGTGTTCGTGCGGATGGCGACCTCGCCGCCGGCCTCGATCACCTTGATGGCGCGCTCCAGGATGCGCCCCGCAGGAGACACGCCCGTGTCTGTGCCTGTCCCGCTGCTGCCCACGGAGAAAATTTACTTCACTCCACCGCCGCCACGGTCACCGCCGCCACCCCGCGGGCGCCCTCGCGGAGGAGCGCACCGGCCGCGGACCGCAGCGTCGACCCTGTCGTCACCACGTCGTCGACCATGACGACGGTGCGCCCGGTGCACCGGCGGTGCGCCACGAACCGCGGCCCGGCGAGCCGCGCGGCCCGCACGGCGCCCGTCTGCTGGCCCGCACCCAGTCTCCGCAGGAGACGTGCGACCGGCACACCGGTGAGCACACCCAGGTGGCGGGCGATGAGCTCTGCATGGTCGATGCCCCGTTCGCGCCGACGGGCCTCTGCCGTCGGGACCCACGTGATCACGTCAGTGTCCGTCCCGACCAGGGGCACGAGGAGACGCGCGAGGCCGAGAGCGTTGCGTCTCTCGTTGCGGTACTTGAGCCCGATGACCGCCTCCCGCGTCCGTCCCTCGAAGAGCGAGGCAGAGCGGACGTGCAGGTCGACGAATCGTCCCCCGCCCGCAGTGAGCCTCTCTGTACGGTGTGTGACCATGTCGCCTGCGCCCCCCGGGCCCCCTGCCCCTCATCCACCGCTGCGGGAACGTTTCCCCGAGCGGTTCGCCAGATGTGCGCTGGGGCTCACCGGGTTCGGCACCGGCATCGCCTTCTTCGTGAGGAGCGAGGTGGGCGTGCCGCCGTGGGACGTGTTCCACCAGGGAATCGAGGGGATCACGGGCTGGCCGCTCGGGACCAACATCATCGTCGTGTCGTTCTTCGTGCTGCTCCTGTGGATCCCCCTGCGGATCCGGCCCGGGCTCGGCACGCTCATGAACGCCGTGCAGATCGGGCTCGTGGAGAACGTCGCATCAGACCTGATCCCGGGGACCGGAAGCATGGCCCTGCGCATCGTCTACGTCACGCTCGGGATGTGCTGCATCGCGGCCGGGTCGGGTCTCTACATCGGGGCGCAGCTCGGCAGCGGCCCGCGCGACGGGCTGATGCTCGGCCTCAACCAGCGGTTCGGCACCAGCATCAGGCTGTCCCGCACTCTCGTGGAGATCACGGTGCTCGTGGTGGGGGTCATCCTCGGCGGGACGCTCGGCGTTGGCACCTTCGTGTTCGCGTTCGGCATCGGCCCGATGGTGCAGGTGACCCTGCGCCTGTTCAGGATGAGCGAGCGCGATCGTCTCGCCGCGGAGGGCGAGGCCCTGGAGGCGTGACCTGCCGTCGGTGCGGCACCGCGGCAGCAGCGCGGCACCGACGGAGGAACGGGCTCAGTAGCGGTAGTGCTCCGGCTTGAACGGGCCGGACGGGTCGAGGTCGAGGTACTCGGCCTGCTCGTCGGTGAGCTTGGTCAGCTTCACGCCCAGTGCATCGAGGTGGGCCCTCGCGACCTTCTCGTCGAGGTGCTTCGGCAGCACGTACACGCCCGTGGGGTAGTTCTCGAGGTTGTTGAACAGCTCGATCTGGGCGATGACCTGGTTCGAGAACGAGCAGCTCATCACGAAGCTCGGGTGGCCGGTGGCGCACCCCAGGTTCACGAGGCGCCCCTCCGCGAGCACGATGACGGCGTGACCGTCGGGGAACGTCCACAGGTCGGTGCCCGGCTTCAGCTCGTCGCGGGTGGCCTTGCTGCGCGCCAGGCCGGCCATGTCGATCTCGTTGTCGAAGTGGCCGATGTTGCAGACGATCGCGTTGTGCTTCATCTTGTCCATGTGCTCGGCGGTGATGATCGCCTCGTTGCCGGTGGCCGTGACGAAGATGTCCGCCTCGCCGAGGGCCGACTCGAGCGTGTTCACCTCGTAGCCCTCCATCGCGGCCTGCAGGGCGTTGATCGGGTCGATCTCGGTGACGATCACGC
>CAZZFB010000120.1:0-3874 GCA_964653385.1 uncultured Bifidobacterium sp. | reverse complement strand
GCCTTGCCTCGTCCGTGGTGAGGAAGCGCCTCTCGCGGTAGCGCGCGAGGTCGGCCCGCTCGCCGGTCACGACGGGGGAGTCACCGGCGCCGTCGGATTTCGCGGCCACCGCACCAGGTGCGACGCGCACGAGGACCTGGCCCGCCGAGACCGTGTCGCCCTCGGACACGAGGACCTCCTCCACGGTGCCGTCGTCGCCGGCCTCCACGGGGTGCTCCATCTTCATCGACTCGATGATGACGAGCTCCTGGCCGGAGCGGACCGTGTCGCCGGGGCGCACCGTGACGCGGAAGACGGTTCCGATGAGGGGAGAGGTCACGTTGTGCGTCGCCATGTGGAGATTCTGCCAGTCGGGCGCCCCGCGGGAATGAGCCGCGGCACTCCCCGGGCAGGCAAGACTTCCCGGGTGCTCGCAGTCGCGTCGTTCTTCCTCGCCGGGACGGCGCTCGGGTTGGCAGTCCCGCGGACGCGCGCGCTCGCCGGGCCGGCGGGTCAGTGGGTCATCACCATCGCACTGCCCGCTCTGATCCTTGTCCGCCTCCCTGAACTCGACCTGGGCCGCGGTGCCGCCGTGCCGGTGGTGTCGGCGTGGGCGACCATCGCCGTCGGTGCCGCTGTGGTGTGGGCGGTGTCGCGCCGTGCGGGGTGGCCGACAGACGTGACCGGAGCGCTGCTCATGGTCGTGCCGCTCGGCAACACGAGCTTCCTCGGGCTACCGGTGGTCGAGGCCGTCCTCGGCAGGGACCACCTTCCCGCGGCACTGGCGTTCGACCAGGTCGGCACCTTCCTCGCGCTCGCGACCTACGGCACGTGGGTCTCCGGCCGGCTCGGGTCGGGTGGCGGTGATGCCGGCGCGATGCTGCGCCGTCTCGTCACTTTCCCTCCGTTCCTCGCGCTGGTCGGGAGCCTGGTGTTCCGTGCAGTCGACATGCCGGGCGCGGTGCACGACGTGCTCGTCCCGCTCGGGCGCACCGTCGCTCCCGTCGCGATGGTGTCGCTCGGCCTGCGGTTCGTCCCGAGGCTGCGCATCGCCCGGCCGTCCGCGGTCGTGCTCGGGATCGCAGTGAAGATGGTGCTCATGCCCGCGCTGGTGGCCGCCGCGGCCTTCGTGCTCGGTGACCCGGCTGACACGGCGTGGGCGGCGAGCATCGTGGAGGCGTCCATGCCGCCGATGGTGACCGCAGGGGTCATCGGGGTCGCGGCCGGGTTCGACGAGGACCTCACCGCGAACCTCGTCGCGACGGGCACAGTCCTTGCCCTCGTCCTCTACGCCGTCGTCTCGCTCCTGGGCTGACCGGCGGGGCATCATGTGGGGGGAGGGGGCCCCATGATCTCGTTCGTCAACCAACTGCGCCGGCTCGCCGCCGAGCGCCCCGATGCCGTGGCCGTCAGCTGCCAGGGTGAGTCGATCACGCGGGCGGGGCTGCTCGAGCGCGGCGGGGACCTGGCGGTCCACCTGCAGGGTCTCGGGGTGAGAACCGGGGATCTCGTCACGGTCGCGCTCCCGAACAGCATCGACTGGTTCGTGTCGTACGTCGCGATCTGGCTCCTCGGTGCCACGCCCCAGCCGGTGTCGTCGCGCCTGCCGCAGCGCGAACTGGAGGCCCTGATCGAGCTCGCCGACCCGCCGGTCGTGATCGGTGCGCCGGACGGTGCGGTGCAGGGCCGGCACTCGATCCCCGTCGGTTTCCGCGCGCCGCGCGCCGATGCGTCCGCGCTTCCCGACGTCATCTCTCCCGCATGGAAGGCGCCGACATCGGGGGGCAGCACGGGACGTCCGAAACTGATCGTGTCGGGTGACCCCGCCGTGATGGACGAGACCGCACCGCCGCCGCTCATGATGGACCCGGGCGGGTGCCTCGTGATGCCCGGACCGCTGTACCACAACGGTCCTGCCGTGTGGAGCTGGCAGGCCCTGCTCAACGGGCTGAGCGTCGCGCTGATGCCGCGCTTCGACGCCGAGGGCACGCTCGCCGAGATCGAGCAGCACCGCGGGAGCGTGCTCTACATGGTCCCCACGATGATGAAGCGCATCTGGCGCCTCCCCGAGGACGTGCGCCTGCGCTACGACCTGACGTCGCTGCGCGTGGTGTGGCACCTCGCCGAGCCGTGTCCCGAGTGGCTGAAGCAGTGCTGGATCGACTGGCTCGGCCCCGACCGCATCATGGAGCTGTACGCGGGAACCGAGGCCCAGACCGCGACCGTCATCACGGGTGCGGAATGGCTCGCCCACCGGGGCTCCGTCGGCCGGGTGCAGCCGGGGACCGTCATGATCACCGACGACGACGGCAACGAGGTGCCGACTGGCGAGATGGGCGAGGTGTGGATGCGCTCGCTGCGCGGCACGCCCACGTACCGCTACGTCGGTGCCACGGCGCGCACGCGCGAGGGCGGCTGGGAGTCGCTCGGTGACATGGGCCGACTCGACGCGGACGGCTACCTCTACCTGGGGGACAGGGCAAGCGACATGATCCTCTCCGGCGGCGCCAACATCTACCCGGCGGAGGTGGAGGCGGCGATCCAGGAGCACCCCGCGGTGCAGAGCTGCGCGGTGATCGGCCTGCCCGACGAGGACAAGGGTGCGGTGATCCACGCGATCATCGAGGCGACCGCAGCCCAGGTGGGGGAGGACGAACTGCGCGCATTCCTCGCAGAGCGCCTGGTGACGTACAAGATCCCGCGCACGTTCGAGTACGTCGACTTCCCGCTGCGGGGCGACGACGGCAAGGTGAGGAGGTCCGCGCTGCGTGCCGAGAGGGTGAAGGAGTGAGCATGGGGCCGTTCGGGACCGAGATCACCATGACGGGGCCGCTGCGCGCGCCCCGCCAGATGCTGGCCGACCAGGAGTACGACGGGCACGCGAGCGTCCACGACGACGCGACCGCCGAGAAGCTGGGGCTGGCGGGCGCCCCGATCGAGGGCCCCACGCACTTCAGCCAGTTCGACCCGATGGGTGCCGCGCTCTGGGGACGCGAGTGGTTCGAGCGGGGGTGCATCAGCGCCCACTTCGAGACGATGGTCATCGAGGGCGAGCAGGTGCAGGCAACCGTGCGCACCACCGGCGGCACGTCGGCGCGGGTCTCGGCGGCGAAGGCCGACGGGACGCCCGTTCTCTCGGGGACCATGTCGGTGGGCGAGGCCGACACGACCGAGCTCGGTGCCAGGCTCGCCGCGCTCAAGCCCGCGGGGGAGCTGTTCATCATCGACCAGCTGTCCGTGGGCGAGACGTCGCCCACCGCGCGCGCCGCAATGACGTTCTCGGAGCGCAACGGCAACCTCTACCCGTTCTCCCTGGAGGAGAAACTTGGGTGCATCACGGAGGACTCCCCGTGGTACTCGCCCGCCACGGCCGGTTCGTCCCCCTGGGGCAGGGCGGTCGTGCCGTTCGAGATGGTCAGTGTGCTCGCGGCGAACTGCCCCGCGGCGGGGACCGTTCGCGGACCTGCGGTGGGGCTGTTCATGGACCTGGAGATCCGGATGCACGCGGGCCCCGTGTTCGTCGGCCAGGAGTACGAACTGCGCCGCGAGGTCGTGGCCCTCGGCCAGACCCGGCGCGTGGAGTACTACTTCACGCGCACGACGGTCTCCGGTGCGGACGGCAGGCTCGTGGCGTCGGTGCTCCTGAACCAGGGCGTGTTCAAGGCATCGTTCGCGGGGTACCCCGCCGACCGCCTGTAGACCGTCAGCCGACGGCGGCAACCAGGCGGCGCGCGTTGCCGCCGGTGACCGCATCCCGCGCGGCGGCCGGCAGGCCGAACGAATCCAGCCAGGCGAGATGGTCCGTCACGCGGATCGCGGTGTTCGGGGCGTCGCTGCCGAAGAGGATGCGGTCGTGGTGGGCCGCGAGCACCTCGGCGCTGATGTCGGGCGGGGC
>CAZZFB010000119.1:0-3999 GCA_964653385.1 uncultured Bifidobacterium sp. | reverse complement strand
TTCGACAAGGGCTACATCTCGCCGTACTTCGTGACCGACCCGGACCGCATGGAGGCCCAGCTCGACGACCCGTACGTGCTGCTCGTCAGCACCAAGATCTCGAACGTGCGCGACATGCTGCCCGTGCTCGAGAAGGTCATGCAGAGCGGCCGCCCGCTCGTGATCATCGCCGAGGACATCGAGGGCGAGGCCCTCGCCACCCTCGTGGTGAACAAGATCCGCGGCACGTTCAACTCCACCGCCGTCAAGGCGCCGGGGTTCGGCGACCGCCGCAAGGCGATGCTGCAGGACATGGCCATCCTCACCGGCGGCCAGGTCATCAGCGAGGAGGTCGGTCTCAAGCTGGAGAACGCCACCCTCGACCTGCTCGGCCGTGCCAAGCGCGTCGTCATCACGAAGGACGAGACCACCGTCATCGAGGGTGCGGGTGCGGAGGCCGACATCAAGGGCCGCATCAACCAGATCAAGACCGAGATCGAGAACACCGACTCCGACTACGACCGCGAGAAGCTGCAGGAGCGCCTGGCCAAGCTGTCGGGCGGCGTCGCGGTCCTCAAGGTCGGCGCCGCCACCGAGGTGGAGCTGAAGGAGAAGAAGCACCGCATCGAGGACGCCGTCAGCACCACGAAGGCGGCCATCGAGGAGGGCGTCGTGCCCGGCGGCGGTGTCGCACTGCTCCGCGCGCAGGCAGCGGTGAACGCCGCGGCCGAGAAGCTGTCCGGTGACGAGGCAACGGGTGCCCGCATGGTCGCCCGCTCGCTCGAGGGCCCGATCAAGCAGATCGCCGAGAACGCGGGCATGGAGGGCGGCGTCGTCGTCGAGAAGGTGAAGTCGCTGAAGGGCAACGAGGGCCTGAACGCCGCAACCGGCGAGTACGAGGACCTCGTGAAGCTGGGCGTCATCGACGCGGCGAAGGTGACGCGCTCCGCGCTGCAGAACGCGGCGTCGATCGCGGCACTGTTCCTCACCACCGAGGCGGTCATCGCCGACAAGCCGGAAGAGGCAGGCCACGCCGGCCACGACCACGGCGGCATGGGCGACTTCTGACCCGCTGAACGACTGACGGGCCCCGCGGCGTCAGCCGCGGGGCCTTCGTCGTTCTGCGGCACGTGCACCGCCGCCGTTAGCCTCTCGCCCGTGGCTCCCCCCGTTGCTCTCGTGTCGTGCGCCTCCGCGCGCGACAACGACACGGACCTGCCGCTCATCGTGCGTGCGCTCGGTGACCGCGGGATCGTCGCCGAGATCGTCGACTGGGACGACCCGGACACCGACTGGGGGCGCTTCGCCGCCGCCATCGTGCGCTCCCCGTGGGACTACCACCGCCGCTACGCCGAGTTCCTCGCGTGGGTCGGGCGCGTCTCGCAGGCGACGGTGCTGCACAACCCGGCGGAGGTCATCCGCTGGAACACCGACAAGACGTACATCGCGGAACTGGGTGCGGCGGGCATCCCCGTCATCCCCACCACGTACGTGCGCGGCGCGGAGGACCTGGTGCTCGCGAACGACCTCATCAAGGGCGACGTCGTCGTGAAGCCCACGGTGAGCGCGGGCTCCAACGACACCGAACGCCACGTGTCCTCGCCTGCCGCCGCCGCGGCGCACATCACGTCGCTCGTGGACGCGGGCAAGACGGCGATGGTGCAGCCGTACCAGCGCTTCATCGACGACAACGGCGAGACCGGGATGCTCTACTTCAACGGTGTGTTCAGCCACGCGTTCCGCAAGGGCGCGATCCTCGCGGGCGACGGGAATGAGAGAAACAGCCTCTACGTGGTGGAGGACATCGGGCCGCGCACCGCCACCGCCGCGGAGCGCGAGCTCGGTGACCAGGTGATGGCGCATGTCACCGCCAGGCTCGGGGAGGCACCTCTGTACGCGCGCGTCGACGTGGTGCGGGGCAGCATCGGCGCGCCGGTGCTGATGGAGCTCGAGATGACGGAGCCCTCGCTCTTCCTGCACACGGACCCGCAGGCGCCGGCCAGGTTCGCCGCCGCCGTGGTCGCGCGGCGCTAGCCGCGCGGGTGCTGGGTAGCGTGGGGCCCATGAGCGAAGCGATGTCCCCCTCGGTCGGAATGGCCGTGCTGCACCTGTTCTGCAAGACCACGCCCGGTTTCGACGGTGAGGCCCTGGTGAACGGCGTGAAGTCCGCGGAGAACGCGGGGGTCACCGTGGTCACCGTGGCGATGCTCGGCCACAAGGCGGATCTCGCCGTCATGGCCCTCGCCTCCGACATGCGCGACCTGAAGGCGCTGCAGACGGTGGTTCAGCACTCCGGTCTCTCCGTCGTCGATTCGTACGTGTCCCTCACCGAGGTGTCCGAGTACGCCAAGGGCATGCCCGAGGCCATGCTGAACGCCCGCTTGTACCCGGAGCTCCCGCCCGCAGGGAAGAACGCATGGTGCTTCTACCCCATGTCGAAGCGGCGCAACCCGGGCCAGAACTGGTTCACGCTGGAGTTCGAGCGCCGCAAGGAGCTCATGGAGGAGCACGGCAAGAGCGGCCGCACGTTCGCCGGCCGCGTCATCCAGCTGGTCACCGGTTCGGCCGGTCTCGACGACTTCGAGTGGGGTGTGACCCTGTTCGCGGTGAACCCCGACGACCTGAAGGAAGTCGTGTACACCATGCGCTTCGACGAGGCCTCCGCGGAGTACGCGGAGTTCGGCGCGTTCTACGTGGGGATGGTCACCCCCGTCGCAGAGCTGGTCAACCAGGTCTGACGACGCGCCGCGGCGATGGGAACGGATCTCCTCTTCCTGCGCGACGCCTACCTGCGGTCGTGCGACGCGGTCGTCACCGAGGTGCGCCACGGTGACGACGGCAGGACGGGTGTCGTGCTCGACCGCACCGTCTTCTACTACACGGGCGGTGGCCAGCCCCACGACACCGGCCACATCAACGGCAGTCCCGTCGTCGACGTGCGCAAGGAAGGTGACGTCGTGGTGCACTGGCTCATGGCCGGCGCGGCGGCACCTGCCGCGGGCGACAGCGTGGGGTGCGGCATCGACTGGGACCGCCGCCACAGGTTGATGCGCACGCACACCGCCATGCACGTGCTCTGCGGCGTGATCTGGAACGAGTGGAAGGTGCCCGTGACCGGCGGGAACATGGAGCCTCTCTCGGCGCGCATGGACTTCGAGTTCGACCCGCTTCCGGAGGGCTTTGCCGCGCGGGTCGAGCAGCTGGTGAACGAGGCGATCGATCGTGACCATCCCATCCAGGTGTCGTTCCTGCCGCGCGACACCGCCGTCACCGACGAGGACCTCATCCGCACGAAGGTGTCGCTCATCCCGGAGTCCGTCACCGAGATCCGCGTGGTCGACATCGTGGGGCTGGACAAGCAGGCCGACGGCGGCACGCACGTGTCATCCACGAAGGACGTCGGGCGAGTCCGCGTGGCGAAGGTGGAGAACAAGGGCAGGGGCAACAAGCGCGTGCGCGTGGAGATCACCGACTAGCGTCGTCGCGTGCTGTTCGCGGAGGTGTTCGGTTTCGTCGCCGCGGTTCTCGGTGTCCTGCAGGCCTGGCCCCAGACCGTGCGCGTGCGCCGGCTCGGCCACGGCCGCGGCGTCAGCCTGGCGATGTGGCTGATGATGACGGGGTCGAGCTCCGTGTGGCTGGGGTACGGCCTGCGCATCGCATCGCCGAGCCTCATCGTGAGCACGCTCGCCACCGGGGCGATGAACATGACGGTGGTGCTCGCGCTGCGTGCCGGCAGCCGCGGCACCCTGCCGGGGCTCCTGCTCTCATTCGCCGCCGGGACGGCCGCCATCGCCCTGATGCCGCCGTGGTTCGCCCCGCCCGTCCTCTACGCGTTCACGCTCTCCCGGATGCCCCAGGTGGTGAGGTCGTGGAAGTCTCGTCGTGACGGCGTCACCGGTTCCGCCGTCTCGCTGGGCTCGGTGGGCATGAGCATGGCGTGCCTGCTGTGCTGGGAGGTCTACTCCGTCCTCCACGCCAGCCCGACCCTCATCGGCACCACCACTGTTGCTCTCTGCACGA
>CAZZFB010000118.1:0-4017 GCA_964653385.1 uncultured Bifidobacterium sp. | reverse complement strand
CGCGACATCGCGCACGCGAAGCTGAAGGAGCGCCTCGACGCCGGGCAGGGGCTGCCCCAGTACATGAAGGACCACTGCGTGTACTACGCCGGCCCGGCGAAGACCCCCGAGGGGATGGCCTCCGGGTCGTTCGGCCCCACGACCGCAGGCCGGATGGACAGCTACGTCGCCGAGTTCCAGGCCGCGGGCGGGTCGTTCGTGATGCTCGCCAAGGGCAACCGCTCCCGTCAGGTCACCGAGGCGTGCCGCGAGCACGGCGGCTTCTACCTGGGGTCGATCGGAGGCCCGGCCGCGCGGCTCGCCCAGGACTGCATCACCAAGGTCGAGGTGCTCGAGTACGCGGAACTCGGCATGGAGGCCGTGTGGCGCATCGAGGTGCAGGATTTCCCCGCCTTCATCGTGGTGGACGACAAGGGCAACGACTTCTTCGACCTGGTCAAGGTCGGCACGCCCCTCAGCCTGCGCTGACCCTGTCCCGCCGGGGTGAAAACGGACAGTTGACATCCGTCCCGCGCCGAATAAAGTTCAGCCTGTGGGTGGGCATCCGGTCCCCCGCGTCGGGAGGGAACCCAATGAAAATCCGCAACCTGCTCGCCGTCGTGGCGGGCATCGGAATGGTCGTGGCAGTCGATGCTGCGCCGCTGTCCGCAGCCGCCAAGCCCGCGACCGTGAAGGTCGTGCTCACGGGTGACTGCGCCGACGGCGAGCACGTGGAGGACGCAGACGAGGACGACTGCGAGATCCTCGTCACGGTCACGCCGAAGAACAAGAACGTCTCTGCCCGTCTGGAGATCAACTTCGACGAGGACGACCCGGACGCCTGGGAGGAGTTCGATGCCGGCAAGACCCGCGGCGGCCGTCTGATCTTCTCCCTCCCCGCCACTGACGAAGACGAGATCTGGATGGACGGTGTCGTCCTCTACCGCGTCGTCGTCAAGCAGGCCAAGGGCGTGAAACTTCCGAAGATGCGCGAGTACCGCGTGGAGTACATCTCGGCTCTCGCTGCCGAGGGCGACGAGGACCTCGCCGAGGAGATGGCCGAGGACAAGGAATTCAACGAGGAGATGGACAAGGCCCAGCAGGACAACAAGCGCAACATCCAGCAGCAGCAGCCGAACTCCGACATCAAGCAGGGCGGCCAGCCCCAGGGCCAGGGCGGTTTCAACAAGTCCGCGGAGTTCAACAGGGCATGCGGCGCCATCGGTTTCCCGCAGGCCGACTGCCAGAAGTTGATCGAGACCAAGTCGGCCTCCGACGCGGAGAAGATCCTCGGGTCCAAGGCTGAGGCGTGGTGCACCGCGCTCGCGGCACCGCCGGCCGGCATGAAGGTCCCGTGCAGCATGGTGCTGCCGCGGGCGTTCCCGCCGGTCAACGGCTGACGCCGGGACACCACCAGCAACGAGCGAAGGGCCCCCGCGAGGGGGCCCTTTTTCGTGCCGGTCTGCAGGTGCCCGCAGGTGCCGAGGTCAGTCGGCGACGAAACCCTTCCAGTTGCCCATGTAGCCGATGAACATGTCGGACAGGCCCTCCGCACGGAGGGTGTCGCGGGAGACCGGGAGGCTGCGCATCTCGAACCCGGCATCAGCGGCCACGAGACGCGGGAAGTCATGGTGCAGGATCGCCCCGCGGCCCACGGCCACGAAGTCCGCGCCGTTCTCGATGGCGAACCTGCAGTCCGCCGCCGAGTAGAGCTTCCCTGCGACCGCGAGACGCACCGGCCCGCGGTCGATGCCCGCGAACAGGTCGATGAGCCTGGCATCCGTGTAGCCCTCGTCGACACCGGTCTTCGTGACGTCCCACAGCGACATGTCGACGAAGTCGACCTTCGCCTCCGCGACGAGGCGCGAGTACGTCTCGAGCATCTCGGCCGTGCGCAGGCCGAACCGCTCCGGTGACAGCCGCACCGAGAGGTTGAAGGACGCCCCGGTGCGCGCGCGGATGCCGTCGATGACGTCGAAGAGCACGCGGGAGCGGTTCTCCAGCGACCCGCCGTAGCGGTCGGTGCGCTGGTTCAGCTCCGGCGAGAGGAACTGGGCGATCACGTAGCCGTGCGCCCCGTGGAGCTCCGCTCCGTCGTAGCCCGCCTGCTCCGCACGAACCGCGGCAGCCACGAAGTCCTCCACCAGCTGCTCCACCTCGGCCGTGGACATCGCCCGGGCACCGGTTGCGGGGTCGTCGCTCGGGCACACGGGGTCGGTGCCGATCAGCTCCTTCGGGGAGCGGTTGCCGGCGTGGTGCAGCTGCACGATCGCCAGGCTGTGGTGCCGCTTGATCTCCCGGGCGAGCCGGCGGTGCCCGTCCAGGTGCTGGTCACCGAAAATCCCCAGCTGGCCGGAGAATCCCTTGCCTACCGCCTGCACGTGCGCGGCGCAGGTCATGGTGAGACCGAACCCGCCGGATGCGCGCATCGTCAGCCACCGGTACTCCGCCTCGGAGAGGGTGCCGTCCTCGTTGCTCTGCTGGTTGGTGAGCGGGGCCAGCATGAACCGGTTGGGCATGGCCGGCCCGCGGGCGAACGTGACCTCGTCGAACAGTGTCGTCATGGGCGACAGTCTTGTCAGTCGCCGAGCTCCGTGGCGAGTTCGCCGAGCCTCATCTCGCCCTCGTGCGTCTGGCCGCCGCGCGCGAGGAAGTTCGTCATCGCGCTCCGTGCACGGGGGTCGGCGAGGAGACGGTTGAACCCGGCCGACTCGGCGAGCAGTGCATCCTCCACGCCGGTGTCGGCACGCAGCACGGACGCCTTGGCCTCCCTCACGGCCGCCGGGGGGAACGCCGCGATCCTGCGCGCGAGCGCCATCGAGTGCGCGAGCGGGTCGTCGACGACCCTGTTGACCCACCCCCACGACTCGGCGGTGCGCGCGTCCACGTCCCCGGAGCCGAGCACGACCTCCATCGCGCGGTTCCTCCCGATGAGACGCGGCAGGCGGACCGTGCCGCCCCCGCCCGGGAGGATCCCGAGCGCGACCTCCGGCTGGTTGAACACCGCGCGCGGCGAGGCGAACCTCATGTCGCAGGCCAGCGTGAGCTCGCTGCCCCCGCCGCCCACACGGCCGTCGATTGCGGCGATAGTGGGTTTGGGCATCGTGCGGAAGTTCTCGCACATGCGGTCGAAGTCGTTCAGTGCGCGGGGCGCACCCATGTCCTGCGGGAGGGCAAGGATCAGGCCCACGTCGAAGTGCGCGATGAAGAAGCCCGGCACCGCCGATGCCAGCACGACGGCGCGAACGGTGTCGTCCTCGGCGAGCTCACCTGACACCCTCACCATCTCCGCGTAGAGGGCGAGGTCGAACAGGTTGACCGGCGGGTTGTCGACGGTGACGAGCGCGACGCCGTCGTCGTGTGCCACCGAGAGCAAGGGGCGACCCTCCCCCGCCATGGCTGCTACAGCAGGCCCTTCAGGGCCTCGCGGGTCTGCGCCGTCTCGTCGGGCGTTCCGCCGAACTCGACCGCGGCGAAGTCGGTCACGCCGATGCCGGCAAGGGCAGCCACGCGGTCCTGCACCTCGGCCACGGACCCGGTGATCGCGATGTCTGCCGGGCCGGCCGCGCCCTCCTTGTCGAGCATGGCGCGGTAGCTGGGAAGCGTGCCGTAGACGGCGAACACCTGGGCGGCGCGCTCGGCGGCCGCCGCCTTGTCCGTTGTCACGCACACGGGCAGTGCCGCGATCACCCGCGGTGCGGGGCGGCCGAGTTCCTCGGCGGCGCGCGTGATCGTGGGGATGGTGTGGCCCGAGAGCGTGGCAGGACCGGTGCACCACGTGAGGGTGCCGTCGGCCATTGCGGCGGTGACGCGCAGCATCTGCTCGCCGAGGGCCGCGACGACCACGCCGAAGCCGGTGGAGCCGTTTGCATCGACTCGGGCATGCACGCGGTAGTCCTGGCCGTCGAAGTGCGCCGTCTCGCCGCGCGAGATCGGCATGAGCACGCTCAGGTACTCGCGCAGGTGACGCACCGGCTTGTCGTAGCTCATGCCGAGCATGTTCTCGATCACGATCTTGTGGCTGAGCCCGATGCCGAG
>CAZZFB010000117.1:0-4029 GCA_964653385.1 uncultured Bifidobacterium sp. | reverse complement strand
GGCGACGCTGCTTCTGCTCCTCGGGCAACCAGTCCCGGCGGGCTACCGCCCCCCGCTGCTCTCGGCTGAGTGACGGCGACGGGCGTCACCTGTGACGTCGGTACACAATGAAAAACGCCGGGGCCGGACGGGTTTACACTTGTTCACATGGCATCAGCAAAGTCCACCGTCGCCCACCTGAAGAACATTCCCCTCTTCTCCGAGTGCTCCCCGAAGGAACTCGGCCTCGTCATCAAGAACTCCTCGGAGCGCGTGCTGAAGGCCGGCACCATCATCATGGACCAGGGCCAGACAGGCCGCGAGGCCTACGTGGTCCTCGAGGGGTCCGCCACCGTGAAGCGCAACGGCAAGAAGATCGGCAGCGCCAAGGCTGGCTCCGTGGTCGGCGAGCTGTCCCTGCTGGACAGCGGCCCGCGCACCGCATCGGTCATCGCCGACACTGACGTGCGTCTCCTCGTGGTCAGCGAGCGCGCCCTCAAGGGTGCCATCGACAACATCCCGGCGATCAGCCGCAAGTTGCTGAAGGCTCTCGCAACCCGCGTGCGGGAACTCGACCGCGCCCACTACGGCTGATTGCCCGGCGGGCCGCCCCTCCCGGGCCGCCCTGCCCCGAACGGGGGTCACACCCGTTTATCCACAGCCGAATCGGTCGCCCGGCGGCCCTGCCCACTAGCGTTCGTTGTTGCTATGAGTACGCACGCGTCAGCCCCGACCACCGAGAACGGCAAGAAGCGGTTCCGGCCCCACCAGTTGTCGATTGCCATCGGCATCGGCATGGGCACGTTCACGCTCATGTCGGGCATCGTCCCGCAGTTCACGGACTGGCACGGCGATTCCGAGATCTCCCGTGAGGTCTTCGAGGGCATCCCCGGACCGCTGAAGGTCGCGTTCTACACCCTGCTCCCCGTGATGCTGATCTGGGGGTCGTTCCGGTTCGCCGACCGCGTGCGCAACTGGGAGCGCGGCGCCCCGGACCGCCGCCGCACCACCGCGAAGAACGCGAAGAAGCGCCTGGCGGACTACCGCGCCGGCGTCTACATGCAGACCCTCCTGCGCGACAGCGCCGCCGGGCTCATGCACTCGCTGATCTACTTCGGCTTCCTCATCCTCCTCGGCGTGACCACGGTGCTGGAGATCGACCACCAGCTGCCCGAGTCGCTCAAGTTCCTCCACGGCGGCGTGTACCAGGGGTACGTGTTCGTCGGCGACACCGCGGGCCTCATGTTCACCGGCGGCGTCATCTGGGCGATCGTGCGCCGCTACGTGCAGCAGCCGTACCGCATCCGCATCAAGACGAAGGCCGAGCACGGCCTCATCCTGGGCGTCCTCCTCCTCATCGGCCTCTCCGGCTTCGCCGCCGAGATGTTCCGCATCGCCGTGTCGCAGGCCGGCGGCAAGGACATGTCCTTCGAGAAGTGGAGCTATGTCGGCTACCCGCTCGCCCAGACCGTGGACGGCCTGTCCCTGGGGGCGCTCGAGAACTGGCACCAGGCCATGTGGGTCGCCCACGTGATCACGTTCATCGCGTTCCTCGCGCTGCTGCCGGTGACCATGCTGCGCCACGTGTTCACCTCTCCGCTGAACATGTACCTGAAGGACCGCGACCGCCCGAAGGGTGCGATGCGCGCCATGCCGAACCTGACCGAGACGTCGCTCGAGACCTTCGGTGCGTCCGTGGTGGAGGACTTCACCTGGAAGCAGCTGCTCGACACCGACGCCTGCACGATGTGCGGCCGCTGCACCAGCGTGTGCCCCGCGCACGCCACAGGCAAGCCGCTCGACCCGCGCGAGATCGTCCTGAAGACCGGCGAGGTCATGGCCGCCACCGCCGCGCACGCGCCCGGCGGCAAGGTCAGCCCGCCGCTCTCCGTCGACCCGGAGATCACGATCGGTGCGAACAGCCTGTTCGAGCGCATCAGCAGCGAGGAGATCTGGTCCTGCACCACGTGCAAGGCGTGCGACGAGATCTGCCCGGTGAACATCGAGATCCTGGACAAGATCCTCGACATGCGCCGCTACCTCTCGCTCATGGAGTCGAACTTCCCGGCCGAGCTGGGCAACGCGTACCGCGCCATGGAGAACCAGGGCAACCCGTGGGGCATGAACCAGGCGGAGCGCGCCGACTGGGCGAAGGACCTGAACGTCGAGGTCGTGGACCCCGGCTCGCCGTTCGACCACGAGTACCTCTACTGGGTCGGCTGCGCCGGCTCGTTCGACGACAAGAACAAGAAGGTCACCCAGGCGATGGCCAAGCTGCTCGAGCGCGCCGGCATCGACGTGGGCATCCTCGGGCCGTCCGAGATGTGCACGGGCGACTCCGCGCGCCGCTCCGGCAACGAGTACCTGTTCCAGATGCTCGCCATGCCGAACATCGAGATGATGAACGGCATGGGCGTGAAGAAGATCATCACCCAGTGCCCGCACTGCTTCAACACGCTGAAGAACGAGTACCCGCAGCTCGGCGGCAACTACGAGGTCGTGCACCACAGCGAGTTCCTCGAGCACCTCATCGACACCGGCAAGCTGGACATGCGCAACGCCTCGCTGGAGGACCGCATCACCTACCACGACTCCTGCTACCTCGGCCGCCACAACGACGTCTACATGGCGCCGCGCAAGGTCGTGGGCTCCATCAAGGGCCTGCAGATCGTGGAGATGCCGCGCAACGGCACCAAGGGCATGTGCTGCGGCGCCGGCGGTGCCCGCATGTGGATGGAGGAGTCCATCGGCACCAAGGTGAACGACGAGCGCGCACAGGAGGCTCTCAGCACCGGCGCGTCGCGCGTGGCGACTGCGTGCCCGTTCTGCTACATCATGATGGACGACGGCGTGAAGGCCGCGGGTGCCGAGGAGGACCAGGTCAAGGTCGCCGACATCGCCATCCACGTGCTCGACGCACTCGAGAACGGTGACCGCGCCGCCGCGGCCGAGTCCCCGTTTGCCGGCACCGTCGGCGAGTAGGGCAACCGCCCGGGAGGGCACCGCGCACAGTCGATGAAGCCCATGTCGGCGTGGATAGCATCGGCAGGGTGAAGAGTCGGCGAATGTTCCCGCGGGCGTTGACGACCCTTGTCGTTGTGGGTCTTGCCTTCCCTTCGTTCTCGGTCTCACCCGCACGTGCGGCTGCCTGTTCGCCGACTTCTACTGTCAGCGGTTCCGACACAATCCTGACCTTCACGACTGTGGGCTCGTGCACCCACGCGCTCCCTGCGGGTGTCGGGCCGGTCACCGTGCTCGTCGTCGGTGGCGGAGGCGGCGGGTCCGCCGACGTCGGTGGCGGCGGGGGTGGCGGTCAGGTCGTGGAGACGACGCTGTCGCTCTCCGGCACCGTCACAGTTGTCGTGGGTGGCGGAGGCGCTGCCGGGTACAACCGCGTCGGCAACCCCACAGGTGGCGGCCGCACCGGTGGCACTTCGTCGGTCGCGGATGCGTCGCTGACCACCAGCGCAAAGGGCGGGAGCGGCGCGATCGGACGCAACGGCGCGAACAACCTGAACGCCGACGGCACGGCGAACAACACGGGCTTCACGGGTGGCGGCGGTGCGTACCAGGACACCGCTGCATCTGCCACAGGCAGCACCGGCACCGGCGGCGTGTCCTACAAGGGTGGCAACGGCAGTGGTGCCGGAGGTGGTGGCGGCGGCGGGGCCGGCGGAGCAGGTGCCGCCGCATCGACGGGCACGGCAACGGGCGGCGTCGGCGTGTCGAGCTCGATCACCGGGTCTGCAATGTTCTACGGCGGCGGCGGGGGCGGAGGCGGGTACCAGAATGCCCCGGGCCCCGGCGGAAACGGTGGCGGCGGAGCCGGCAGCGTGAACGGTGGCCCCGATGGTTCCGACGGCACAGACGGTCGCGGCGGGGGCGGAGGCGGCTCAGGTTCGAATGGCGCTGCCGCCGGCAAGGGCGGCAAGGGCGGTTCGGGCATCGTCATCATGCGTTTCGCAACTGTGGTGCCGACAACGACTACGACCACAACCACAACCACCACCACGACGACGACCACGACCACGACCACGACAGTCCCGAGAG
>CAZZFB010000116.1:0-4125 GCA_964653385.1 uncultured Bifidobacterium sp. | reverse complement strand
GGCGTCAGGCGCGGCCGGACAGGACCCACACGGCCACGGTGCTGAGCGCAAAGACGATCACGATCGCGGCGAACGGATGGACACCGGCGCCGAAGAGAACCACTGTCGTGACTAATGCACTCACCGCGCCTGCCGTGCCTGCCAGCAGGGCCTTCGCCGCGGGAACGGAACGCGCGCGCTGAGCGAGGAAGATCATCACCGCGGCACCGAGGCACGGCCCGAGGACCATCCCGATCACGACGCCGACCAGGTCTGCCCACTCGCCGGAATTCCCCTCGGCCAGCTGTGCGAACAGCAGGGCAAGGAGAATCGACAGGACGAACTGGACGGGCGCAGTCGCCGCGGCAAGTTTCAGCCTGCGGGGTCGCTCCATTGCAAAAATGTATCAGTGCCCCGGGTGGGAAGACTGGGTCCTCGAGCGGTCCCGTGTGGTCCGCGGTCGCTGCTCGCTGCTACCTGCCCGCAGGCAGACCGTAGCCGCTGATACCGCCCCCATCGACAGGTGGTGTCGAGTTCGGGGTCGCAAGAGTCGTCGTCGTCTGGTTGACGGCAGGCGCAATTGTCGTTCCGCTGGTGAAGGTCTTCTTGGGGCTGCCCACCGTGTACCTCACGGAGGAGCTTCTGGGGCTCGAGCCGTTCTTGTTCTGGGAAGTGGCAGTCATCGTCACCTTCAGTTTCCCCTTGAGGCTCTTGATCGTGCAGGTTGTCTTGATGCCGAGGGCCTTGCAGGTCCTGCCACCCGCCTTCACGACGGTGGATGTCGTGGGAAGTTCGCTGTTGCCGGGGAAGACCGAGAGCACGACTTTCAGGTCGTACAGACCTCCGCTCTTCTTGATGGACTGCACCGAGACGATCTCTGGCGGCCTGGGGGTGCCGTTCTGGAACGCGGAGACGCGCGAGCAACTGAGACATGCAGACAGGAAAATGACCCCGCCGAGCACAGACCTTGTGGAACGGGATTTCACGCTGCCGGGCACGCCTGAACAGTACCGCCGGGTTCCCCTCCTCGGCTCTGTTTCTCCGCGGGTCGGCCGCGGCCCGGCGACCTCCCGGCGCCCGTCAGGTCACGAAAGGGCCGTGCGCATCACGTCCCTGAGCGCGGCCCGGACCGAGTCCTCGTCCGGCTCGTCGCCGAGTGCGACGAGCACGCGGGCGCCCGTGGGGGCCATCTGGATGACCCAGCCCATGAGCACGGGGGAGACCGGTTCCTCTCCCCGGGCATCTCGCGGCACGGAGGCGAAGAGCTGTGCCCGTGCGGCTGCGGCGTCCTCGACCTGGGTCACGAGTGTCTGGCGCACCGAATCGTCGGTGCGTGCTGCGTGGATCATCTCGAGGGTCGCGAGTGTGCGTGTGCGGTCGTTCAGCAGGGAGAAGATCTGGTCGGCGAGGATGTCGCCCGGGGTTGCGGTGCCGTCCGCCCCCCTCACCGAGTCAACCAACGCCTCGGTCCACGAATAACGCGAGGGCTGCAGTTCCCTGACGAGGGCGTCTCGCACGAGTTCCGTCTTCGATCCGTACCTGCGGTACACGGCGCCGGTGGTGACGCCGCTGCGGCGCGCGATCCTGCGGACGTTCGCACGGCTCGCCCCGGAGGACGCGAGCTCCTCGGTCGTGGAGTCCACGAGTTTCGACGCAACGTCGTCGTCCGCGCGGGGGACCGGGCTCCCGGGGATCGGCGCCGTGACACCCCGGGCCACCGCCGGCGCGTCGTCGCTGCGGGATGACGCGCGCCGCACGAGGACGGAGAGGTCTCCCACCACGTCGGGCACAGTGCACCCGGCACCCGACAGGACGACATGGCCGACGAGGACCGTGCCGACCAGCCAGTCGAGCCCGCTGCCCCGCGGGCCGCCGGTGCCGCCCATCGTCCCGGTCGTGACAATCGAACGAAGCGCACCACCCGCGGCCGCGAGGTCGGGCTCGAACCGGGAGCAGAGCGCGATCTCCACGAGAGCACGGATGTGGCGCATGACATGGGGGTCGGTGGCCGCCCACCCGTAGACATCGGCGCCCGGGCCGGGCGCGCGGTCCCCGAGGACCGGCAGCACGCAGGCGTGGAGAGCGTCCTTCATCGCGGCAACCCGGTTGGGATAGCGCGAGTACACGCTCCCGATCGAGGAGTAGGAACGCCGTGCGATCGATTCCATCGTGAGGGCGGAGTGCCCCGCCTGGACGAGTTCGTCCACCACGGCCTCGCGGATGAAACGAGTGGTGTGGTCCTGCCTCGACATGTTCCCTCGGGCTCATCATTGCCCAGGCCGTCCTCCCGGGCCGATAACCGAGCCTCAGTATCGGCAGACGCTGCGGTCACGGGCCATCGCTGATTCCTATGGTCGGGCAATTGCGGCGGAAACACCGCCCAGCCATGCCCCGAGGAGGCTCCACCATGTCCGTGCGCACCCGTCGAATCGCCGTGTTCTGCGCGGCCCTGCTCTCCGTGGGCGTCGGGTCCTCCGGGTGCTCCGGAGGGGGCGACTCCTCCGGATCGGGCTCGCTGACGTTCCCCGTCCTCTACGTCAAGGGGGAGTCCGGGGGGTTCGCCGAGGACACTGTCGAGGTTGCCGAGTCCCCGGACGGCGAGATGCGGGTCGAGTTCAGCGAGGACGAAGTGACCGGGTTCGGGCCGATGCTGCGCGCCGCAATGTGGAACTCGGCCGCGCTCGCGATCCTGCTGACCGGCGAGAGCCCCGGGAAGGAGTTCCGGTTCCAGGTGTCCGGCCTGGCCGACGGGCCGAGCTCGGGTGCAGTGTCCACCGTGGCCGTCCTTGCCGCGATGAGGGGCGACAAGCTGCTCGAGAAGACCGCCATGACAGGCACGATCCAGCCGGACGGCTCCGTCGGGCCGGTCGGCGGAATCCCGGAGAAGGTGAAGGGTGCCTCCGAGGGGAAATACGAGCGTGTCGGCATTCCCATCGGGATGCGCAACTCGAGGTCATCCGTGTCAGGGGAGCAGGTCGACGTGGTCTCGCTCGGCAAGGAACTGGGGGTGGAGGTGACCGAGCTCGCGAACGTCTACGAGGCGTACGAGTTCATGACCGGCAAGACACTGCCTGTCCTGCCCTCGGGCGGCAACGTGAAGCTCGGTGACGTGTCATACGAGCGCCTCAACGCGAAGACCTCGCTGATGCTCGCGAACTACGAGGAGGCCCGCAACAAGGCGGAGAAGCTCAGCGATTTCACGAAGTCCCTGCTCGAGAGCCTCGGCGAGGAGGCAGTGACAGCCGCGGAGCGGGCCGGAGAACTGAAGAGCCAGGGCCAGGTTGCCGGTGCGTTCAACTCGGCGGTGCTCGCATGGGGATACGCGCGCGCAATCAGCGCCACTGGCGAGGTGTTGGACGCGTTCCTGTTCGAGTCGACCGACGCGGCGATCGATTTGATCGACGACTCACGGGTCGTCGGCGACAAGGTGAACGCCCTGCTCGACGTCCTGAAGACGTTCACGCCGCGCTCCCCGAGTGACGCGTCCGCGTTGATGACCGCGTTCGCGAACGCGATCGACGGCCTGAGTCTCGTGAACTTCGCCGAGAAGGAGATCAACGCGGTGGTGGCCGCTCTCGAGTCGGGGACCATGACCCGTGACGACGCGGTCTCCGAGCTCATCCTGCCGCTCGTGTACAACGAGTTCGCGGCGATCCAGATCGAGTCGACGAAGGAACTCTTCGACGCCGGCCGCGACCTCGGCACCACCGAGATCACGGGTGGCGGGAGCGTCAAGGCGCTCGCCGCGCTCCTGCGCAAGGGATCCGACGCGAACCTGGAGGCGTTCAAGACGCAGGTGGTGGACGACTTCGCGGCTTCGCTCGACCGGTCGAGCGACACGGTCCTGGCGGCCCTGTCGGACAAGGACCTGGATGTCGCGCTCGCGACGTTCCAGCAGCAGGCTCTTCTCAGCGTGACTGACTACCTGGGGAAGGGCGCCGCCGCCGACTACGCAGTGCTCGGGTACGGCATCAACAACTACTCCCGCACGGCGCAGATCCTGCTGAAGTACGGACCGAACGGCGTCACGGACGATGACTTCAACCTCACCGGGGTCCGATCAGAGGCAGCACTGACTGCCGCGCTCGACCTGGGCAAGAGCCACCTCGCCTCGAACATCGGGATGCTGCGGGACAACTCGATCGA
>CAZZFB010000115.1:0-4186 GCA_964653385.1 uncultured Bifidobacterium sp. | reverse complement strand
GGGTTGTGGCCCTCGGCGCGCACGGCCGGCGGGGGCAGCACGCCGCGGTTGCGCGGGTTCTTGTAGTGGTCGAGGATGATCTCGCGGTAGAGGTCTTCGAGTCCGGGCATGGGGTGCTTCCTGTCGGGAGGTTCGGTGTCAGGTTAGAGGGAGAAGAAGTCGCCCGCCTCGGCCAGTGCGTCGCACAGGACGTCCGCCTCGGCGGGGGTGTTGTACAGGTAGAAACTGGCGCGGACGGTGGCGTTCGCGCCGAGCAGGCGCATGAGCGGCTTGGCACAGTGGTGGCCGGCCCGCACGCACACGTTGTGCTGGTCGAGCACCTGGCTGACGTCATGGGGGTGCACGTCGCGGAAGGCGAAGCTGACGGTGGCGCCGCGGGCATCGGGGTCCGGGCTGCCGTGGATGACGATGTCGTCGCCGAAGCGTCCCTTGAGCGCGTCGAGCGCGTGGACGGTGACCTCGCGCTCGTGGGCCCGCACGTTCGCCATCCCGATGCCCTCGAGGTAGTCGACCGCGGCGCCGAGCCCCACGACCTCCACGATCGCCTGGGTGCCGGCCTCGAACTTGGCCGGCAGCTCCGCGCAGGTGAAGCCCTCCGTGCGCACGTCAGAGATCATGTTGCCGCCGCCGAGGAACGGGGGCATCGCCTCGAGGATCTCCTCGCGTGCCCAGAGCATTCCCACCCCCGAAGGTCCGACCATCTTGTGGCTGCTGAACGCCATGAAGTCGGCGTCCCAGGCCTGCACGTCGGTGGGCATGTGCGGCACCGACTGGCAGCCGTCCACGATGGCCACGGCGCCGGCGCGGTGCGCGGCCGCGACGAGTTCCGCGACGGGGTTGATGGTGCCGAGCACGTTCGACATCGCCGTGAAGGAGAACGCCTTCGCGCCGTCGAGCAGGCGGTCGAGACCGGACGTGTCGAGCAGGCCGTCAGGCGTGAGCGGGACCCAGCGGATCTCGAAGCCCTTCTCCGCGGCGAGCATCTGCCACGGGACGATGTTCGCGTGGTGCTCCATGTGCGTGAGCACGACTGCGTCGCCGGGGCCGAGGTTCGCGCCGCCCCAGCTGCGCACCACGAGGTTCAGTGCCTCCGTGGCGTTCTTCGTGAACACGATCTCGCTGGCCGAGCGCGCGTTCACGAAGCGGGCGAGCTTGGTGCGCGTGGCCTCGAAGCGGTCGGTGGCCTCGGCGGCCAGGTGGTACGCGCTGCGGTTGGTGGGTCCGTAGCCGTGCTCCATGAACGACGTCATCGCATCGATGACCGACCGCGGCTTCTGGGACGTGTTGGCGGAGTCGAGGTAGACGAGCGGCTTGCCGTTGATCCTCTCCGAGAGGATGGGGAAGTCCGCGCGGACCTTCTCGACGTCGAAGCCCATGTCAGGACCTGTAGGCCTCGTAGCCGTTCTTCTCGAGCTCGGCCGCGACCTCCATGCCGCCCGACTTCACGATGCGGCCGTCCACCATGATGTGCACGAAGTCCGGCTGCAGCTCGTCGAGGAGGCGCTGGTAGTGGGTGATGAGGAGGATGCCCAGGTCCGGACGGTCGGCGCGGACCTCGCGGATGCCCTTGGCCACGATGCGCAGCGCGTCGATGTCGAGCCCGCTGTCGGTCTCGTCGAGCACCGCGAAGTCGGGCTCCAGCAGGGCCATCTGCATGATCTCGTTGCGCTTCTTCTCGCCGCCGGAGAAGCCCTCGTTCAGGTAGCGGTCCACGAAGGACGAGTCCATGCCGAGGCGCTTCATCCAGTCCATCGCCGAGAGGCGCAGCTCGAGCACGGAGAGGTCGATGCCCTTGCGGGCCGACAGTGCCTGGCGGAGGAACTGGATCACCGAGACGCCGGCGATCTCCTGGGGGTACTGGAACGCGAGGAACATGCCGGCCTTGGCCCGCACGTCGGTGGTCCAGTCGGTGATGTTCTCGCCCTTGTAGAAGATGTCCCCTGAAGTCACCTCGTACTCGGGCGACGCGAGGAGCGTGCTGGCGAGCGTGGACTTGCCGCACCCGTTCGGGCCCATGATCGCGTGGACCTCGCCCGTGTTCACGGTGAGGGACAGGCCGCGGAGGATGTCCTCCGGGGTGGTGTCGTCGTCGGTGACGGGACGGGCGTGGAGACCAGCTGCGCGGAAAAGTTCGCTCACGCCCCCGAAGTCTAGGGAGCCGGCGGGATTACCACTATGGGCGTAGTGGAATTTCAGGTGGGTGCGAGGGCGTGCCAGAGGGCACGGTACGAGGGGTACTCCATGCGGTCGTCCAGGTAGTTGGACTCGTGGAGCAGGCGGTGGTACTCGGGCAGGTTGCGGAAGGGCACACCGGCGTCCACGTGGTGGGCCATGTGGTACCCGATCTTGTAGGGAACCATGAAGAACATGGCGAGCGGGTGCTGGGCCACCGAGTGGGTGGTGAACCTGCGGTCGTCGTCCTCCCGCATGCCGCCGTGCTCGGCGATCGAGCGCAGCCGGTTGATGACCCTCCACACGGTGAGGTACGGCAGCACCCACAGCAACAGGTACACGAACGGATGGCCGAGCAGGAACGACACCGCGGCGAGGAGCACCTGCACGCAGAGCATCCTGACGAGGGTGTTGCGCACGCGCGGGTCGGGCGAGCGCAGGTTGCGCATCTGGCCGCGCAGCAGGCGCCACCCGGTGCGCCCGGTGGCGTCACGCACGAGCTTGCGGCGCAGGCTCGCCCGGCTGACGGGGTAGTTCGCGTACAGCGGCACGTCCGGTTCGTCGGGGCCGAACTCGCGCCTGTGGTGCGCCATGTGCACGCGACGGTACGCCTGCGTGCTGGTCAGCTGCGGGTAGCCGAGCAGCCACATGCCGACCCAGTCGTTCGCCCCCTTGTGGGAGAACAGCAGCCGGTGCGCCGCCTCGTGCATGAGGGACGCGAACTGTGCGTGCGCGCGCCCCATCAGCAGGAACGCGGCGACCCACACGAACGGGTTGTCGATGCGCACGGCGGCGACGATGATCCCGAGCGTCTGGGCGTAGGTGGAGAGCACGGAGAGTGCGTTGCGCCACGACGGGATGCGGCGCAGCCGCTCACGGTCGGCGGGCGAGAGCCGGCCGTCGGCGCGCACGTGCGCGGTGGCAGTGGATGCCGGCAGTTGTGCGGGGGCCATGCCGCCGGTGCGGGGCGAGGTCTCACCAGCCACGGTCGATCCATTCCTGGAGGTGCGGGCGCTCGGTCGCGATCGTGGTGTCCGCCCCGTGCCCGGGCAGCACGACCGTGTCGCCGGGGAACGTGAAGAGGCGCGAGTCGATGGAGGAGATGATCGTGGCGAAGTCGCCGCCGGGGAAGTGCGTGGCGCCGGGGCCGCCGGGGAACAGCGTGTCGCCGGAGAACAGCAGCGGCGCGTCGTGCACCTTGAAGCTCACGGATCCCGGGGTGTGGCCTGGGTTGTGGATCGCCTCCAGCCGCAGGCGCCCGACCTCGATGACCTGGCCGTGCTCGATGAACACGTCGTAGCCGACGTCCTTCAGCATCTGTGCGTCGTCGGCCGTCACCGCCACCTCGTAGCCGGCCTCGCGCATGGCGGGCACCGCCTGGATGTGGTCGTGGTGGCCGTGCGTCTCCAGCACGCGCGTGACGCCGAGCGCCGTGCACAGCTCCAGCAGCTTCTCGTGCTCGTTCGCGGCGTCGATCAGCACGGCCTGGCCGGTGTGCGCGCACCGCACCACGAACACGTTGTTGTCGTACGGGCCGACCACGAGCCTGTGCACCTGCAGGTTGTTGTCGAAGTAGTGCAGGGTGCCGGGCGAGCTCGCCATGTGCTCATCCTGACACGACTTCGAACCCGAGCGACAGTGCGACGGGGATCTGCGCGGGGTCGAACGTGACGAACCTGACGGGCCGGGGCAGGCGGGCGGCCGCGGCAAGGTGCATGGCGGACGACACGCCGAGCGGCTGGGCGGTCGCGAGCACGGCAGCCTCGTCCAGCAGGGCGCGGTCTGTCGGCACCACGTGCAGGAAGTCCCACGTGTGGCGGACCATGTCCTCCAGCACGCGCACGAGCACGGGCTCGTCAGTGAGGCGCGCGGCTGCCGCCACGGCCTCCGGCAGTGCCACGGCGCACGCGCACCACGAGGTGTCCGATTCCATGGCGTCAAGGACCGTGCGCCTGGCCGGCGAGTCCACGTGCAGCGCCAGCAACGCGGACGCATCGAGCACGACCGTCATCGC
>CAZZFB010000114.1:0-4243 GCA_964653385.1 uncultured Bifidobacterium sp. | reverse complement strand
CAGGCACACGTGGAGGAGGGCGAGACGGACATCTGGGACCGCCCCCACGAGGACACCGGCCTGCTGGCCCTGCAGCTCTCCATCGCGATCCGCGACAACCAGCCCGGCAGCTTCCTCGCCGTGCACCACGCTCTGTTCGAGCACAGGCACAACGGCGGCGGCAACATCCGGGACGAGGCCACGCTCCGCAGGGTGATCGGGGACGCGGGCGCGGACGCCGACGCCGCATTCGCGCAGGTGGCCACCGGGCGCCCGCTCGCCGTGATCCGCGAGGAGCACACGAGGTACGTCCGCTCGCACCACGTGTGGGGCACCCCGACGTTCGTCATGGACGACAAGGCGGTGTTCGTGCGCCTGCTCGACCACTCCCACGGCGACGCCGCGGCGGCGCGCTCCACCGTCGACCGCATCATCGCCGACATCCGCTGGCCGATCCTGAACGAGTTCAAGCACACCTCCGTTCCGATGTAACGGGCGGCCCACGGGCGATCCCCGCGGGCCCATGTAGGTTGAGCCCCATGCCGGGTGCCGAACGCAGGATGAGCGACACAGAGGCGCTGATGTGGCGCCTCGAGAAGGACCCGTACCTCGCGTCCACCTTCGCGAACATCACCATCCTCGACCGACCGCCGGACATGGACCTGCTGTACGCGCGCATGGAGCGCACATCGATGCTGTTCCCCCGCCTGCGTCGCCGCGTCCAGCTGCCCCCCGGGAACATCGGCAACCCCACGTGGGTCGACGACCCGGGCTTCGACATCCGCCACCACGTGCGGCAGATGGCCCTGCCCGCCCCCGGCACCATGCGCCAGCTCCAGGACCTGGTCACCCTCCTCATCGCGGACCCGTTCGACAGGTCACGGCCGCTGTGGCAGTTCATCGTCATCGACGGCCTGGAGGGCGGGCGCAGCGCCATGGTGCTGAAGCTCCACCACACGGTGACCGACGGCGAGGGCGGCGTCGAGCTGTCTCTCCAGTACCTGGACCTAGAGCGCGAGCCGGGCCCGCTGCCGCCCGTCGACCCGGAAATCGTGAACTCGTTCGCGGAGACGAAGGAACCCGATGCGACAGATGCGCTCCGCGGCGCCATGAACGACTCGCTGCGCATCCCGATCGCAGTGCTCAAGCAGGTCCGTGACGTGCTCGCCAACCCCTCGGTCCTCGGGGAGATCGGGTCCTCGACGTCCGCCACGGTGCGCAGCCTCGTGTCCCAGCTCTCGGAGACCGACTCCGCGCGTTCGCCCCTCTGGACGGAACGCAGCCTCCGCCGCCGTCTCGAGGTGGCACGGGTTCCCTACGCCGAGATGCGCGCGGTGTCGAAAATGCTGGGCGGCACCCTCAACACCGCGTTCGTCACGGCGGCCGCGCACGCGGCGGGCCGTTACCACGACCAGATGGGCGCGCCGGTCGAGTCCCTCAGGGCGTCGATGGCAGTCAGCACACGAACCGCAGGCACGGAGGGGAACGCGTTCTCCCTAGTGCGCATGCTCGTGCCGACCTCCGACATGCCGGTCACTGACAGGTTCGAGGCCATCAACGAGATCCTCGTCGCGGCCCGTTCGGGCGGGGCCTCCGCCGCGCTCGATGCGATCGCCACGGTCTCCACGGTGATGCCCACCTCCGTGCTCACCAGGCTCGCGAGGGCCCAGGCGGAGACGGTCGATTTCGCCACGTCGAACGTCCGCGGCGCGGGCGTGCCGCTCTACGTGGCCGGCGCCAAACTCCTGGCCAACTACCCGATCGGGCCGCTGGCCGGGGTGGCCTTCAACATGACCCTGCTGTCGTACCTCGGCGGGCTGGACGTGGGCATCAACATCGACGAGGCCGCCGTGGAGAGCCCGGAGCTGCTGCGGGAGTCCCTGCAGATGGCCTTCGACGAGATGGTCGCGCTCGCCCCCGCGCAGGAGATAGCACCGGACGTGCCACCGCCGCCGCCACCGCCGCAAGCGCCGTCACGGCGCCGGTGGTTCAGGCGCTCGCGCTGAGCAGCGAACGCAGGTCGAGCAGGAGGTCCGCCACCTCGGTGGCGGAGACGAGCTCGCGGCGGAGCATCTCGGCGAGCGCCTTGTCGATGAGGGCAATCGCCTCGGTCACCACTGGTTCGCGGGTCTCGATCATCTCTTGCTCCTTCTCTTGGGAGCGGCCGCGGCACCGAGTCCGGCACCCCTTCCGCCCTTTGGAACATCGTACAGACGCGCGGTGCCACGGGGCGGATACCCCCGTCCGCACCGGGTGACATTCGACCACCGTCGTTCGCATAGGGTTCGGCAATGGACCTGAACGGGAAAACAACAATCGTCACCGGTGCCGCGAACGGGATCGGTGCCGCCCTCGCCCGCAGGTTCCACGCGGCCGGGGCACGCGTGGTTGTGGCCGACCGCGACGCCCGCAACCTGTCCGCGGTCGAGTCCGAACTCAACGGCATCCGCCCCGGCTCGGCACTCGCGGTGGTCGCCGACATCAGCACCGAACAGGGCAACATCGACCTCATCGAGGCGGCGCGCGCGAAGTTCGGCTTCGTCGACCTCTTCTTCGCGAACGCCGGCGTGGCGATGGGGACCGACCTCACCGAGACCGACGAGGCAACGTGGTCCACGATCATGGACATCAACCTGAACGCCCACCGCTGGGCCGCGAAGCACCTCATCCAGGACTGGCTGGCGGCCGGTGAGGGCTACTTCTGCAGCACGGCCTCCGCCGCCGGCCTCCTCTCGCAGATCGGCAGCGCCACGTACAGCGTCACGAAGCACGCGGCAGTGGCGTTCGCGGAGTGGATGTCCATCACGTACGGCGACCGCGGCGTGCGCGTCTCCTGCCTGTGCCCGCAGGGCGTCAACACGAACATGCTGAACCCCCCGGACAGGCAGAAGGACCCGTCAGGGGCGATCGCGCGCACCGGCGGCGACGTGGTCAAGGCGTCGGGAGAGGTCCTGGAGCCCCACGAGGTGGCCGACATCGTCTACGCCCACATCCTCGAGGAGCACTTCCTCATCATGCCCCACCCCGAGGTGCACACCTACGAGAAGCGCAAGGTGGAGGACCGCGACCGCTGGCTGGCCGGCATGCGCCGCCTGCAGTCGAAGATCCTCGGCTGAGGCCGGCGAACGGCCGGGACGCCCCCGGCTGACGGGCGGGGCACGGCCGCGCCGTAGTGTGCGGGGCATGGGAGTACGCCTCGAACCGTCCGACGAGTACATGCACGAACTGGGCCCGGAGTCCAACTTCAACGAGAGCATGTACATCAACTGCTTCGACCCCGCCACCCGCATGGGCGGCTGGTTCCGCATGGGCAACCGTGCGAACGAGGGGTACGCGGAGATGACGATCTGCATCTACCTGCCCGACGGCAAGGTCGCCTTCATGTTCAAGCGCCCCGCGATCGAGAACAACGACGCACTCGACGCCGGCGGCCTCACATGGACGATGGTCAAGCCGTTCGAGGAACTCCGCATCGACTACTCGGGCAAGGTGTGCGTGCTCGCCGACCCGCACGACATGGCCGACCCGAAGTCCGCGTTCGCGAACAACCCTTTCGCGGAGTGCGAGGTGCATGTCACCTTCACCGGCCAGGGCCGCGAGTCGATGTTCGGCGGCGAGCCGGACACGCCGCACGAGGCACCCGGAGAGGAGTTCGCGAAGGGCCACTACGAGCAGCTCGTGCAGGCGACCGGGTCCATCCGTGTCGGTGACCGGGAGTTCGCGATGAACGGCTTCGGCCTGCGCGACCATTCGTGGGGCCCGCGCTACTGGCAGGCGCCGTGGTACTACCGCTGGCTCACCGCGAACTTCGGCGCCGACCTCGGTTTCATGGCGAGCCGCGTGGCGAAGAAGGACGGGCCGGGCTCGCGCGGGGGTTTCGTGTGGGACGGCGGGCGCATCCACCTCTGCGACGACGTGCAGATCAGCACCGTCACCGAGGGTGCCGATGCGTACCACCAGAAGGTCACCGGCGTGATCCGCTCGTCGAAGTCGGACAAGGAGTGGGGCTTCGAGGGAGAAGTGGCGAGTCTCATCCCGCTGCGCAACCGCCGCCAGGACCCGGACGGCAACTGGTTGATGACGCGCATCAGCGAGGGAATGACGCAATGGACCATCACCTCCGGTGAGCACGAGGGCCGCACCGGCTTCGGGATGTCGGAGTACCTGGACCAGATCATCGACGGCAAGCCCGTCGGCATCGCCGAGTAACCGCCAGTAGCGGAACGCAACGGGAGAGCACGACCCACGCCACCGTTACGGTGGC
>CAZZFB010000113.1:0-4293 GCA_964653385.1 uncultured Bifidobacterium sp. | reverse complement strand
CGGCTGTCAGGCCTGCTCGCCGGTGACGGGCATCTCCTTGCCGATCTCGAAGGCCGTGAACTCCTCGCCGGTGTCCTGCCAGTCCTCGAACTGGATGACGCCGAGCTCCTCGAACCGGCGGCGCAGCCACATGTCGTTGCGGTCGAGGAGGCCGAGCTTCTTGCAGTTCGGCACGATCTTGGAGAAGAGCATCTGCTGGAAGAGGACCCTGGTGGGGTCCGCCAGCGTGAGGGGGGCGATCTCCTTGGTGTTCACGCCCAGGCGGTCCCACACCTCCTGCTGGAGGAAGCGGTCGCGCATGCGCACGCTGGCCTCGAACGCGAACTCCTGGCGCTCCTTGATCTCGGCGTCCGACATGCCGTCGTAGACCTCCTTCAGGCTGAGCACGCCGAAGGCCACGTGGCGCGCCTCGTCGCTCATGACGTAGCGCAGCAGCTTCTTCAGGAGCGGCTCGTTCGTGAGCTGGTGGAGGAAGCCGAACGCGGCGAGGGCGAGGCCCTCGACCATGATCTGCATGCCGAGGTAGGTGAAGTCCCACCGGCTGTCGTTCACGATGTCATCGAGGAGCATCCGCAGGTGGGCGTTGATCTGGTACTCGCCGCCCAGCTTCTCCTGCAGGTAGCGGCCGAAGACCTCCACGTGGCGCGCCTCGTCCACCACCTGGGTGCTCGCGTAGAGCTTGGCGTCGTACCACGGCACGGTCTCGGTGATCTTCGCGGTGCAGATGAGGGCCCCCTGCTCACCGTGGAGGAACTGGCTGAGCTGCCAGCGCCGGCTCTCGATGCCGAAGTCCAGCCACTCCTTGTCGCCCCAGTGCCTGATGGACGTGTCCGCGTACAGCGCGGGGTCCATGCCGGGCCCCAGCAGCGCCTGGTCCTCGAACATGACCTTCTCCATGTCGACATCCGTGTCCCACTCGAGGTCGGTGGAGCCGTTCCACTGGCCGGTCTTTGCCTTCTCGTAGAGCTTGCGCAGGTTCGGGCGCGCCAGCGAGTAGTCCCAGGTGAAGATGGAATCGGCGTTGTTCTTGACGACGTGCTCCACGGCGTCGACGTCGTGGTTGGTGACCGCGAGGATCGCCTCGATGTCGTTCAGCTCGTCACGGCCGATCATGTCCTGGTTGGACTTCTCCGAGATGCTCATGGTGTTCTCTCTTTCTTGTTCGGTTTCTGGTGCGATTCGTGGTTCATGGTCCGTGCCGCGGCGGCAGTCAACGGGCCCCGTGGCCGGGCGGGAGGAGATGGGCGCGCACGAGGCGCGTCACGGACTTCTTGTCGGTGAGGTCGAACAACTGGGACGGCGACAGGTAGTGGGAGATGGTGAGCCTGACCACGATGTCGACGATCGCGGCCGCGTCTGATGCCGGGATGAACTCGTCCGTGAAGGGCGTGATGAACCCGGTGGCCACGCTGATGATGCGGTCGAGCCCGTCGAGGGTGAGGTCCCCGAGGGCGACACCGGGCTGTGTGGCAAGGAGCGCGGCCAGCTCGGTGTCGTCGCGCAGCGCCCGTGACGCCGCCACGATGACGCGCACGAGGAAGTCCTCGAGCGATGCGGCCCCCTCGAGCTCGGCCCGGATGTCCGCGAAGAACTCCTCGATCGAGTGGCGGCGCACCGCCTCGAAGAGGACGTCGCGGCCGCCCGGGAAGATGCGGTAGAGCGTGGCGCGAGAGATCCCTGCCGCCGCGCAGACGTCGTCCATGGTGACCTTGTCCCGCCCGATGGTGTGGAGGCAGCTGCGGGCGGCCTCGATGACCGCCTGCTCCGCCTCGTGGGACGGCGCCTCGACCGTCCCGTCAGGTGAAGTCTCGTCGGGAGCGACAGAAGTGACGGGCGCCACGGACATGGTGAGACAGTACGGCCGGACCCGTCTCAAAGTCAACAGTCGCGACGGCCCAGGATTCTTGACCTTGAAAGTCGGATTTCAGGCGGGATAGGTTCTCCCGGTCCCCGAACGAAAGGATCCGACCCATGCGTCGAATTGCCCTCTCCCTCCTCGCGGTCTCCGCACTCGGCCTGGCCGCGTGCGGCGGAAGCGACTCATCCTCAGACACCACCGCCGCTGCATCGGCTGATGCGGGTGCCGGCACCGGCAACGAGTGCACCGCCGGCAAGACGCTGGCCGAGGGCAAGCTCACGATCGCGACGGGCAACCCGGCATACGGCCCGTGGGTCGAGAACGACAAGCCCGAGTCGAAGGAGGGCTTCGAGGCCGCGGTCGCGTACGCAGTCGCCGGGGCGCTCGGGTTCTCCGACGCCAACGTGACCTGGGTGCGCACCGGCTTCGACGAGGCGATCCAGCCCGGCGCCAAGAACTTCGACTTCAACCTGCAGCAGTACACGATCACCGAGGAGCGGAAGAAGACCGTCTCCTTCAGTGACCCGTACTACGTGACCAACCAGGCCGTCGTCGGCCTGGCCGGCTCGGCCGCAGCGGGCGCCAAGTCCATCGCCGACCTGAAGGGCGTCAAGTTCGGCGCCCAGGCGTCCACCACGAGCCTCGACTTCATCAACGAGGTCATCAAGCCCGACGCCGAGCCCTTCGTGTACGAGGACAACGCCGGCGCCAAGGCTGCTCTCGAGGCCAAGCAGATCGACGCGATCGTCGTCGACCTCCCGACCGCGTTCTACATCGCGGCCGTCGAGATCGAGGGCGCATCGGTCATCGGCCAGTTCCCGGCCACATCCGGCGACGAGTTCGGCCTGCTGTTCGACCTCGACAACCCGCTGGTCGGCTGCGTGAACGAGGCCCTGGCCACCCTCAAGGGCGACGGCACCCTCGACGGTCTCGTCCAGACCTGGCTGGCGGACAAGACCAACGCGCCGGTCATCGCCGAGTAATCCCCGGCAAGCACTGATGAACGACTCCGCCTCGCGGCGTGCCCTCCACGAGCGGGCGCGCCGCAGGCGGAGTCTTCTCGTTGCGGCCATGAGCACGGCCGTGGTCCTCGGCCTCGTGGTCGTCCTCGTCCCCCGCATGCCACGGTGGGACAGGGTGCGGGAGTCGTTCTTCAACGGCGAGCGCTTCCGCGACTCGTTCCCTCGCCTGCTCGAGGCCCTCGTCCTCGACGTGAAGATCTTCGCGTGGTCGGTGCCGTTCATCGTGCTCGTCGCGCTCCTCGTCGCGGTGACGCGCAACAGCAGGTCCCCCGTGCTGTTCCCGTTGCGGGCACTCGCCGTCGTCTACACCGACGTGATGCGCGGTGTGCCCGTGATCCTGTGGATCTACCTCATCGGCTTCGGGGTGCCCGGGCTCGGACTGGAGAGGCCGTGGAACAGCCCCCTCATCTGGGGGTCCGTCGCGCTCGTCCTCACCTACGCGGCCTACGTGAGCGAGGTCTTCCGCGCGGGCATAGAGAGCGTCCACGAGTCGCAGCGGGCGGCCGCCCGGTCGCTCGGTCTCAGCAACGCCCAGACCATGCGGCACGTCATCCTCCCCCAGGCTGTGCGCAGGGTCGTGCCGCCCCTCATGAACGACTTCGTGTCGCTGCAGAAGGACGTCGCCCTCGTCTCCCTCATCGGGCCGGTGGAGATCCTCCGCCAGGCCGGCATCGACAAGTCGAAGTTCGCCAACTTCACGCCGTACATCGCGGCGGCGGTCATATTCCTGATGGTGACCATCCCCCTCACGCGCGCCACCGACTGGCTGCTCGAGAAGGAGCGCAGGCGCACGACAGGGACGAGGGTGCGGTGAGCAAGCTCTCCCTGCGCGGGATCACCAAGTCCTTCGGGGACCACACGGTCCTGGACGGCGTGTCGCTGGACATCGAGCAGGGCCAGGTGGTGTCGCTCATCGGGCCTTCCGGCTCGGGCAAGTCGACCCTCCTGCGCTGCATCAACCTCCTGGAGCCCGTTGACGACGGCGCGGTGTTCCTCGACGGCGAGGACATCAGCGTGCCCGGGCTCGACGCCAACGCCGTGCGCCGCCGCATAGGGATGGTGTTCCAGAGCTACAACCTCTTCCCGCACATGTCGGTGATGCGCAACATCACGCTCTCCCCCGTCCGCGCCATGGGCATGGACCCCGCCGCCGCGCGGGAACGGGCGATGGGTCTGCTGGAGCGTTTCGGCCTGGCCGACAAGGCGGAGTCCTACCCCGACCAGCTCTCGGGCGGACAGCAGCAGCGAGTCGCGATCGTTCGTGCGCTCGCCGTGGAGCCGGAGGTCCTGCTCCTCGACGAGATCACGTCGGCACTCGACCCCGAGCTCGTCGGCGAGGTGCTGGACGTCGTGCGGGAACTCAAGTCGAGCGGCATGACTCTCGTGCTCGCGACCCACGAGATGGGGTTCGCG
>CAZZFB010000112.1:0-4349 GCA_964653385.1 uncultured Bifidobacterium sp. | reverse complement strand
CTTCTCGGCCCGCACCGTCGCGCGCACGGCCAGCATCGCCTCCACGTAGGGGCCGACCACCTCGCGCGGGTCCTGCATCCCGGCCACGGCGGCATCGCCGAGCCCACTGATCATCGACCTCAGCTCGGCGCGTGCGGCGGCAAGGTCCGCCCCGGCCAGGTCGCCTGCGTCCTGTTCGAGCGCGAGTGCCGCGCGGACCGCGCCGTCCACGTCGCGGGCCCCGAGCGCGGTGCGGAACGCCTCGACATGGCGCGCCGCCACGCTGCCGGCCGATCCGGCACCGTCCTGCGCGTCCTCCGCCGGGGCGGTCACGGTGGCGGACCGCGCCTGTGCCGTTCCTCCCGCCTCGTCCGGCCGCCGCAGCAGGTCGATGCCGAACGACTCTCCCGCGGGGAACACGCGCTCGGCGCCGCGGACGCGGATCGTCACGCCCCCGCGCCCCGTGACGGTGGCCTCCCCGGACCCGAGGTCCAGCACGAGACCCGTGTGCTCGTCGATGCCGAGGACGAAGTGGCCCTCCGGCAGTTCCTGCTCGAGCCGCTCGAGCCGTGTCGCGCCGAGGTAGCAGAACCTGGTGTCGTGGTTGCCGCCCTCTGCGTTGTCGTAGTGGGGGATGACGGCTGCGTTGATTCCCACCGCGCCGAGGAGGTCGAGACCGCGTTCCCATCTCGGCTCCTCGCCCACCTTGTAGATCTCGTAGACCGGCACGGTGTGCGAGCCGAGCGTGAGCGCGGCCGCCGATGCGAACGTGACGATCCCGCCGTCACGGAGCTTGCCCTCGAGAATCCCGCGGAGGGGCGTGTCCGTCCACTGGCGGAGTGCGTAAGTGGGCGAACCCGGCCCGGCGAACACGTACCCGGCGTCGCTCACGTGGCGCAGCCCGCGCTCCACCGAGACCGGGTCGATGCCGTCGCCGTGCAGCCGCAGCAGGCCGGCGACCGTGACGTCGATGTTCACGCTCTTCCTGAAGTACGTGACCGCACGCTCGGCGAGGTCGCCCGAGTTCTCCTGGAACCCGTACGGCGTGTCGATCACCGTGGCCCTGACGGGGCTCCCGAGACGGGCCACGAGGGAGCGGTGCGTGCTGACCATGGTGGGGGCGGTCTCGCCGCTGCCCATGATCGCGAGGATGCGCGGCGCCGTCACGGGAAGAATCCTCCCACGACCGCGCCGTGGACCACGTCAGCGAAGCGGCCCGGGAACTGGGCGTGCAGGTCGTGGTCGGCGGGCTCGAACCACTCGACACGGCACCGCGGGATCGTCCCGAGGGCGTGCTCGTGCGCGGCTCTCTTCGCGCGGGTCATCTCGTCGTCCGTCCGTGAGGCAGGCGTGAACATCACGGGCACCTCGATCGACGGGAAGAGCGACGTGGGGGAGTGCTCCCACAGGCCGCGGAGGACCGTGATGTGCCGGTCGAACGTGAGCCACGGCGCGATCGTGCCGTCGTCGAAGTGCTCCATGTTCGCCATGGTCCCCTCGATCGCCTCGTCGGACCAGTCGCGGTGCGCGCCGCGCACGAACGCGCGCAGGCGCGCGGACTCCATGCCGGCCAGGCGCGGCGGTGCGAGCGCCCGGCGGCACTCCTCCCAGTCGGGGAACGCCCTGCTCAACTCGATCGTCCCGCCGTCGACGGCGACCACGCCCCTCACCGCGTCCGCGTGACGAGCGGCGATCTCGATGACGATGTTGCCGCCCCATGACTGCCCGATGACGAGCGGGCGCCTCCACGGTGGGTTGTCGCGGGAGAGGATCTCGATGATGTCGACGACGTCCCGGGCCACCTCCGGCACCGAGTACCCGTGGTCGGGCTTGTCGCTGCGGCCGTGGCCGCGCAGGTCGAGAGCGATGACGTCGTGCCCGAGTCCAGCCAGGTGGCGTGCCGCCCCGTCCCAGAGCCTGCAGTTGGAGGCGAGCCCGTGCACGAGGAGGACCGGGATGCCGCCCGCCGCGCCCGCCGCCGGATGGTGCAGGGCCCGCAGGACGGTCCCGTCCCGCACGGGGAGCCTGAGTTCTGCGGTGCTCATGCCCCCATTCTCCCAGCACCGCGGCAGAAAAGTGCCGTGCCGCGGCCGGACGGTGCCGCAACGGCCCGAATCGTGCCGCGGCGCGCCGCCGTCCTAGGGTTTGGCAAACGTCGAAGGGGGACCTTGGTGAAACTGTCAATGGGCATCAATTACGCGGGTGGATTCAAGGAGGCCGTCGACCGTGTCGTCGCGCTCGAGAAGGCCGGTCTCGACCAGGTGTGGGTGGCCGAGGCGTACAGCTTCGACGCGATCTCGCAGGTCGGGTACCTGGCCGCCAAGACGAGCCGCGTCGAGATCGGCACAGGCATCGTGAACGTGTACTCCCGCTCCGCCGCGCTCATGGCCATGACGGCCGCTGGCTGCGACTACGTGAGCGACGGCCGGTTCATCCTCGGCCTCGGTGCGTCCGGCCCGCAGGTGATCGAGGGCTTCCACGGCATCCCGTACGAGAAGCCGATGCAGCGCATCAAGGAGTACATCGAGGTCTGCCGCAAGGTGTGGGCCCGCGAGGAGGCCCTCTCCTACGACGGAAAGACCGTCCAGGTGCCGCTGCCGGCCGGCCAGGGCACCGGGCTCGGCAAGCCGCTGAAGATCATCAACCACCCCGTCCGCAAGGACATCCCGGTCTGGTGGGCCTCGCTGAAGGACAAGAGCGTCGAGGCGACCGCGGAGATGGCCGACGGCTGGCTGCCGATCATGTTCTACCCCGAGAAGTACCACAACGTCTGGGGCGACCAGCTGAAGGCCGGTCTCGCCAAGCGGGACCCCTCGCGCAGGCAGCTCGACATCTCCGCCGGCGGCATGCTCGCGATCGACGAGAAGCTCACGGGCGAGGCACAGACCAAGATCCTCGACTTCGCGAGGCCCAACATGGCGCTGTACGTGGGCGGCATGGGTGCGCGCGGCAAGAACTTCTACAACGACGTCTGCCGCGACTACGGCTTCGAGAAGGAGGCCGTGGCGATCCAGGACCTCTACCTCGAGGGCAAGAAGGAGGAGGCCGCGGCGAACATCCCGGCCGAGTGGATCCTGAACGCGAACCTCGTGGGCACGCCGGGCTTCATCAAGGAGCGCGTCGCCGCGTACAAGGAGGCGGGCGTGACGGTCCTCTCCGTCAACCCGGTCGGCCCGGACCCGGTGCGCGAGATCGAGAAGCTCCGCGCCATCATCGACGCCTGATCCCGCCGTGCTGACCGTCGACTTCGTCGCTCCCGGCTGGGAGCCGGTGCGCGACGCCCTCGTGGCCAACCTCGAGTCGGGGCAGGACCGCGGCGCCGGCGTCGCGGTGGTGCACCGCGGCGAACTGGTGGTGGACGTCATGGGCGGCCACCGCGACAGGAACGGCGAGGTCCCGTACGGGCCGGATGCGCTGCAGGTCGTCTTCAGCACGACCAAGGGCGTCACCGCGCTCGCCGTGGCGATGTGCGTGGAGCGAGGCCTGCTCGACTACGGCGCAAAGGTGGCCGGGTACTGGCCCGAGTTCGCCGCGCACGGCAAGGAGGGGATCACCGTCGCCGAGCTACTCGGGCACCGCGCGGGCCTCTACACCGTGGACGGGCCGATGACCCTCGGGGAGGCGCTCGACTGGGACACGGTCACGTCACGGCTGGCCGCGACCGCACCGCATTTCGAGCCGGGCAGCACGCACGGCTACCACGCGCTCACCTACGGGTGGCTCGCGGGTGAGCTGGTGCGCAGGGTCAGCGGCCTGTCGATCGGGGAGTTCGTGCAGCGCAACATCTCGGGCCCGCTCGGCGTGGAGTTCTGGATCGGGCTGCCGGCCGAGCACGACCACCGTGTGGCCCACCTGATGGCCCACCCGGTCCCGTCGTTCCCGCCGGACGTCGCGAGGTTCATGCTCGACCACGGCGGTCCCGGTTCGCTGGGGGAGAAGGCGCTGTCGCTGAACGGAGCCTTCGGGCCCGGGGCGTTCAACAAGCCGGAGGTTCGCGCGGCGCAGATCCCCGGCGCGAACGGCATCGGCAACGCCCGGGCACTCGCCACGATCTACGCCGCGACGATCGGCGAGGTGAACGGGGTGCGGCTCATCACGGAGGAGACGCGCAGGCTCGCCGCCGAGTCCGTGACGCCCGAGGGCGAGAAGGACCTGATCCTCGGCCACCCCACGGTCTTCGGCAAGGGCTACATGCTGGACAGCACGCGCAACAACTACGGCGGTCCCGGCGGTTTCGGCCATGACGGCGCGGGCGGCTCGGTCGCGTGCGCCGTGCCCTCGCGACAACTCGCCGTCAGTTACGTGATGAACACGATGATGACGACCTACGACGGCGACCCGCGCCGCGAGGCGTACATCAACGCTGCTGT
>CAZZFB010000111.1:0-4461 GCA_964653385.1 uncultured Bifidobacterium sp. | reverse complement strand
TCCTCCAGATGCGGTGACCTACTTCTGCAGGCGGACGCGCGCGACCTCGTAGGTCGCCAGTGCCGCCGCGGCGGACACGTTCAGCGAGGACACCTGGCCGAGCATCGGGATGTTCACCACGGTGTCGCAACGGTCCTTGACCAGCCGCGACAGGCCGGAGCCCTCCGCACCGAGCACGATGCAGATGCCCTCGGCCGCGAGCTTGCCGATGTCGAACAGCGAGTCCTTGCCGCCGTCGTCCAGGCCGACGACCCAGATTCCTTTCGCCTTCATCTGGTTGATCGCCGTGGGCAGGCCGGAGACGAGCGCCATGGGCACGTGCTCCACCGCGCCCGCCGCCGCCTTTGCGACCGTGGGGGTGACGTGCACGGTGCGGTGCTTCGGCAGGATCACGCCGGTCACACCGGCGCCGTCGCAGCAGCGCAGCAGCGCGCCGAGGTTGCCCGGGTCGGTCACGCCGTCGACAGCGACGAGGAACGGCCGCACGTTCTTCGTGCCGCGCAGCATCTCACCCAGGTCTCCCTCGGGCACCTCCGCGGCGAACGCGATGACGCCCTGCGGCGCCTCGCTGCGGGCCTTGTCCTCGATCTTGCGGCGCGGCACCTCCAGGATCGTCACGCGCTGGGCATGGGCAAGCTCCTCGATGTCCTCGATGATCGGTGCGGTGTCGATGTCGGCGGCCATCCAGATCTCGCGCACCTTGCGGCGCTGCGCGATGAGGAGCTCACGCACGGCCTGGCGGCCCTCCACCTGCTCGCCGCCGAGGCCCTTGTCCTTGACCGGAGCCTTCACGCCCTTCTTGTCGTCGATCATCCGGCGCGGGCCGCCGGTGCGGACCGGCTTCGACGTGCGCGCGGATGCGCCGCGGGTGGCCTTGCCGGAGTGGCGGCCGCGCCCGGAGGCCGCGCCTCCCCTGCCTGCGGGTGTTCCGCCGCGTCGTGCTGCCATGTCAGGACTCCTTGATGATGATCGCGGACGCCAGGCACATGATGCCCTCACCGCGACCGATGGCACCGAGACCCTCCGCGCGGCGGCCCTTCACCGTGACGGGGGCTCCTGCGGAGGCTGACAACCTACCTGCCATCTCCTCGCGGTGCGGTGCGATGCGCGGTGCCTCGCACACCACGCTGCAGTCGATGTTGCCGATCGTCCAGCCGGCCGCGCGCAGCCGTGACGCCACGTCCGCGAGGATCGCGAGGGAGTCGGCGCCCTTCCACGCGGGGTCGGTGTCCGGGTAGTGCTGGCCGATGTCGCCCATGCCGGCGGCGCCGAGCAGTGCGTCAGCAGCGGCGTGCGCGATGACGTCGGCATCGCTGTGGCCCACGAGCGTGCGCTCGCCGGGGAACGTGACACCGCCGAGGACGAGAACGCGTCCCTCCTCCGGTGCATCAGCGAAGCGGTGGATGTCGAACCCCTGGCCGACGCGGATGTCCACTGCCGCCGTCCCTCAGGCCTCTGCCTTGTCGCCCGCCTGCACGTGCGCGCGGGCCCACTCGAGGTCGTCGACGGCGGTGATCTTGCGGTTCACGTGCTCACCCTCCACCACGCGCACCTCGCCGCCGTTGTTCTCCACGAGCGTCGCGTCGTCGGTCCCCTCGCCCCCCGCCGCGTGCGCGCGCCGCAGCGACGATGCGCGGAAGGCCTGCGGGGTCTGCACCGCGCGCAGCGTCTCGCGGCGCGGCGTGCCCACGACCACGTCGGACTCATTCACCTGCTTGATGGTGTCGGTGACGGGAATGCCCGGCACCGCAGCGTCGGCCCCGTCGACGACCGCTCCGATGACGCGGTGGAACACCGATGCGCTCGCGAACGGGCGCGCGGCATCGTGCACGAGGATGATCGTTGCCTCCTCCGGGACAGCGGCAAGCCCGCGGCGGACCGACTCCGACCTGGTGGCGCCGCCCTCAACCTCGTGCGGTCCCTTCGCATTCCCGGAAGGGACGACGGTCACGACACCGAGCGAGTGCCTGCGCGCCTCGTCGACTGCCCAGTCGACGACCCTGCGGTCACCGAGGCGCTCGAACTGCTTCGCACTGCCGAATCTGAGGCCCGAACCCGCCGCGACGACGATGGTCCACACCTTTTCTTCTCCGGCCATGACCGCAGGGTAGTACCGTCTCGGAGATATGGCGCACGAACAAGTCCTCGCGGACACCGAAATCTTTGCCGGTGCCCCGGCAGATGTCCTCTCTTCCATCGCGGGTGCGGGCACCGTCCGCACCCTCGTGCGCGGCGACGTTCTCTTCGAGACCGGTGACGAGCCGGACAGCCTCTACGTCGTGCTGAAGGGCCGCATCGCGATCGCCATCGGCAACCGCCCGTTCGACCACCGCGAGAGCGTCGTGGCGTTGATGGACGACGGCGACCTGTTCGGTGACATGGGAATGCTCGACAAGGGACCGCGCTCCGCGGGTGCGCGCGCCATCGAGCCGTCAACAGTCCTCGAGATCCCGTACGCCGCCGTTCTCGCACAGCTCGATGCGCACCCTGAACTGATGTGGAACGTGGTGAGGATGCTCGTCACGCGCCTGCGCGCGATGGACGCCGCGCTCGCCGACAGCGTGTTCCTCGACGTCACCGGCCGCACCGCGAAGCGGCTGCTGGAGCTGTCGAACGGGGCGGACGACTTCACCCTGCCCGTCACGCAGGAGGAGCTCGCCGGCATGGTCGGTGCCTCCCGCGAGCGCGTGAACAAGGCCATCGCGAGCTTCATCAAGCTCGGCTGGCTGGAGCAGCACGACCGTCACTACGTCATCAAGAAGCGCGACTCACTGGAGCTGCGCTCGAAGTGAGCCGACCCGGCAGGGCGCGCACCGCCGCCCGCCGCACGATCACCGTCAGTCGAGTGCGCTGAGCAGCCACGCCTCCGTGCGTGAATACGCATCGGCGGCGTCTGCGGGCCTGTGCACGGGCCGCGAGGGGTCGTGCGCGAACGCGTGCTCGGCCTCCGGGTAGACCACGCAGGTGACCCCGGTGGAACGCAGCTGGTCGATGTCCGCCGCCGGCGTGTACGGGTCCTTGCCGCCGAGGATGGCGAGCACGTTGTCGGCGTACCCGTTGATGAGGTGCGCGAGCGGCTCGCCCTGTGTGCGGCTGCGCCACGCCTCCGGCACCACGATCATCCCGTAGAACGCCGCGATGCGCGCGAACCTGCTGCTGCGCGCCGCCTTGAAGCAGTACATCCCGCCGAGGCAGTACCCGATGAGCCCGGTGACCGGCGTGCCGAGCGCATCGGCGGCCTCCTCCAGGTCGCGCAGGTTGTCGTCGTCGCTGAGCCCGGGGATCGCGGCCGCGCGCGGGCCCATGTCGTCGACAGGCAGGTCGCGGCCGGGGAACGGCTCCACCGCGGCCACGCTCATCTGCCACCGCTGCGCGAGGTCCCGCACCATGTCGTCATAGAGGGGGCGCAGGCCCCAGATGTCGCACGCGATGACCAGACCCATCCGCGGGTTGTCGTGGCGGTGGATCTCTGCGGGGGTGCCTGACGGGAGCGTGATGCGCATGCCCGAAGTATTGCCCAGCCGGGCGCACCTGCCCGCCAGCACGGACTACGGGGGAGGAAAACCCCCGGCGGGTGAGACCGCAGGTGAGACGGGCGGCGGGACCGCGGGTGAGCCCGGTTCCGCACCGTGCCGCCATGACACGTGCAGCACAACTCGACGAACCCCACACGGCAACCGCCGCGTGCGGCCACCCTTCCCACCTTCTCCCCCGCCGCAGCCGCGTGCGCACCGATGCGCTCGTGAAGACACTGGTGGAGACGGGGCCGGGCCGCGCCCTGGTGGACGAGTGGGACTCCATGAACAGGCGCCGGTCGGCGCTGCGCACCGCCAACGAGTGGGCCCTGGTGGACTGGCGCATCGAGACCCTGGACGACCTGCTGGTGGCGGCGGGGTTCGGCCAGGCGGTGGACGACTCCGACGGCGACCACATCCTCTGGCACCTGGCCGCGCTCGCCGAGCACGATGACCTCGCCGCACGGGTCGTGCTGCAGCGGATCCTGCCTCCGTTGTTCGCCATCGCCAAGCGCCGCGGGCGCATCACCCAGGGCGGCATCCCCGCGGCACTCGACGACGTGCTCGCGGTGTCGTGGATGGTCATCAAGACGTACCCGCATGCCCGGCGGCCGGCAAAGGTGGCGGCGAACCTGGCCCGCGACGTGGAGTACGCGGCGTTCGTGCGCCCGGCGCGCCTGCGCAGGGTGAAGGAGATCCCCGCCGAGCTCGACGGCATCCGGCCGTCGCGCGAGGTCACGACCATGCCCGTCGACCTGGAGATCGCACTCGTGCTGGACGAGGCGGAGTCGCGCGGCGTGGCGAGCGAGCACATCGAGCTGCTGCGGCTGTTCGCACTGGGGCTGAACTCGGGTGCGATCGCGCTGCAGTCGAACTGGTCTGCGCGCACGATCCGCAACCGCCGCCGCGCCGCGATCGACGAGGTGCGCCGCGCCCTCGCGGACGA
>CAZZFB010000110.1:0-4472 GCA_964653385.1 uncultured Bifidobacterium sp. | reverse complement strand
TCTACATCCTCGGCATCGTGATGACGAAGTTCGGGAAGCACCCGGACAAGGACACGGTCGACCTGGCGGCAGAGGCCGCCATGGGCGCCCTCAAGGACGCCGGGGTGTCCATGGCCGACATGGGCGTGCTCGCCGCCGGTTGCCTCATGGGCCAGGGTGGCATCGGGCAGCAGATCCAGAAGCAGGTCGGCCAGACCGGCATCCCCGTGTACAACGTGTCGAACGCCTGCGCCACCGGCGCAACCGCGCTGCGCACTGCCATCATGGCGATCAAGGCGGGCGAGACCGACATGGGCCTCGCAGTCGGTGTGGAGAAGCTCGCGGGCGTCGGCCTGCTCGGTGCGCGCCCTGCCTCGAACTCGAAGGAGTGGACACCGTCGGGACGTTTCGGCGCGGTGACCGGCACGGACGGCCGCATCGGCACCGACAACATGCCCGGCACGTTCGCCCAGGTGGGCATGGAGTACGGCCACAAGTACGGCGGCGCGACATTCGAGCTCTTCGCCAAGATCGCCGAGAAGAACCACGCGCACTCCACGCTGAACCCGCTGGCCGCGTACCAGAAGCGCATGACGCTCGACGAGATCATGAACGACGTGATGATCGCCTACCCGAACACCCGCTCGATGTGCTCCGCCAACTGTGACGGCGCGGCCGCCGCGGTCGTCGTCAGCGGCGAGAAGCTGAAGACGCTCTCCAAGGAGCAGCAGCGCCGTGCGGTCAAGGTCTCGGCGTCCGTTCTCACGAGCGACCCGTACCAGGAGGCGTGCCAGGTCCTGCCGGACGTGAACACCCTCACCCGCATCGCGGCCAAGAAGGCCTACGAGCAGGCCGGCGTCGGCCCGGAGGACCTCAACCTGGTCGAGCTCCACGACTGCTTCGCCACCGCCGAGCTCGTGCACTACGACAACCTGATGCTCTGCGAGGAGGGCGGCGCCGTCGACTTCTTCAACTCGGGCGCCACCTGGCGCACCGGGAAGACCCCGGTGAACGTCTCCGGCGGCCTCGAGTCGAAGGGCCACCCGATCGCGGCCACGGGAATCGCGAACATCTGGGAGGTCTGCCACCACCTCCGCGGCGAGGCGGGCGACCGCCAGATCGAGGGCGCGAAGGTGGGCCTCGCCCACGTCATCGGCCTCGGCTCCGCGTGCGGCGTGCACATCCTGGAGAAGTCGGCACTCTGACCGCCTCGCTGCCCCTCGGGGGCCGCACGGAACCAGGCTTCGAGCCGGTCCTCCGTGCGTTCACGAACAATTTCGTCGAGCACAACGAGATCGGCGCCGCCGTGTGCGTCAGCATCGGCGGTCGGACCGTGGTGGACCTCTGGGGAGGCTTTGCCAGCCCGGCGCGGGACAGGGAATGGCAGCCCGACACCCTCGTCAACGCCTTCAGTGTGGGCAAGGGCCTCACGGCCGTCGTCACGGCGGTGCTCGTGGACCACGGCGAACTCACCTACGGGATGCGCGCGTCGGCCGCCTGGCCCGGTCTTGCCGGCCACGGCAAGGAGAACCTGACGCTCTCCGACCTCCTGGGGCACCGCGCAGGACTCCCGGCGGTGCGGCGCACCTTGCCTCCCCTGTCGATGTACGACTGGGACCTCATGTGCGCGGAACTGGCCCGGACGGAGCCCTGGTGGCGCCCGGGGTCTGCTCACGGCTACCACGTCAACACGTTCGGCTTCCTCGTGGGCGAGATCGTGCGCCGGGCCACGGGAACGACGGTCGGCGGCCACTTCAGGGAGATGTTCCTGCAGGGGCTCGGGGCCGACGTGCACCTCGGCCTCCCCGACAGCGAGCACCACCGCGTCGCGGAGTTCGAGTGGCCGGCCGGCGGCATCACGCAACCGACGGACACATCGGGCTTCGACGAAACCCAGCTGCTCGCCTTCAACACGTACAACAACCCGATCGGCACGTCAGGTGGCGGCACGGTGAACACACCCGAGTGGCGCCGGGCGGAGATCCCCAGCACCAACACCCATGCCACGGCACGCGGCATCGAGCGCGTCTACAGGGAGCTCGCGGACGGCGGGGGGAAGCTGCTCAGCGAGAGCGGCATGCGCGGGATCGTCACCGAGACGTCCAACGGGCGCGACGTGGTCCTCGATCGCAATTCGCGCTTCGGGAACGGCGTCCAGATCCCCATCCCCGAGCGGGGCTTCGGCCCGAGCCCCGCTGCCTTCGGGCACTACGGAGCCGGAGGTTCGGTGGGTTTCTGCGACCCGTCCGCAGGAGTGTCGTTCGGATACGTCATGAACCAGATGGGCCCGCGATGGCAGAACCCGCGCAACAAAGCGCTCATCGAGGCCCTGTACTCGTGCCTCTGACGCACCCCGCAGAGCCGTCGTGTGGAACGATGGACGGGTGACGGCGACGGGGAGCATCAGTGCGGGCCAGTTGCTCGCGATCCGACCGTTCAGGCTGCTCTGGAGCAACAGCTTCCTCTTCACTCTCGTGCAGAGCACTCAGCGCTTCGCGTTCGTGTGGCTGGCGCTCGGGCTCGGGGCCCGTTCCGACGCGAGCGGACTCATCCTGTTCGTCATGGGCATCCCCGCCCTCCTCATCTCGCTGCCGGTCGGGGTCCTATCGGACCACTTCAACAGGCGGGCGATCCTCATCACCAGCCAGGTCGGTGCCCTGGTGACGGCCGCGGCCACAGCGGCCCTCGTCTCGGCCGATCTCATCACCATCCCGTGGGCCGTCGGGTGCAGCTTCGCGAGCGGCGTCTTCATCGCGCTCGGCACGCCGGTGCGGTCGGCGATCGTGCCCACTCTCGTCCCGCGGGAGCAACTGGTCGGTGCGATTGCCATCAGCACGATCGGGAACAACATCGCCCTCATAATCGGCCCGGCAACGGCAGGCCCCATGATTAGGGCCTGGGGAATCCAGGGAGCCTTCTGGTTCCAGGCCTTCCTCTACGCAGTCGGGCTGCTCGCCCTCCTGCCCCTCGAGCTGCCGCCGTCCCACAACACGGAGCGCAAGCGGCTCCGCAACGAGATCCTCGGCGGCATCACCTTCATCCGCCAGGACCGTGCGGTCCGTTCGTTCTTCGTTCTGCTCGGGTGCTCGGTGCTCTTCATGATGAGCCCGTGGATCGTCCTCGGCCCGCAGCTGGCCAAGGAGGAGGTCGGCGCATCGGCCAGCCAGACCACCCTCATTTTCGCGCTCCTCGGCGTCGGCCAGCTCCTGACCTCGCTCGGAATCATGCGCTGGAACCACATCATCCGCCAGAAGGGTCTCTGGTTCATGTGCGGTCTCTGCTGGGGCTCGACTGTCCAGGTGCTGCTCGGCCAGTCGTTCAGCATCGCCACCATGGCCCTCTTCCTGTTCATGTGGGGCCTCGGCGGGGGTTTCTACATGAACCTCAACCAGACGCTCATTCAGAACAACACGCCTCCCCAGGTGATGGGCAGGGTCATGGCCATCCAGTCGCTGCTGATGTCCGGCCTCGCACCGGCAGGAGCGCTCCTCGTGGGATTCCTGGCCAGGCGAATCGACTCCGTCCCCCTCGTGTTCTCGGCGTGCGGCGCGTTGATGTTGCTGTCCACCCTGTACTTCCTGTTCTTCCACCGGCACCTGCGGCCGATGGCCTGACTCAGGGCTCCACGTGGAGCAGCAGGGTGTCGGCGTCGGACCTGGGGCTCGTGCGCGAGGCACAGATGACGAGTCGCTGGCCGCTGCGGACATGTCCGTGGGCTCGCGCCGCGGCCAGGCCCTCCTCGATGGCCCGCGTCATCGAGTGGTCACGCCGGCTCACGATCGGGTACACGCCCCACGCGGCGCGCAGGCGCCTGGCGACCGCCTCGTCCGGCGTCACGGCGACGATCGGCGCCGACGGTCGGCATGCCGCGAGGAGGCGGGCCGAGTAGCCCGTGTACGTGAGAGAGAGGATCCAGTCGGCACCCGTCCGCTTCGCGAGTGCCGCCGCCGCGGCCGTGACGGCCGCAGTCTCCGGGTTCTCGTCCGCGAAGTGGTTCGGCAGGACGGTGGTCCGCTCGGCGACCTCGCAGATGCTCCCCATCGAACGCACTGCGAGCGGCGGGTTGTGCCCCACCGCGGACTCCGCCGAGAGCATCACGGCATCGAAACCGTCGCGGACGGCCGCACTCACGTCGGCAACCTCGGCGCGCGTCGGCCGGCTCGAGCCGATCATCGACTCGAGCATCTCGGTGGCACAGATGCTGATGATCCCCATCCGGAGCGCCGTCAGCGCGATCGTGTGCTGGGACGTGGGCAGCTCCTCGTAGGGCAGCTCCACCCCCAGGTCGCCGCGTGCCGCCATCACCCCGTCGCTCACACGACAGATCGCCTCGAGGCGCTCGAGGGCCTGCGGCCGCTCTATCTTCGCGATGACGAGCATCTCGGGACCCACCATGGCGCGCACCCGTGTCACGTCGTCGGGATGCTGGACGAAGGAGATCGCCACGATCTCCGCACCGCACTCCCGGGCCACCTCGATGTCCGCGATGTCCT
>CAZZFB010000109.1:0-4509 GCA_964653385.1 uncultured Bifidobacterium sp. | reverse complement strand
GTTGCCGGCACGGTGGTTGTGGGGGCCGCGGTCGTGGTCGGGACGTAGGTCAACCACCGGAGCACGACCACCCCTGATGCACCGTTGCCTCCGCCGCCCTCCCAGTCGCCGCCGCCACCGCCGCTGCCCGTGCCGGGGGTGGCCGAACCACCGACACCGGTGTTGGAGTTGGAGCCGTCCCCGGCCCCGAACGAGTTGTTCTGTGCACCGCCGCCCCAGCCGCGCTCCGCAGTCGCGGTGGAATTGTTGTTCGCACCGCCGCCACCACCACCCGCGTAGCCGACCGAAGACCCGGTGATGTTGCTCGTTGTTCCGGCACCACCGTTGCCGCCGTAGGCAATCTGGGGGGAGCACTGCGTGATTCCCTTGAGCCCGGCAGAACCCGCTCCGCCGCCACCGCTCGCACCGGTGCACCAGGCCGAGCTCAAACCGTCTCCCCCGGCGAACCCCTGTGAGGCGGCTCCTGCAGCTGCTGTCGTGTCCTGGCCTGAGCCGCCGCTCGAACCGCCTGCGCGTCCTGCACCTTGCGCACCCGCGCCACCGCCGCCGCCATCACCGGTGATGGCCCCGAAGGACGAGTTGCCGCCGTCCGAGCCCGCGGTGATCGTGCTGCCGGTCTTCGATGCCCCGTTCCCGCCGCGGCCAACGGTGACTGACACGGTCGAACCCGCCAGCACTGAAGTGGATGCTGTGGCAACAAGTCCGCCCGCTCCGCCGCCACCGCCACCGCCACCGCCGCCACCGCCCACGACTAGCGACCGCACCGCGGAAACACCCATTGGAACTGTCCATGTGCAGGTGCCGATGGTCGAGAAAACCGCGACGGTGTCCGACCCGACCGTCGACACTGACGGATCGCAGTCGTCACCGTTGCGGACCGACACATTGTCGATTGCACCGCTGAAACGGTCTGCGACGTTTATGGGGGCAAACCTCAACTTGACGTTCCCGGAACCGTCGCCCGTGTACGAGAACGAACGCGTTGTGAGACTCTGGGCGCCCGTCGACCAGTCCCAGGTCCCGCTGAGCTGGTTGCTCGATGCAAGAGTCGACCCGTCAGCCCGCAGCACACTCACCACAAATCCGTCCGCACTCCGCGTCACCTGTCCCGAGTTCTCGTACACGGACGGACCGATGTCGAAAGTGACCGTGTACTTCGATCCGTTCGTGTTGGCCGCGATTCCGGCCTGCTGCACGATCGTGTTGTTGTTATACGACGTGTACGCCCAGTTGGTGGCGGCTGAGGCATCCAGGTCCACGGCGTGGACGACGTTCGTGCCGGTCGCGGTCCAGCCCGGGAGCGTGCCGAACGCCTTCAGCCTGAGCGAGGTGCTCACCTGGGTCCCTACGCCCGAGGATGAGCTGTAGCCGTTGAAGTCGTCGGAGAAGATGACGCTGCCAGCCGCGCGTGCGTGATGCGAGAAACCCGAGATCGACGCACTAGCCGCCAGCAAGACGGCAGAGAGCAGAACCCTTGCTGCGTTGGGCTTCGATCTCGCCACGAAGCCGGAGAGCGAGTTTGCTGCACCCATAAGTCCCCGAAGTATAGGCAAAGTCATTGACTGTTGCCTGTTCGAGAGCCTGCGGTTTCGTGATCGGTTCCCGCGAGAATCAAGGGCCATGTCCTCGATCGTCGTCTCCGACCTGGCCTTCGGCCACCCGGGGGCCGACCAGTTGTTCTTCGACGTGTCCTTCACGGTCTCCCCCGGCGAGCATGCCGTGCTGGTGGGTGCGAACGGCGTCGGCAAGTCCACGATCCTGCGCATCCTCTCGGGCACCTACGAGCCCGATGACGGCGAGTTCGCCATCGGCGGCAACTTCCTCACCATGACCCAGGACGTCGGCATGTCGCGTCCTGACGACACCCTGCGCGAGATGCTGATCGAGGTTGCACCCGCCGCGCTGCGCGACGCGGGCCGTGCGCTCGTGGCCTCCGAGAAGCGGATGATGTCCGGCGAGGACGACGGAATGGAGTACGCCGAGCGGCTGGCCGTGTGGGGTGACCTCGGCGGCTACGACCTGGAGACGCAGTGGGCCGCGGCGGCACAGCGCAGCGTGAAGACCCAGGTGACGGACTTCGCGACGCGACTCGTGTCGGAGCTGTCCGGCGGCGAGCGCAAGCGCCTGGTGCTCGACTTGCTGCTGAACAGCGGTGCCGACGTGCTGCTTCTCGACGAGCCGGACAACTACCTGGACATCCCCACCCGCCACTGGCTGGAGGAGCAGCTGAACGCATGCAAGTCCACGATTCTCATGGTCAGCCACGATCGTGCGCTGCTGGAGAAGGTCGCCACGAAGGTGGTCACGGTCGAGGGGTCGGGGTGCTGGGTGCACGGTGGCTCCTACCGCACCTACCCGGAGGCGCGCGCGGCGCGCCAGGAGCAACTGGGCGACGCTCTCAAGCAGTGGAACGACGAGGAGCGCCGCCTCTTCCACCACATGAAGATCATGAAGCAGCGCGCGGCGCAGAACTTCAAGAACGCCACCAAGGCGAACGCGGCCGAGACTCGCTGGGAGAAGTTCGTGAAGGCCGGCCCGCCGCCGCCGCCCGTGCCGGACCAGCAGATCCACGTGCGGTTCCGCGGCGCGGACAGCGCGCGCCGCGTCGTCAAGTTCGATTCCGTCGGCATCGACGACCTGTTCCTCCCCTTCAGCGACGAGATCCACTTCGGCGAACGGCTCGGGCTCATCGGCCCGAACGGCACCGGCAAGACGCACCTCCTCTCCGCGGTCATGGAGGCCTCGGCGCGGGAGATGCCCGGCATCACGTTCGGCCCGCGCACGAGCGTCGGCATGTTCACCCAGGTGCACGACAGGCCCGAGTTCAAGGGCCGGCAGTGCATCGACATCGTGCGCGACAGGCTGGTCGAGGAGGAGAAGTCCATGGCCGCACTCGCGCGCTACGGGCTGCGCAACCAGGCCCGCCAGGAGTTCCAGACGCTCTCGGGCGGCCAGAAGGCGCGTCTCGAGATCCTGATGCTGGAGCTCGCCGGCCACAACGTGCTGCTGCTCGACGAGCCCACCGACAACCTCGACATCGAGTCGAGCGAGGCACTCGAGCAGGCCCTCGACGGGTTCGAGGGGACCGTCATCGCGGTCAGCCACGACCGCACGTTCCTCGCGCGCCTCGACCGGTTCGTGATGATCACCGACGACGGCCTCGTGTACGAGATCCCCGACTACGACCTGGCGCTGCAGGGCCTGGCCGCACCCGGTGAGCTCGCGTCGCTCCGCCTCGCCAAGCCCCTGAACACCTGAGGAAACGACCGTGACGGACATGACCTTCAACACCACGGGCGGCATCCACGAGATACCGGTCGCCGACCTCGGGGCCACGGGACGGCTGTGGCTGTGCGGCAAGCACCACATCGCCCCCGACACCGACACCGTGAGATCAAGCTGCGGCGACGCACACGTGGTGTGCCTGGTCGAGAGGTTCGAGCTCGAGGGCCGCTACGACCCGTACGTGGAATGGCTGGAGCGGCACGCCGGCACCCATGCCACCTGGTTCCCGATCCCCGACCTGACCGCACCCGTGCTGGAGGAGGCCCACGGTCTCTACGAGCGGCTCTCCTCGATGCTGCTGAGGGGCCGCAACCTCGTGGTGCACTGCGCCGCCGGCATCGGCCGCGCCGGCACCACCGCAACCGGCGTGCTGATGGTGCTCGGCATGGACATGCACGACGCCATCGACCGCGTGCGCTCGCACAGGCCGATGGCCGGCCCGGAGAGCGGGACCCAGCGCGAGCTCATCGAGGAGCTGTCGTCCCTGCTCGAGGGCGGGCGCAACTAGGCGGCGGTGCTCCTGCGGCGCCGGCGGGTCGCGGGCAGCACCAACGCACCCACGATCGCCAACACGAGCGGCGTCACCAGCAACCACAACGCCAGGTTCGACTCCTTCGTCCAGTCACCCACCAGCACACCCACAGTGAACGTGACCGGCTCGTCACCGTCGCCGCGCGCCACCACCGCGACCCTGTGCACACCCTCGTCCAGGCCCTCGGGCACCACATAGGTCGCAGACAGGGTCCCCGACGCCGACGTCACCGACGACCCGAGCAGCACCGGGGTCGAGAACATCCAGGCCTCCACCGGCGACTCCGGCTCGAACCCCGACAACGAGACACGGATCTTGTCCCCCGCCTGCAGACGCACGTTGCCCTCACCGTCAAGGGTCGACACCCGGCCCAGGCTGTCCACCCCGGCCACGACCGCGCTCATCTCCCCGGCGGTCACCACCAGCTGGTTGTCGACACGCTCCACAGAGGCGGTCTCTGACCGCTCCCCCACGCGCACCGCGGCCTCCCCGGCCCCGACCTCGTCGACATCGGGCGCCTCGGGCGGGACCGTGCCGCCCGCATTGTCCGGCAGGGTCGTGGACGTCGTCGTCGTGGTGGCCGCCGGCTTGGCCCCCGAGCCCGGCGCGAACGTCGGGGTCGTCACACGCGAGATCTCCGACTGGCCCACCGGCGGCGCCGTCGTGGCAGGACCCGTCACGATGATGTCAAG
>CAZZFB010000108.1:0-4531 GCA_964653385.1 uncultured Bifidobacterium sp. | reverse complement strand
CCGAACAGGTCGGTCTCGGTCTCCTCGGTGAACGTGGTCTCGATGACGCCCGAGCGCGCGCCGCCGATTGCCTCGGCGTACGAGAGGGCGAGGTCCTTCGCCTGGCCGGTCGCGTCCTGCTCCACCGCGATGAGCGCCGGCACGCCGCCGCCCTCGGTGTAGGTGCGGCGCACCAGGTGACCAGGGCCCTTCGGGGCGATCATGATCACGTCCACGCCCTTCGGGGGACGGATGCGCTTGAAGCGGATGTTGAAACCGTGCGCGAAGGCGAGCGCCTTGCCCGGCTTCATGTAGCGCTTGATCGACTCCGTGTAGGTCTGCTTCTGCTCGGTGTCCGGCATGGTCATCATGACCACGTCGGCCCACTTCGCCGCCTCGGCGATCGTCTTCACGGTGAGGCCGGCGGCCTCGGCCTTGGCGCGCGAGGACGAGCCCTCGCGGAGGCCGACGACGACCTGCACGCCGGAGTCCTTCAGGTTGAGCGCGTGGGCGTGGCCCTGCGAGCCGTACCCGATGATCGCGACCTTCTTGGAACGGATGAGCGCGGGGTCCGCGTCCTTCTCGTAGTACATCTGTGCTGCCATCAGCTTGCCTTTCCCTTGAGTGCGCGGGGCCGTGCCTCGCGGTCCAGTTTGGGCAGCGCCACCCGCCCGGTTCGTTGGCTCTCCACGATGCCATAGCCCTTCAGCAATTCCTCAAAATCGTCGAGTTTCTCGGGATTGCCGTCCAGGGACACGGTCATCGCGTCGGGACCGACGGCGAGGACCTTGGCCTCGAAGATGTTCGCGAGCTCGACCACCTGGCCGCGGCTCTCGCTGTCCGCCCGCACCGTGGCGACCATCAGCTCGCGCTCGACCGACTTCTTCGGGTCGAGCTCGGTGATGCGCACGACGTCGATCAGCTTGAACAGCTGCTTCACGATCTGCTCGAGCGGCGTCGCAGAGATGTCGACGACGATCGTGATGCGGCTGTAGTCCTCGTCCTCCGTCGGTGCGACGGCGAGGGAGAAGATGTTGTAGCCGCGGCGCGCGAACAGGCCGGCCACGCGCGCGAGCACGCCGGGCCGGTTCTGCACGAGAACGGACAGGATGTGGTGATTGCGGGAATCGCCGTACGGGTTGTTCGCGTTGATCGTCACTTGAGGTACTCCCTGCGGTTCTCCTGCGTGGGGTGCAGGAGGACGTCGTCGTTGCTCGCCCCGGCCGGGACCATGGGGAACACCTTCTCGAACTCCTCCACGCGGAACTCGACCACGACGCTGCGGTCGTTGATGCTGTTCGCCTTCTCGATGGCGGCGTCGATCTCCTCGGGGGACTCCACGCGGATGCCGACGCACCCCATGGCCTCCGCCCACTTCACGAAGTCCGGGCAGCCGGACAGGTCGACCTCGGAGTAGCGCTCGCCGTAGAACATCTCCTGCCACTGGCGGACCATGCCGAGGTACGTGTTGTTGAGGATCGCGATCTTCACGTGGATGCCCTCGGTGGTGGCCGTGACGAGCTCCTGCGCGGTCATCTGGAAGCAGCCGTCGCCGTCGATCGCCCACACCGTGGCCTCGGGCCGCGCTGCCTTCGCGCCGATCGCGGCGGGCACGGAGAAGCCCATGGTGCCGAGACCGCCCGAGTTCACCCAGGTGTACGGCTTCGTGAAGTTCCAGAAGAGGCTCGCCCACATCTGGTGCTGGCCGACGCCCGCCACGAGGATCGTGTCCTCCGGCGCCGCGTCGCGCAGCTTCTCCAGGCAGAACTGCGGCTTCAGGCGCGCACCGGGCTCCGATGCGTCGTACGTCAGCGGGAACTGCTCCTTCCAGCCGTTCACGCGGCTGCGCCACGGCGAGATGTCGGCCTGCGCGGTGCCCTCGGCGAGGAGCTCCTTCACGGCCTTCACGATCTCCTCCACGATGAGGCGGCAGTCGCCGACGATCGGCACGTCCGGCTTGCGGACCTTGCCCTGCTCGGCGGGGTCGATGTCGACGTGGATGATCTTCGCGTCCGGTGCGAACGTGGCGACCTTGCCGGTCACGCGGTCGTCGAAGCGCGCGCCGAGCGCGCACAGCAGGTCGGCCTTCTGCATCGCGGTGATAGCGGTGGCGGTGCCGTGCATGCCGGGCATGCCGTAGCAGAGCTCGTGGTCGTCGGGGAACGCGCCGCGCGCCATGAGCGTGGTGACGACCGGCGTCTTCAACAGCTCGGCGAGCTCGCGCACCGCGTCGGCGGCACGGGCCTTCAGCACGCCGCCGCCCAGGTACAGCACGGGGCGCTCCGATGCGAGGAGCAGCTTCGCCGCCTCCTTGATCATGCGCGGGTGGCCCTTGACCGTCGGGCGGTAGCCCGGCAGCGACTCGAGCACCTCCTCGTCGGTCGGCCAGTGCCACGTCATCGTGGTCTGCAGGACGTCCTTCGGGAGGTCGAGCAGGACCGGGCCGGGGCGGCCTGTGGTGGCGATGTGGAACGCCTGGCGCACCGCGAGCGGGATGTCGTCGGGGTGCATGATGAGTTCGTTGTGCTTGGTGACGCTGCGGGTGATGCCCACCGTGTCGCACTCCTGGAATGCGTCGGTGCCGATGGCGGTCGTGGAGACCTGGCCGGTGATGCAGACCATGGGGATCGAGTCCATGAACGCGTCGCAGAGGGGGGTCACCATGTTGGTGGCGGCAGGGCCGGACGTCACCATGGCCACGCCCGGGCGGCCCGTGACGTGGGCGTAACCCTGGGCCATGTGACCTGCGCCCTGCTCGTGGCGCACGAGGACGTGACGGATGCTGGACTTCAGCAACGGGTCGTAGGCGGGCAGGATGCAGCCCCCGGGGAGGCCGAACATGACCTCCACGTTCTCCAATTCGAGGGAGCGGATCAGTGCTTCTGCTCCGGTCAGTGTCTCTTTCGCTGACATCTGGACTCCTGGTTCTTTCTGGGCGGGTGTCTATTGAATGGGCAAAACGGGGCGAAATTGCCCCCGGAAACGAAAAAACCACCCGAAAATGGGTGGTCTGGGACGCGTGAATATGTGAACGCGTGCGCCTAGGCGAGTACTACCTCGACGGCCAGGGCACGGATCTCACTGCTCACGGGTCAAAGTCTGCCACGGCCCGGGCAGACCCCGCAACCCCCAATTCCGCGGGAACCCTCGGCTGGGCGACCGGGCTCCGGGGCCCTAGGGGCGGCGGACCACCGTGGAGGTCCCGATGTAGTCCCACACCGCCTGGCGGTTCGGGGTCACGAACAGCATCACGAAGCTGGCCAGGGCGACCACACCGGCGACCGAGCCGAGCACCCACTTGCCCACGATCTCCCGCAGGACCATCTGGGTCATGGTGGCGGGTGCCCCGGTGTTCACGTCCACGATGACCAGACCCATCATCTTCTTCGCCGGCGACGTGGACTGCTGCAGGAGCACCACGGACCAGATGATCCAGCCGATGCCGAGAGTCACCATGAAGAGGAGCGCGTCCAGGAGGCTCGCGCCTACCCGCGTGCCCACCGAGACGGGCACCACCGCCCCCGGGGCTCCGGACGGGACGAATGAGCCGCCGAACCCGCGCGACGGCGGGGGTGGCGGGGGCGGGAAGGCGTTGCTCATGACGCAGATTGTGCCACGGCGAACACGGCCCACTCGGAAGGCCCGGGCAGGTGCGTGCCTAGGGTCAGGGCATGGAGATCGTCCGCACACCCGATGACCGTTTCGCCAACCTGCCCGGCTGGCCGTTCGCGCCCCGCTACACGGAGGTCGACGCCGCCGACGGCAGCGGCGCGCGCATCCGCATCCACCACATCGACGAGGGACCGGCTGACGCCGCCGAGACGTTGCTCCTCCTCCACGGCGAGCCCAGCTGGGGCTACCTCTACCGCCACATGGTGCCCGTGTTCGTCGCGGCGGGTCACCGAGTGATCGTGCCGGACCTTCCGGGGTTCGGCCGCAGCGACAAGCCGACGCAGATGTCCGACTACACCTACGAACGGTTCGTGACGTGGATGAACGAGTGGCTGTCACAGCACGACTTCGGGCCGATGACGTTCTTCGGGCAGGACTGGGGCGGCCTCGTGGGGCTGCGCATGGTGACCGCGAACCCGGACCGCTTCTCGCGAATCGTGGTGGGCAACACCGGCCTCCCCACCGGCGACCGCCCGCCGGGTGATGCCTTCATGGCGTGGCAGAGGTACAGCCAGACAGCCAAGGAATGGCACATCGGCAGGATGGTGGAGGCGGCGTGCGCGACCAAGCCGCTCGACCCCGCGGTCGTCGCCGCGTACGACGCGCCGTTCCCCGAGGAGATCCACAAGGCCGGCTCGCGCATCTTCCCCTCGCTGGTGCCAACGGCCCCCGACGACCCGTCAGGTGCGGCGAACCGCGCGGCGTGGGATGTGCTCGGCTCGTGGACGAAGCCGCTCCTCACCACGTTCAGCGACGGCGACCCGATCACCGCGGGCGGCGACAGGACGTTCCAGGAGAGGGTGCCCGGCGCGAAGGGCCAGCCCCACGTGACGATCCAGGGCGGCGGGCACTTCCTGCAGGAGGACAAGGGCGCCGAGAT
>CAZZFB010000107.1:0-4556 GCA_964653385.1 uncultured Bifidobacterium sp. | reverse complement strand
CCAGCTTCGCGCCGTCACCGGCGAAGTAACGGCCCTCGAAGCGGCTCCAGTAGGCGTCCCTGTAGCGCTCGGGGTCCTTCCAGATGCCGCGCAGCATTCCCGGCCACGGCGTGGTGAGGGTGAGGTAGCCGCCGCCCTTCGTGACCTGCCTGCCGGCGTCATCCACCAGTTCTGCGTTCACGCCCGGCAGGGGGAACGTGGCGGAGCCGGGCTTGGTCGTGGTGGCGCCGGGCAGCGGCGAGATCATGATGCCGCCGGTCTCCGTCTGCCACCAGGTGTCAACGATCGGGCAGTTGTTGCGGCCGATGTTCTCGGCGTACCACATCCACGCCTCGGGGTTGATCGGCTCGCCCACGCTGCCGAGCAGGCGCAGGGACGAGAGGTCGTGCTTCGCCGGCTCCTCCACTCCCCACTTCATGAACGTGCGGATCGCCGTGGGCGCCGTGTAGAAGATGGTGACCCCGTACTTCTCGATGATCGACCACATGCGGTCGTTGCCGGGGAAGTTCGGCACGCCCTCGTACATCACCTGTGTCGCCCCGTTCGAGAGCGGGCCGTAGACGATGTAGCTGTGCCCGGTGATCCAGCCGACGTCGGCGGTGCACCAGTAGATGTCGGTGTCGGGGTGCAGGTCGAAGACGTACCTGTGCGTGTACGTCACGTGCGTGAGGTAACCGCCGGTGGTGTGCATGATGCCCTTCGGCTTGCCGGTGGTGCCGGAGGTGTACAGCAGGAAGAGGAGCTGCTCGGCATCCATCGGCTCCGCGGGGCACACGGGGTCGGCTGCCGCCATGAGGTCGTGGTACCAGTGGTCGCGGCCCTGCTTCATCTCCACGGCGTTGCCGCCGCGGCGCACCACCACCACGCTCTCGATGGAGGGCGTGGACTCGAGCGACTCGTCCGCCTGCTTCTTCAGCGGGAAGACCTCGCCGCGCCGCCATCCGCCGTCCGCGGTGATGAGGACCTTCGCCTCGGCGTCGTTGATGCGGTCCGCGAGGGCCTGGGAGGAGAACCCGCCGAAGACCACGGAGTGCGCCGCCCCGATGCGGGCGCACGCGAGCATCGCCACGGCCGCCTCGGGGATCATCGGCAGGTAGATGTTGATGCGGTCGCCCTTCTGGACCCCGAGCCCCTTCAGGACGTTCGCGAACTTCTGCACCTCGGCGAGGAGCTCCGCGTAGGTGACGGTGCGCGTGTCACCCGGCTCGCCCTCGAAGTGGAAGGCGACCTTGTCGCCCTTGCCCGCGAGGACGTGCCGGTCCAGGCAGTTCCACGACACGTTCAGCTCCCCGCCCGTGAACCACTTGCTGAACGGCAGGTCCCACTCACAGATCGTGTGCCACGGCTTCGACCACTCGACGAGTTCGCCCGCCTGGCGGGCCCAGAAGCCCTGGTAGTCCTGGTTCGCCTCGTCGTAGAGGTGAGTGCCGACGACGAGTGCGTCCTTCTTGAACGCCTCTGACGGGGGGAACTTCCTCTGTTCCACCATCAGGTCGTCGATTGCGTCGTGATTCTCGGCCATGCCGTGCACCCCCTCGTCGGTATCGCCGAGAATAACGAAACGGACCGCCGGCGGGACTGGGCGAACGGCAAGACTGGTCAGCCGTGGACAGAACTCATCTCGGCAGGGACACACAGCACGGTTTCGGGCCCGCCGAGTGGGCCATGACGGCGGGGGTCGCCCTCACGTGGGGTGCGTCCTTCCTCTTCATCGCCATCGCGATCGACCACGTCGCCACGGGTGTCGTGCCCGTGGCGCGGCTGGCATTCGGGGCTCTGGCGCTGGCCTGCGTGCCCGCGGCCAGGAAGCGCATCGACAGGGAGGACGTCCGGAAGGTGGCCCTCCTCGGGTTCGTCGCGATGACGGTCCCCTTCTACCTGTACCCGCTGGCGGAGAAGTCGGTCGCCTCGTCCGTCACGGGGATGATCAACGGTTCGATCCCCGTCACCACGGTGCTCGCGGCCGCGGTCCTCACGCGCACGGTGCCGTCGAGAAAGAGGGTGATCGCGGTGTTCGTCGGGTTCGTCGGCATCGCACTGATCTCCTTCGGGTCTGTCGGTGACGGCAAGGGGGCCTCGGTGCACGGTGTCCTCTTCCTCCTCTTCGCCACGTGCTGCTACGCCTTCACGAGCATCCTCTCGCGCGAGATGCAGGTGAAGTACGGGACGCTCACGGTGCTGCTGTGGCAGGAACTCTTCGCGCTCCTCTTCTCGCTGCCGCTCGGCATCCCCGCGTTCGCCGACAGCGACTTCGCGTGGTCGGCGCTCCTCGCCCTGATGGTGCTGGGTGCGCTCGGCACCGGTCTGGCGTACGTGCTCTACGGGATGCTGATGGTGCGTGCCGGCGCGGTGCGCGGCGTCATCGGAGTGTTCTTCACGCCCATCGTCGCCACGTTCCTCGGCGTCATCTTCCGCGACGAGAAGGTGACGGTCCTCGCGGTCATCGGCATGCTCGTGGTCATCTGCGGTGCGTGGCTCACCAGCCGCCCCGACACCGCGGTGCCCGCACGGTCGGCGGGCTGACAGAAGGTCAGAGACCCTCGAGGAGCGCGGCGAGATCGGGCTTGGTCCCCACGTCCACCACCTCCGCGCCGGTGGGCGGCACGACCTGGTCGGCGATCTCCTGTCCGAAGTCGACGACGACGGGCAGTGTCCCCGCGGAGTTGTTGCCCTCGAACCTGAGCATCCTCCCGCTCACCGGGTCGATCCAGTAGATGGAGCGTTCCCCGTAGCGGACGACCTCGACTTCCGTCCCTCGCAGCGTGTCACTGCGCAGGAAGGTCGAGCCTGCCTGCTGCTGGATGAGCACCGCATTCTCCGGCCTGGTCGCGGCAAGGCCCGTCACCACGGCAATGACCTGGTCGATGCGGCGGCGCTGGTCCACCGGCCTGCCGATCCACGCGCCCTGGGGAAGCCCCAGCCCCGCGAGCAGCCCGTCGTGGACGGGCCTCCTCTCGGCGACCGTCTCGCTGCCCCAGGCAACGGCTGCGAGCGTGCCGGTGCCGCCGTCGACGACGACGCGCGCCGCCCCCGAACGGGCGGACCAGTCGACGGTTCCCGCGAGCCTGAGCCGTGACCCACCCGGCTCCGTGAGCGTGGCCGCCTCGAACGTCGCCCTGCCCTCACGGTGGTTGAGGAACATCGTCTCGGCGAGCCGCGAAGCCTCCTCCGGTGTCATGGGCCGCGCCGCGGGCTTGTCACCGCCGCCGCACGCGGCGAGAGCAAGGCAGGCCGCCAGGAGGAAACCTCTCTTCATCACCGTCAGTATGTCCGCGCCGTTGCGGGCGCCGGCTCATGCATCCTCTCCCCGGGTGTCACCGGGTTGCGGGGAGCATCCTGACGGTCCGCCGCACCGTGCCGAAGTCGAGAGTCAGGTCCGATTCACCGGCACTCAGGCTCTGCGACGTGGCCCTGTAGGACGACGAGTTGCGCCCGCGGCCGGGTCGGTCCTTCGTGGTCGGCCAGTAACTCGTGGGGTACGCGATGGACACCACGTACTTGCCCGGCGGGAGGTCCTTGAAGAGGAACTTGCCGTCCTTCTTCGTGACCTGCGGCTTCACCGCGCGGCCCCAGATGTCGGTCACGGGTGTCCCGTCCGCGTTGCGCAGCGTGAGCACGGCGCCCTTGACGCCGCTGTCGGCAGGTCCCTGGATCCCGTCACCGTTCCGGTCGCGCCACACGAAGTTCCCCACGCTCACGGACCCTCTCGGCACCACACCGGCGTCGATCGTGGGGTCCACGAAGGTCGCCAGCGTCGAGGAGTCGGAGTCCGCCACCGTGTCACCGGCCACCGACGAACCGATCGTGAACACGGGTGTGATCCCGGTGGCAACGTCAGGGTTCGAGTCGTTCCCGGATGTGCTGCCTGACGATGACTTCGTGGTGAACACGTAGTTGGCGGGGAGCACGAACTTCGCGTAGTACGAGCCCGGTGCGAGGTTGTCGATGAAGTAGTACCCCTTCGAGTCGGTCGTCGCCGTTGCCGCCCCGCCTGCGAGGTTCTTCGCCGCGGTGCCGTCGGGGTTGAAGAGGGTCACGGTCACACCTGCGAGGGGTTTCTCGGACGCATCCTGGATGCCGTCCTTGTCTGCGTCGATCCACGTGTAGTTGCCCATCCCGACGACCGCTGACCGGTAGAAACCCACATCGTACGTGTGGTCGTTCACGCCCGGCAGCACAGCTGACGTCGTGATCTGCGGGTACGAGCTCACTGTGGAGGCATTCGAGTCGATTGAGGTGTCCAAGCTCGTCCCGGCTGCGGATGCCGATGCGGTCGTCAGCTGGTAGCCGTTCAGCGGCCCGCCTGCCGCGTAGTCAGCGGGGTTGTCGAACCTGATGACATGCGCGAGACCTGCCACCAGCCCGCCTCCCATGTGGTCGCCGGTTCCCGCGGCAGCCTCCGTGTTGTTGGAGGAGAAGTAGTACTCACCCTTCGAGTTGGTGACGGCGGTGCCGAGCAGGGTCGTGCCGTCCGCGGCGTACAGCCGGACCGTCACACCGGCCACCGCGCTCTCGTCGGGGTCCTGGATGCCGTCCTTGTCGGTGTCGATCCAGAC
>CAZZFB010000106.1:0-4574 GCA_964653385.1 uncultured Bifidobacterium sp. | reverse complement strand
GTGCGCGTGCCCGAGGTGGAGGAGTCGCCGCAACCGAAGTCCGACCACCCCGTCACCACCGCGCCGAGGAAGGACGCCAAGGTCGACGACATCTTCGCCAAGCTCCGCGCGGGCAGCACGGAGGAGGTCGCCAGGGCGTCCACTCCTGCACCTGCAGCCGACCCGAAGCCGAAGGCCACTTCCGGTGATGCGGCGGAAAAGAAGCCCGCCACGAAGAAGCAGACAGAGAAGCAGACAGACAAGAAAGCCGGGAAGCCGGCCAAGTTCACGCCCGTCGTCGACCCGGCCCGGTTCTCCGCGCGGGACGAGGCGGTCGCCCCGGTCGTGTCGCAGATCGCACGCAAGTTCAAGCGCGTCCTCGCCGACGAGCAGAACAACGTGCTCGAGCACCTGCGGAACAAGCGCTCGTCGCTGGAGATCGACGCCGTCCTCGGGACCGCCGACGAGCAGGCCAAGCGCTACGCCGCCGCGGTGTCCGAGGACGCGATGTCGGCCGCCTCGGCCGGTGCGAAGTCGATGAAGGACGCGCGCGGCACCTCGAAGCGGGTCACGCAGAAGGCCGTCGGCACCGAGGTCACGGCGGCGGTCCTGGCCGGGCTCGTCGCGATGTTCCGCGAGGATGCCCGCATCGCCATCGGCGAGGCAGAGGGCGACCGCCAGGTGCTCGCCGGGCTGATGCGCGACGTCTACCGCAAGTGGAAGATGACCGGGATCGACGAGCACGTGGACGACGTGGCGTGCGCGGCGTACAACGCCGGCGCGTACCTCTCGCTCGAGCCCTCGACCGCGATCCACTGGCTGGTGGATGCGGAATCCGCCTGCTGCGGCGACTGCGCGGACAACTCGCTCGCCGGCGCCGTCACCAAGGGGGAGCAGTTCCCCACGGGTGACATGCATCCGATGGCCCACACGGGCTGTCGATGCCTCATCGGCCCCGCATCGCACTAGCGTTCCCCCGCGTGAGCAGCAACAGGGACGTTCCCCCGCGTCAACCCGGTGTGCCCGGGTTCCGATTCCCCGAGTTCAAGAGGCCCAGCAAGGGCCGCATCATCGTGTCGGTGGTGATCGCCGCGGTGCTGCTGCTGCTGTTCAGTGCCCGCAGCCTCTCCTCCTTCTGGATCAACATCCTGTGGTTCGACAGCGTGGGCTACTCGGACGTCTACTGGGGCATCCTGCGCAGCAAGGCCGAGCTGGCGGTCATCTTCACGCTCGGCTGCGCCGCGTTCCTGTGGGTCAACCTGCTGCTCGCCGACCGGCTGGCCCCGCTCACCCTGCCGAACACCCCCGAGGACCAGGCGGTGATGCGCGTCCGCAACGCCACCAAGAACCACCGCGGCAAGCTGCGCATCGCGATAGCGCTGCTCATCGGCCTCATGCTCGGACTCCCGGCGTCGGCACAGTGGCAGGAGTGGCTGATGTTCCGCAACCGCCAGGCGTTCTCCGTGGGCGACCCGCTCTTCAAGGCGAACGTGGGCTTCTACGTGTTCCGCCTGCCGTTCGCCCAGTTCGTCGTGGCCTGGGCATTCGGTGCGCTCGTCCTCGTCACGTTGATCTCCGTGGCGTTCCACTTCCTGAACGGCAGCATCAGGCCCCAGGACAGGGTCCAGCGCGTCTCGCCGCAGGCGAAGGTGCACATCTCCGTGCTCCTCGCCGGCGGCACGTTGCTCCGCGCGGCCGACTACTGGCTCTCCCGGTACGAGCTCACGGGGTCCACCCGCGGCGTCGTGCGCGGTGCCCTCTACACGGACGTGAACGCCCAGCTGCCCGCCACGAACCTGATGATCCTCGTCTCGCTCGCCGTCACCCTTCTGCTCCTGTGGAACGTGCGCCAGCGCGGGTGGCGTCTGCCCGTCCTCGCGGTGGGCCTGTGGGTGGTCGTGGCGGTCGTCGCCGGCACCGTGTACCCCGCGCTCGTGCAGCGCTTCGTGGTGCAGCCGAACGTGAGCACCCGCGAGCTCCCGTACATCCAGCGCAACATCCAGGCCACGAAGGCCGCCATGGGGATCTCCGACGTCGAGCGCGTCGACGTGGCGTACTCGGAGATCACCGCCCAGGACGTGGAGACGGACGATGCCGCGCTGCGCGACGTCCGCCAGCTCGACCCCACGCAGATGAAGGACAGGTTCGCGCTGGACAAGGGGCTCAACTCCTTCTACGGCGTGAACGAACTGGACGTGGACCGCTACTCGATCGACGGGCGCGTCCAGCAGGTCCTCGTGGCTGCCCGCGAGCTGAACCCGGCGGGCCTGCCGAACAAGACGTGGGTCTCCCAGCACCTCCTGTACACGCACGGGTGCGGTGTCATCGCGGCGCCCGCCAGCGTGGCCACCAGCGACGGACGCCCGAAGTACATCGACCTCGGCGTGACCCGGCCGCAGCTGTACTTCGGCGACGGTCTCGGCGGGTACGCAGTGGTCAACACCGACCAGAAGGAACAGGCCTGCGAGGGCGCCACCGAGACGTCGTTCTCCGCCGACGCCGGCATCCGCATCGACAGCACGATGCGGAAGGTCGCGCTCGCGGTGAACTTCGGCGAGTTCAACCTGTTCGGGTCGCGTCTCGTCCGCGAGGACTCCCGGTTCCTGTGGGTGCGCGACATCCGTGAGCGCGTGCGCAAGATCGCTCCGTTCCTCCACTACGACGGGGACCCGTACCCCGTGGTGGTGAAGGGCGAGGTGAAGTGGGTCATCGACGCGTTCACCACGACCGACAAGTACCCATACGCCGAGATGGCGAACACGTCCCAGCTCACTGCGGGGAGCGGCCTCGACCACTCCTTCAACTACGTGCGCAACAGCGTGAAGGTCGTCATCGACGCCTACTCCGGCGAGACCGTCTTCTACACGATGGACTCGAAGGACCCGATCGCGCGCATGTGGCGCGCGGCGTTCCCCGGGCTCTTCGTGAAGGGCTCCGAGGTCGACCCGCAGCTGGCCGCCCACTTCCGCTACCCGGAGGACCTGTTCCGCGTGCAGACCAACCTCTTCGGGCGCTACCAGTTCGACGACGCCACGCTGTTCTTCAACCGCGACGCAGCCTGGTGCGTGGCCCAGGCCCCGGGGACGGAGCCCGAGGACAGCAACTCCTCGCCCGTGATCGGCACGATCACGCCCGGTGCGCCGGCAGGTGTGGAGTCAATCGGCGTGGACGACTCCGCAGGGGAGAGCTTCACCCCGTACTACACGATCTTCCACGCGCCCGGTGAGCCGACCGACGTGGGGGTCTTCGCCATGCTGCGACCATTCGTGCCGTTCTCTTCTGACGACAGCCGCAAGGAGCTGCGCAGCTTCATGGTGGTGTCCAGCGACCCGAAGTCGTACGGGAAGATGACCGTGTACCAGATGGCGACGCCGCTGCCGCCCGGTCCGGCGACCATCGCATCGGAGTTCGAGTCCGAGCCGTCGATCTCCCAGACGATCACGCCGCTCGACCAGCGCGGGTCGCGCGTGACGTTCGGCGACCTGCAGATCGTCTCGGTGGGCAAGGGGCTCATGTACCTGCGGCCCATGTTCGTGCTGCCCGACGGCAACGACTCCAAGCAGGTGTTCGTGCGCAAGGTGCTGGCCTCGTACAACGGCAAGTCCGTGATCGGCGACAGCCTCACCGAGGCAGTCACAAAACTGTTCCCCGGGTTCAGCATGAACCTCGGCGACAGGGTCGGCCAGACGGGCACGCCCGTGACGACCACCGTCCCCGGTTCCACGCAGACCACGGCGCCGCCCACGGCACCCGCCGGCACTTCGCCCGCGGACCTGCTCGCGCAGGCGCAGCAGCTGTTCGACCAGGCCGATGCCGCGCTCGCGCAGTCGCCGCCGGACTTCGCCACCTACCAGTCGAAGCAGGCGCAGGCGCGTGCACTCGTGGAGAGGGCCCTCGCGGCGATCAACGGCTAGCCGGCCGCGGCGCACGCCGGCGGCTGCTCAGTGTCTGCTCAGCGGTTGCGCCTGGCCAGCTGGTCGGCGAGAGCGGCGAGGTCCTGGCGGAACGCGATCTCGTAGCGGACCTGCTCCTGGGCGAGCCTGACCTGGCTCGCCTTCAGTGACTCGACCAGTTCGGTGTTCACTGCCTCGCCGCTGCCCGCCGCGATCCTGTCGATCTCGTCGCCCATCTCGTGCAGCTGGCGCGACAGCTCGTTGCCCATGCTGACGAGCCGCTGCTCGATGACGCCGAGCTTCTCCGCGGTCGCCCGCGTGACGGCCTTCTCCTCCTCGAGCGCGGCGCCGTAGCGGGCGACGAGGTCCTCGAGGAGCGTCAGCCGCTCCGATGCCACGCGGGACTCCTCCCGGCTCACCTCGAGTGCCTGTGCCGAGAACGCCATCAGGTCGTCGATCGCACCGAGAACCGGGTCCGGTTGTCTGTTCTTGCGGGAGAAGATGGCCATGTGGTCGGGACGCGGCGGCGGCGGGTTGCGGCTGTGTCGCGTTGCTTGTACCGTACTTTCCCTGCAACGCCGCGGGGTGGAGCAGCTCGGTAGCTCGTCGGGCTCATAACCCGAAGGTCGCAGGTTCAAATCCTGCCCCCGCCACCAATTAGAAGGCCCGGTCCCACGGTGTGGGGCCGGGCCTTCTGCGTTG
>CAZZFB010000105.1:0-4763 GCA_964653385.1 uncultured Bifidobacterium sp. | reverse complement strand
CTAGCCGAGGCGCTCGATGATGGTGGCGTTGGCCATGCCGCCGCCCTCGCACATCGTCTGCAGGCCGTAACGGCCGTCGGTGCGCTCCAGCTCGTGCAGCAAGGTGGTCAGCAGGCGGGTGCCGGACGCGCCGAGCGGGTGGCCGAGGGCGATCGCGCCGCCGTTCGGGTTCACCGTGGCCATGTCCGGGCGCAGTTCCTTCTCCCACGCGAGCACCACGGAGGCGAACGCCTCGTTGATCTCGGTCACGCTGATGTCGGCCATGGTCAGGCCGGCGCGCTCCAGCACCTTGCGGGTGGACGGGATCGGTGCAGTGAGCATGTAGCGCGGGTTGTCACCGGCGAGAGCGAAGTTCACGAAGCGCGCACGCGGCGTGAGACCCAGCTGCTTGGCCTTCTCCTCGCTCATGATGAGCACCGCGGACGCGCCGTCGGTGATCTGGCTGGAGTTTCCGGCCGTCACGCGGCCGCCCTCCTCTGCCGGGCGGAACGCAGGCTTCAGCGCACCGAGCGACTCGCGCGTGGTGTCGCGGATGCCCTCGTCGGTCGTCATCATCTTGCCCTCGGCGTCGACCACAGGCAGGATCTCGCGCTCGAAGCGGCCCTCCTTGGTGGCCTGGGCCGCGAGCTGCTGGCTGCGCACGCCGAACGCGTCCATGTCGTCGCGGGTGATGCCCCACTTGTCGGCGATGAGCTCCGCGGAGATGCCCTGCGGGACCAATCCGCCCTCGGGTGCGTAGCGCGCGCTGACCTGCGGCCCGAACGGGAACCCGTACTTGCCCTCGGCCATCGCCGCGCCCATCGGCACGCGCGTCATGACCTCCACGCCGGACGCGATCACGACGTCGTACGCACCGGCCATCACGCCCTGCGCGGCGAAGTGCGCCGCCTGCTGGCTGCTGCCGCACTGGCGGTCGATCGTGGTGCCGGGGATCGTCTCGGGCAGGCCCGCGGCGAGCACGGCGTTGCGGCCGATGTTGAGGCTCTGCTCGCCCACCTGCATCACGCAGCCCATGATCACGTCGTCGATCAGCTCGGGATCGAAGTTGTTGCGCTCCACGAGCGCCTTCAGTGTCTGGGCGGCGAGGTCGACGGGGTGCCATTCCTTCAGGCGACCGTTGCGCTTGCCGAGAGGTGTGCGGATGGCATCGACGATGACTGCGTTGTGCATGGCGGAAAGTCTGCCCCGCGGGCACCCCACGCCAAGAATCGAACACCGTTGTCATTTGGCCCGATTCCCGACCCAGCGAGTCGGCTTCGCCCACCTCGCTCCGGGCTCCCGGTTGCCGTCCGGGTCGGCACCCGGCACGCCGCTAGTCGGCCTCCAGCACCTTGCCGAAGATGCGCGTGAGGGCGATCACATCCGTCTCCGTGAGGCTGTTCGTGAAGACCCTGCGCACTATTCGGTAGTACCCCGGGCTCGCCTCTTTCCACATGTCGTGGCCTCGCGGGGTGAGAACGATCTCCACCGCCCTGCCGTCGTCGAGCGTGGACTTCTCGCGGGCCACGAACCTGCGTTCCTCCAGCTTGTCGATCTGGCGGGAGAGGCTGCTGGGGTTCGTCATGGTGCGCTCGGCCAGTTCGTTGAACCGCATGGAACCCTCGTTCGCGGCGAGCGCGTCCAGCACCTCGAACCACGGCAGCTGCAGGTCGTACTCCTCCGCGAGCTCGTGGGTCAGCATCTTCGCCATCGCGGCGTGCGCGGTGAGGAACGCCCTCCACGTCTGCAGTCGCTCGGGGTCCGGCAGCATCCCGTTGCTACCTGGCCGGTGCCGGCGGGTTCTTGAGGCGCTCGAAGTGCGCGAGCGCCTCGGCCTCCGTGGTGGGCACGCTCAGCAGTGCGCGCGACGGCATGACCATCTTCGGCATCGTCACGCCGAGCACGGCGATCAACCTGTCGTGCAGCACGTACATCGCGGCGAAGCGGCCCTCCTCCGTGCTGCCGGCCACCACGGTGACCTCCGCATCCGGGTGGCTGCGCCCGAGGAACTGGATGCGCGCGTCGAACTGGTCGCTCCAGAAGAACGGCACCGCCGAGTACGGGGTCTGCTCCTCCCCGCGCGACCACGCCAGCAGGTTCTGCGCGGCGACGGCGCCCTGCTCGGCGGCGTTCGTCCAGTGCTCCACGCGCATGTCGGGTTCCACGTGGGCGAACATCGCGTTGGGCCAGCGCAGCAGGTCACCGGCCGCGTACACGCCGGGCACTCCCGCGCACAGGTTCGCGTCGCACACCACGCCGTCGCGCAGCGTGAGCCCGCTCCCCTCCAGCCACCCCACGGCGGGCGTGACGCCGATGCCCACGAGCACCGCGTCTGCCTCCACCTCGGTGCCGTCACCCAGTGTCACCGCGCGCACGCGTCCCTCGCGCTCCACGATGCCCGTCACGCTCACGCCGCAGCGCACGTCCACCCCGTTGCGCGCGTGCACGGCCGCAACTGCGGCGCCCATCTCTGCCCCCAGCCCGCGGATCAACGGGGCCGGCGCGCCCTCCAGCACGGTGACCCGGGCACCCATCTGCGCGGCCGTCGCCGCGGCCTCGAGACCGATGAACCCCGCACCGATCACCACGAAGCGGGTTCCCTCGCGCAGCCCGGCGCGCAGGGCGTCGGCGTCGTCTCGGGTGCGCAGCACGTGCACGCCGCCCGTCATCGGCACGGTGGGCAGGGTGCGGACCTGGCCCCCGGTGGCCAGGATGAGACCGTCCCACACCACAACTGACCCGTCCGCAAGGCGCACCTCACGCGCCGCGGTGTCGAGCGACACCGCCGCAGAACCGAGACGCCATGTGATGCGAAGTTCCTCCAGCATCTCGGGACGGCGCAGCATGATGCGGTCCGCGTCGACGTCACCTGAAAGAAACTTCTTGGATAGGGGCGGCTTGTCGTAGGGCATCACTGCCTCGGCCCCGATGACGGTGATGTCTCCCTCATGCCCGGACTGGCGCAGGGTCTCCGCGGCGCGCACGGCGGCCACCGACGAGCCCACGATCACGATGTTCGACAGGGGACGGGAATCCGGCACAGCGCAAGGCTACGCACCGTCGGGGGGCGTTGTCCCGTGCGCAGCCCCGTGAATTAGCGTGGGCGCGTGCTCCAGAAGAACGACACGGTGACGTTGATCCTGGACGAGGCCCGCAAGATCATCGAGGAGCGCGGGGAGGCCGGGCTCCGTGTCGCCGAGCTGGCCGATCGGTGCGGCGTGGCCGTGGGGCTGCTGTACCACTACTTCCAGGACCGCCAGGCGATCATCACAGCAGTGCGCGAGGACCAGTTCGTGGCGCGCGTGGAGGCCGACATCGCCGACCTGAAGAACTACAGCACCACCGGCGACAACGACGACATCGTGGACATCATCGTCAACCAGTTCTCCGACCCGCGCAGCCCGGACCGCATGGAGTACCGACTGCAGCGCATGGAGGTGCTCGTTGCCGCCAGTCGCGACCCGGAGCTGCTCGAGTCGCTGAAGAAGGTGCAGGACCGGTTCACCTCCGAGATCCTCGCGACGATCGCGAACGCGAAGAAGTCCGGCCTCGTCAGCCCGGACGTCGACGACAAGTCACTGGCGCTGTTCCTGGAGATGATCCCCCTCGGTGCCACTCTCGGCATCGTCTACGGGGACAACCTGCCGGACCCCGACGAGTGGCAGCGGTTCGTGCTGCGGGTCCTCTCGTCGCTGATGCCGCAGGGCAACTGACCGACCGGGGAAGGTGATGAGCAGGGACCGCGACACTGCCGCGGCGATCGTGCGGGAGGCGAAGGCGCTCATCGACGAACGCGGCGAGGCGGCCCTGCGCGTCACCGAGATCGCCGAGCGGTGCGGAGTGTCGCCGAGCGTGCTGTACCACCACTTCCGTGACCGCGAGGACATCATCAGTGCGGTCCGCGAGGCGGAGTTCGTGGCCCGTATCGAGGCTGACGCCAAGGTGATCGGCGGCCTTGCAGTGTCCACCGACAACGCCGCCGAGATCATGTCGCTGATCGTGGACGACATGTCCGACCCGCGCAACGAGGAACGGCGCCGCTACCGCCACGAACGCATGCAGGCCCTGGTGGCCGCACGGCTCGACCCCGAACTGCAGTCACGGCTGGTGGCGGCCCAGGAGCAACTGTCCTCGGTCATCATCGGCGCGATCACCGACGCACAGACGGCCGGCTTGCTCGACCCCACCCTCGACCCGACGGCCATCGCGTTCCTCTTCGAGGCCATCCCCCTCGGGACAGCCCTTGCCACCGTGTACGGCGACCAACTTCCCTCCGAACAGGCCTGGACGGACCTGCTCACGCGGGTGGTCACCGCTCTCATGCCCCCCGGCTGACCCCGACCTCCCCCGCAACAATCCCTTGCGGACCATAGAAAATATTTCTAGTATCCCCTCACGCCACCAAGGGGGGTCCATGAAGCCGTTTCGCCGTGCTCTGTCCGTCATCACCGCTGTCGCCGCATCAGGCGCTGCCCTCACCGTTGGGGCATCCCCCGCCGGCGCGGCATCAGTGAAGGTCCAGGGCAGCCTCGGGGCGGCCCAGGCCGGGTACACGGTGCTCATGGTGACGCCCGGCGGCACCGCCGTGGCCGCGAAGACAGACTCCTCCGGCAAGTTCGTCATCACCACTTCGAAGGCACTCGCGAAGAAGGCATCGCTCCAGCTCGTGGACACGAAGAACCGTTATGCGGGTCCCGTGGTGATCGCGAAGGAGAAGGTCGGTTCGGCATGGTGCTCGAAGGCGCGCCTCTCCGGCGTGTCGGTGAACCTGGGGACTCTCTCCG
>CAZZFB010000104.1:0-4817 GCA_964653385.1 uncultured Bifidobacterium sp. | reverse complement strand
CCAGAGGCTGTCCTCCACGCGGTCGAAGCCCGAGAGGTTGAGGAGGCTCATGCCGAGCGGCACGGCGACCATGACCATGGCGAGCGCGTACGTGTCGATGTCGTCGCGCACCGCGCCGCTGGCCTGGGCGCGCTTGATGATGTCGATGTACATCTGCACGTGCGTGCGCAGGCGGGGGAGCAGCTTCTCCTGTGCGTCAGTGTCGCGCCACGATGCGTAGTACGACTCGATCATGAGCCGCTGCGCCGCGGTCACGGTGTCGTCCTCGTGGTTGCGGGGCACGAGGTTCGCGATCTCGTAGAGCCACTTGTCCTGGTTCAGCTCCGGCACGCCGGCGAGGGCGGCAGCGTTGCTGAGCAGCTGCGCCTCGAGTGCGTCCTCAAGGGCGGCGCGGAACAGGTCTTCCTTGTTCTCGAACCAGGTGTAGATGGACCCCACGGTGAGGTCGGCGCGCTTGGCGATGTCCACCAGGCGGGCCTTCTCGAAGCCCACCTCCGCGATCTCGTCGATTGCGGCCTTCAGGATGCGCTCGCGGGACTGCAGTGCCCACGGCCGGCGGTTCCTGCCGTTCACGTTGACGATGCGCCCGCTCTGCTCGGCCATGGTGAATGAGCCTAGTTTCGCCCGTGAAGAAGTGAACGGGCCGCGGACCGTGAAACGATGGGGGAACCGCCCCGTTGCGGCCCAGAGCGGTGCTTCAGGCCGTGGGCAGCTGGGCCACCGTGAGGGCCTCGTTCAGGGAGCCGACCCTGTGCACCGAGATGCCCTGCACCTTCTCTGGCGCGCTCATCGGCACGATGGCCCTGGCAAAACCCAGGCGAGCCGCCTCGGCTAGCCGCCGGCCGGTGTGGCCCACCTGGCGCACCTCGCCGGCGAGACCGACCTCACCCACCACGACCAGGTCCGGTGCGAGCGGGGTGTCGGTGGCCGCACTGACGAGTGCGAGGCACAGGCCGAGGTCGGCGCCGGGCTCGGTGAGCTTCACTCCGCCGACGACGGACGCGTACACCTCGTGGCTCGCCAGGCTGATGCGTGCGCGTCTCTCGAGCACGGCGAGCAGCATGCTCAGGCGGCCCTGGTCCACGCCCTGCGCGCTGCGCCGCGCCGGGACACCGGAGGAGATCTGGTTGGTGAGCGCCTGCAGCTCCACCAGCAACGGGCGCTGCCCCTCGATCGTGGGCACCACCACGGAGCCCGGTGCGCCGGTGCGCCGGTCGGCGAGGAACAACTGGCTGGCATCGGGCACGCCGACGAGGCCGGTCTCCGTCATCTCGAAAAGGCCGAGCTCGTTGGTGGGGCCGAACCTGTGCTTCACCGCGCGCATCATGCGCAGCGCATGGTGGCGCTCGCCCTCGAAGGAGAGGACGGTGTCGACCACGTGCTCCAGCACGCGCGGCCCGGCGAGCCCGCCCTCCTTGGTGACGTGGCCCACGAGCACCACGGGGATGTCGCGGCGCTTGGCCTCCTGCACGAGCCGGTGCGCGCACCCGCGCACCTGCACGACCGAGCCCGGTGCGCTGCCGAGGTCGGGGTCGACCACGGTCTGGATGGAGTCGATGACCACGAGCCCGGGGGAGATGTCGTCGATCGCCTTCACGATGTGCGCGAGCGACATCTCGGGCAGCAGCCACAACCCGTCCTTCAGCGCACCGAGACGGTCCGCGCGGGAACGCACCTGCTGGGCGCTCTCCTCGGCGGTCACGTAGAGGGACGTGCCGGGCCAGTTGGCGAGGAGCTGGAGCAGCAGGGTGCTCTTGCCGATGCCGGGTTCGCCACCGAGGAGGGTGACGGACCCGGGAACGATGCCGCCGCCGAGCACGCGGTCGAGCTCGCCGATGCCCGTTGCGTCCGGCCTGCCGACGCCGGCGTCGATGCGCGAGATCTCCGTGGCGACGCCGGCCGGGACGAGCGCAAGACCCGCCGCGAGGGTGGCGGAGGTTTCCTCGGGCCCCTCGACGTCCTCGACGAGGGAGTTCCACGCACCGCATGACAGGCACTTGCCCGACCACTTCGGGAAGGACGCCGCGCACTCCGTGCAGCGGTGGATGAGCCTCAGTTTCGCCACGTGGTCACACTAGATGCGGCGTGTGCGGGCCCGGCGCGCCGCGACCATGGCGACGAGCACGAGGGTGCCCGTGATCCACACGGCGGCGAGCAGGCCCACCAGCCACCTGGCGACCCGCGCCACGTTGGAGGCGATGTCCACGTTGTTCGTGGAGGTGGCAACGTCCGTGGGGGTGCCGTCGGTGGGCACGCGCCACGTGATGGTGCTGCCCTCGACCGTGCCCGTGGTGTCGATCACCTTCCCGGGCATGCCGGCGGCGAAGCGGATCGCCACGATCTTGCCGAGGTCGAGGCCGGAGTTGCGCACCTGGTCCTCGTACGGGGCACCGTCGAGGAGCTTGATGGCCGCGTCGTCGGCGAAGGCCTCGAGGCCGCCGTTGACCTCGAGCGTGCCGGTGAGCGTGAACGTGCTGTTGGAGTCCTTGCCGGTGCGCTCGAGGACCAGGTTCTTCAGCGGCCCGCGCGGCCCGTTCACCTGTGAGAGCAGCACGGTCGCCTCTGCCGGCGTGGCGAACCCGTGCGAGAACGTGACGGTCAACCCGCCGTCCTTCGTCTCCTCCGGGCCGTTCATCTTCCACCCCGCGGCAGTCAGGTCGTCAGCGCGCACATCGGACTTCAACGTGGGTGCCGCCTTGACGACCGCGGCATCCGCGGTGACGGTGACGGACACCTTCCCCGAGCCGTTGGGGCTCACCTCCAGCGAGACGTCGGTGTCGACGCGGCACGAGACGAGCAGCACGCATGCGGCGACGAACGCGACCGCACGGGTGACCCTGGCGGGAATCACTCGCCGTTCGCGCTGCCGTCGGTGGTCTCGGCGAGGACCGTCCCGTCGGGGACCTGGAAGCCCTCCACGGCACGGAAGGCGAAGCGCTTCTTGCCGGGGTTCTCCGGGTCGTCCTCGGCGTCGACGACGATGATCTGGCCGGCGTTGAACTCCTTGTAGAGGATCTTCTCCGAGAGTGCGTCCTCGATGTTGCGCTGGATGGCGCGGCGCAGCGGGCGCGCACCGAGCTGCGGGTCGTACCCGATCTCGGCGAGCAGGTCCTTGGCGGCCTGGGTGAGCTCGATGCCGAGGCCCTGGCTCTCCAGCTGTCCGGCGGTGCGCTTCATCATGAGGTCCACCATCTGGAGGATCTCGTCGCGGCCGTGCTCGTGGAACACGATGATGTCGTCCACGCGGTTCAGGAACTCGGGACGGAAGTGCGTCTTCAGCGCGTCCGTGACCTTGTCCTTCATGCGTGCGTACGACATGGCCTCGTCGGCCTTGTTGAAGCCGACGTTCGCCTTGCGCAGGTCCGCCGTGCCGAGGTTCGAGGTCATGATGAGGACGGTGTTGCGGAAGTCCACGGTGCGTCCCTGGCTGTCGGTGAGACGGCCCTCCTCGAGGATCTGGAGGAGCGTGTTGAACACGTCGGGGTGGGCCTTCTCGATCTCGTCGAAGAGCACGACGGAGAACGGCTTGCGGCGCACGGCCTCGGTGAGCTGGCCGCCCTCCTCGTAGCCCACGTAGCCGGGGGGCGAGCCCACGAGACGGCTGACGGTGTGCTTCTCCATGTACTCGGACATGTCGAGGGTGATGAGGGCCTGCTCGTCGCCGAACATGAACTCGGCGAGCGTCTTGGCGAGCTCGGTCTTGCCGACGCCGGTGGGCCCGAGGAAGATGAACGAGCCGCTGGGGCGGCGCGGGTCCTTCAGGCCGGCGCGGGTGCGGCGGATGCTCTGCGACACGGCGCGGACGGCGTCCTCCTGGCCGATGTAGCGCTTGCGCAGCTCGGTCTCCATGTTGAGGAGCTTCTGGGTCTCCTCCTCGGTGAGCTTGTACACCGGGATGCCCGTCCAGATGCTGAGCACCTCGGCGATCGCTTCTTCGTCGACCTCGTCGAAGAGGTCGATGCCCTGGGCCTTGATGTCGGCCTCCTTGGCGGCCTTCTCCTCGAGCAGGCGGCGCTCCTGGTCGCGCAGGTTGCCGGCCTCCTCGAAGCGCTGGTCCTCGACGGCCTTCTTCTTGGCCTCCTGCACGGTGGCGATCTTGGTCTCGATCTCCTTCAGGTCCGGCGGGGTCTGCATGCGCTTGATGCGCAGGCGCGAGCCGGCCTCGTCGATGAGGTCGATGGCCTTGTCGGGCAGGTGGCGGTCGCTGATGTAGCGGTCGGCGAGATTGGCCGCCGCGACGATCGCCTGGTCGGTGATCGTGACGCGGTGGTGCGTCTCGTACTTGTCGCGGACGCCCTTCAGGATCTCGATGGTGTGCGCCACCGTGGGTTCCTCCACCTTGACCGGCTGGAAGCGGCGCTCCAGTGCGGGGTCCTTCTCGAGGTGCTTGCGGTACTCGTCCGTGGTGGTGGCACCGATGGTCTGCAGCTCGCCGCGCGCGAGCATGGGCTTCAGGATGCTGGCGGCATCAATGGCACCCTCTGCCGCACCGGCACCGACGAGCGTGTGGATCTCGTCGATGAAGAGGATGATGTCGCCGCGGGTCTTGATCTCCTTCAGCACCTTCTTCAGGCGCTCCTCGAAGTCGCCGCGGTAGCGCGAGCCGGCGACGAGCGCGCCGAGGTCGAGCGTGTAGAGCTGCTTCTCGTGGAGGGTCTCGGGCACGTCATTCGAGACGATGCGCTGGGCGAGACCCTCGACGATCGCGGTCTTGCCGACGCCGGGCTCGCCGATGAGCACCGGGTTGTTCTTGGTGCGGCGCGAGAGGATCTGCATCACGCGCTCGAGCTCGCGCTGGCGGCCGATGACGGGGTCGA
>CAZZFB010000103.1:0-4957 GCA_964653385.1 uncultured Bifidobacterium sp. | reverse complement strand
CAACGCGCTCGGCTCGTCAACCGGGGAACCCGTCAGCGTGCGCACCCGCGGGGGCGTGCCGGTGGTCGGAACGTTGACTGCCGCGGCAACCGGCACCACGTCGGCGACGGTGGAGGCAACCGTCGACGCCACGGGGCTCTCCACCACTCTCATCGCCCAGGTCGCCACTGACGACTCGTTCACCGCGGGTCTCGACGAGCACTTCCTCGGGAGGTTCTCCGGCGAGGGCTCTTCCGTGCGCCGCCTCGTGCTCTCCGGCCTCGCACCCGGCACCGGGTACCACGTCCGCTACGTCGCCTCCAACGACGCAGGCACCACCACGTCCGCGGCGGCCTCCTTCGTCACGCCGCGGCCGGTCGGGGTCGAGATCAACGACGGTGATGACACCACGTCCGACCCAGTCGTCACGCTGCGCATCACAGCCCCGCCGGGCGCGGTCGCAATGAGGCTGGCCGACAACCCCGCGATGCGCAACGCCAGGGTCCTGCCGGTCACCTCCACTGTCACGTGGACGTTCCCTCCCGCGTCAGGGTCGCCCGCCACGCGCGGGGTGTGGGTCACTTTCCACCAGGAGGACGGACGCGCCTCGGCACCCTACGGGGACACGATCCTGCTCGAGCCTCCGGCCGCCGACGAGCCCGGTGACGGACCCGTCGATGACGAGCCCGTCGATGACGCCGCGCCCGTGGTGGTCTCGGCGCGCATCGTGAAGGTCTCCGCGACCGCGGCGGGCCGCGCGTCGACAGCACGCACCAGGCTCTCCGTGTCGGGGCGCGACGCTTCGTCGGGAATCACGCAGGTGCAGATCCGCACCAAGGCAGGCATCACCCGTCACAGCGTGTCGGCCAGCCGCAACCTCGCGAGGGTGTTCGCCTCTCCCGCCCGCACCGGCGTGTGGGTGCGACTCGTGGATGCCGCGGGCAACGTCTCGAAGTGGGCGCGGGTGCGCGGCTGAGCCAGGCCGGCGCGGGCGTCAGCCCCGCAGCATCCAGCCGTCGATCAGGCGGCGCGCGATGGAGATCGAACCGGGGATCATCGGGATGTCGTCCCGGCGGCACCACCTCGCGTCCATGATCTCGGTCTCGTCGAGCACGAGGTCCCCGGATGCGTAGCGCGCGGTGAAGCCGAGCATCAACGAGTTCGGGAAGGGCCACGGCTGGCTCGCCACGTACGAGATGTCCGACACCGTGATGCCGACCTCCTCCAGCACCTCGCGCGCCACGGCCTGCTCCAGGTTCTCGCCCGGTTCCACGAAGCCGGCGAGGCACGAGTAGAGGGGCATCGGGAAGTTGGTGCCCCGCGCGAGCAGCGCCTCCTCGTCATCGCCCTCGCCGCGGGTGACGAGCGTGATGATCGCGGGCGAGAGCCGCGGGAACGCCATCAACCTGCACGACGGGCACCTGAACGCACGCTCGTTCGCGGCGAGTTCCGTGGGGGTGGCGCACCGCCCGCAGAAACGGTGCGTGCGGGCCCACTCGACGAGCTGCACCGCGCGGCCCGCGATCGCCCAGTCGGTCTCGGTCACCCTCCCGAACAGCGAGTACAGGTCGGTCTCCGCCCCGAACGCAGGGTCCTCGCCCGCCGGCACGTCGATGCCCCAGCACGCCACGCTGCCGTGCATGCCCAGGAAGTGGTGGTCCCACCCGTCCTCGGCTGGTCTGTCGTCCACGAACACCTTCGTGCCGATCACGTGGATGTACCGGTGCCCCGAGGCCTCGGGGTGGACGGCAAGGCCGGGGACGAATGGGTCATGCTGCGCGCTCATCCCGACTGACGGTAGTTCGCGGGGGCGTGCGTAGGATGAGCCCATGGCAACCAGATCATCCAATGTCGTCATCGTCGACGCGGTCCGCACCACCATCGGCCGCCGCAACGGTGGACTCTCATCCCTCCATCCCGCCGAGGTCCTCGGCCTCGTCCAGAAGGGCATCGTCGACCGCACCGGGATCGACCCCGCCCAGATCGAGCAGGTCGTGGGCGGCTGCGTCAGCCAGGTGGGCGAGCAGGCGTTCAACGTCACCCGCACCGCATGGCTCGCCGCCGGACTCCCGCTGACCACCGCGGCCACCACCGTGGACACCCAGTGCGGCTCGTCCCAGCAGGCCACCAGCCTCGCCGCCTCGCTCATCGGGTCCGGCGTCGTCGATGTCGCGCTCGCCTGCGGTGTCGAGGTCATGAGCCGCGTGCCGATCGGCGCGGGCGGCAAGAAGGAGCTCGGACTCGGCGTGCCGATCCCGAAGACCTACTTCGGCCGGTACGAGATGACCTCGCAGTTCGAGGGCGCAGAGCGCATCGCCGACCACTGGGGCATCACCCGCGCCGACACCGACCTCTTCGGCTACAACTCGCAGGTGCGCGCCGCGCGCGCATGGGCAGAGGACCGATTCGCCGGCCAGTACATCGAGGTCACCGCCCCGGACCGCGACGAGAACGGCAACGCCCTCGACACGATGCACACCGTCACCCGTGACGAGGGCATCCGCGAGACCACCCTCGAGAAGCTCGGCACGCTGAAGCCGGTCGCACGCGAGAACGGCGTGCACACCGCCGGCAACTCCTCGCAGATCTCCGATGGTGCGTCCGCAGTGCTGATGATGACGGAGGAGAAGGCCAAGGCCCTCGGGCTGACGCCGCGTGCCCGCGTCATCGACTCGTGCAACGTGGGCGTGGACCCCGTGTTCATGCTGACCGGCCCGATCGACGCCACGAAGCGCCTGCTCTCGCGCAACAACCTCAAGATCGACGACATCGACGTGTTCGAGGTCAACGAGGCGTTCGCGTCCGTGGTGCTCGCCTGGGCGAAGGAACTGGGCGCCGACCTGGAGAAGACCAACCCGAACGGCGGCGCGATCGCCCTCGGCCACCCGCTCGGCGGGACCGGCGGCTTCCTCATGACGAAGGCCCTCTACGAACTGGAGCGCACGGGCGGCCGTTACGGCCTCGTCTCGATGTGCTGCGGCGGCGGTCTCGGCACCGGGACACTCATCGAGCGCCTCTAGGCACACATGGCGGGAATGACCACCCGCCTCGCACTCACCTTCGCACTGGGGGCGGGCATGCTGGCAACGGCGTGCTCGCCCCCTCTGCCGTCCCCCGACGCGCAGGGCCGCGTCACGGCTGAGGTGGTGGAGGTGACCGACGGCGACACCGTCATCCTCGACTTCGGCGGGCGCAGGGAGTCCGTGCGCCTCATCGGGGTCGACACGCCCGAGACGAGGCACCCGACGAAGCCGGTCGAGTGCTTCGGGCCGGAGGCAAGTGCCCGCACGGCATCGCTCCTGCCGCCGGGCACCGATGTCCACGTGGAGCGCGACGTCGAGTCCCGAGACAGGTACGGACGGCTGCTCGTCTACCTCAGTCGCGCATCGGACGGTCTCTTCGTCAACCTCGACCTCGCCTCCAGCGGTCATGCCGTCCCGTACCCGTTCCCGCCGAACACGGCCCACGCCGAGGAGTTCGCCGCGGCCGCGGTCGCGGCGGAGGCGGCGTCGCTCGGTCTGTGGGGTGCGTGCCCCCGATAGCGTTCGGGGCGTGGCAGAGCGCTCGCTGAACTCACGGCTCGGGCACCCCGACGACGCGCGGCTCGTGATTCTCTCGTGCGACGACCTCGGCTCCTGCCACGGCGCCACCGAGGGCGTGTACCGCGCGCTCCGCGACGGTCTCGCCACGTGCGCATCGATCATGATGCCGGCACCGTGGGCGCGCTACGCGGCCGACATGTACCGCGGCGAGGACATCGGCGTGCACCTCACACTGAACGCGGAGCACCCGGTGTACCGCTGGGGCCCGCTCACGCACGCGCCGTCGCTGCTCTCGGGTGAGGGCGGCTTCCCCCGCTCGATCGACGACCTGTGGGAGCACGCCGACCCCGCCGAGGTGCTGCGCGAGTGCCGTGCCCAGATCGAGCGTGCGGTCGCCTGGGGCATCGACGTCACGCACCTCGCCCCGCACCTCAGTTCCATCACCCTGCGCCCCGAGTTCTTCGACGTGTACCTGGAGCTGGCGGTGGAATTCCGCCTTCCCGTTCGCCTCCCGTCCACCGTGGAGGAGTCGCGCGCCGGCTTCCCCTTCCGTCGTCTCGCCGCCGAGGAGGGCGTGGTCTTCCCCGACCACTTCGACCATGACTGGAACCCAGGCAGCCGTGACCGTGCCATCGAGTCGTTCCGCACGCTCGCGCCCGGCGTCACGGAGATCCACGTGCAGCCCGCCCTCGACACCCCGGAGGTGCGGGCGCTCGGCGACGTCGCGGCGGGATGGGTGGACGACCTGCGCCTCGTCACCGACGATGCCGAGTTCGCGTCGGTGGTGCGCGAGAGCGGGGCCGTGCTCATCGGCTACCGCGAGCTGCGCGACGCCATGCGCGCCGGCTGAGACGCCGCCCTCAGACCCTGGATGCGGCCCTGATGCCGGCGAAGAGGTCGTCCTCGAGGACCGTGTCGGTGTCGATGTCCAGTGTGGACTTGGCGAGGATCCAGTCCTCCCACGGGTACACCTGCGCGAGTTCGTCGTCGGTGAGGCCGAACCACCACGCGGATGACGGGTCCACCTGGGTCGCGTGCGCACGGAGCGAGCCGCTGCGCGCGGCGAGGAACGCGGGCAGGTGGAGGCGCGTGGTGATGCGGTGGTCCTGCGACGGCCTGTTCAGCCACTCCTCGCTGAACGGCGACTCACCGTTCTTCGCGAGCAGTGCCTCGTGCACCGCCACCACCCGCTCCTTTGCCCACACCGTGTAGTACATCTTCTGCGGCTGCCACGGCTCGCCCGCCTCCGGGTACCAGGAGGGGTCGCCCGCGCGCTCGAAGGCGAGCACGCTCGTGTCGTGGACGCGCAGGTGGTCCGGGTGCGGGTAGCCGCGCTGGTCGTCGTTGTAGGTGAGGATGACCTGCGGGCGCTCCGCGCGGATGATGCGCACCAGCCGGCCAGTGGCCTCGTCCAGGTCCGCCTGGTGGAAGCAGTC
>CAZZFB010000102.1:0-5083 GCA_964653385.1 uncultured Bifidobacterium sp. | reverse complement strand
GGGCACGGCTGTGTCTCAGACCATGCCCTTGCGGGCACGGCCGAGCGCGCGCTGGATCTCGCGCTGGCTGTCTCGTTCGGCAATCGCCTGGCGCTTGTCCTCGTGCTTGCGGCCGCGCGCGAGCGCCAGCTCCACCTTCACCCGGCCGTCCACCAGCTTGAACGCGAGGGGCACCAGGCTGAGGCGCTCCTTGGCGATGCGCTCCGCCAGGCGGTCGATCTCGTCGCGGTGGAGCAGCAGTTTGCGGGCGCGGTCCGGGTCGTGGGCGCCCACCCCCACGGCGAACTGGTAGGGGGCGATGTGCACGCCGTCCAGCCACACCTCGCCGTCGATGACCCTGGCGTACGCATCGGCGATCTGCACCTGGCCGGTGCGCAGGCTCTTCACCTCGCTGCCGTGCAGCACGATGCCCGCCTCGACCACGTCGAGGATCGAGTAGTCGTGGCGTGCCTTGCGGTTGCTCGCGAGAACGGCGTTCGGTGCCTTTGCCATGGGGTGGCTGAGCGTAGCGGTAGCCTCCGACACCGATGTCCGAGCACTCCACAGCACATGTCCCGGGCCAGCAGCCGGCCGTGGCGATCCCGTCCGGCGCGTTGCGTGCGATAGCGGCACACGCGTACCAGTGCTTCCCGGAGGAGTGCTGCGGGTTGCTCATCGGCGAGGCGAAGTCCGGCCGTGTGGCGCAGTTCGTGCCCACCACCAATGCCGCGCGCTCGGCCAAGGTGTACACGATCGACGCGAAGGAGCACCTCCGCGCCGAACTCGCCGCGGAGGCGGAGGGCTTCGAGGTGGTCGGGGTGGTGCACAGCCACACCCACACCGAGCCCTACCCCAGCCCCACCGATGTCGCCCAGGCCGTCGACCCGGCCTGGCACTACGTCATCGTCAGCCTGAAGCGGGGCGCCCCCGAGACCCGCTCCTACCTCATCGCGGCCGAGACCATCACCGAGGAGACGATCGTCCCCGTCTGAGGCACGGCCACGTTTCCGCGCCCGCCCGGGGCGCCGGTGAGACAGGTGACATTCCCCGTGACATCGGGTGGGATGATGGTTACAATTCCGACAGGAATAGTCGGGAATAGACCTGCGGCCCGAGGGGGTTGCACCCTTGGTCAGGCCACTGGAAGGAGGCGCACATGTCGATCGCAGATGTCCGCCGCAACGGTGGGTCGATCTTCGTGATGAACTCCGCCCTCGACCTCATCGGCAACACGCCCATGGTGGACGTGTCCATCCTGTCGCCCAACCCGAACGTCCGCATCGTCGCCAAGCTGGAGAGCCAGAACCCCTACGGCTCCGTGAAGGACCGCATCGCCAAGGCGATGATCGAGGACGCCGAGCGCACGGGCCGCCTGGTTCCCGGCCAGCGCATCGTGGAGCCGTCGTCGGGCAACACCGGCATCGCGCTCGCCGCCATCGCACGCATGAAGGGCTACCCGATCACCATCCTCATGCCCACGTCCGTGTCGATCGAGCGCCGCCAGATGCTCGAGGTGTTCGGGGCCGAGATCATCCTCACCCCGGGTGAGGAAGGGTCGAACGGCGCGGTGAAGCGCGCACAGGAGATGGCCGCCCAGCACCCGGAGTGGTGCTTCCTCTACCAGTACGCGAACGACGCCAACCCGCGCGCCCACTACGAGGGCACGGGCCCCGAGATCTTCCGCGACTGCCCCGAGATCACCCACTTCGTCGCTGGTCTCGGCACCAGCGGCACGCTCATGGGCACCGGCAAGTACCTGAAGGAGCAGAACCCCGACATCAAGGTGATCGCCATCGAGCCGCCGCTCGGCGAGCGCGTGGAGGGCCTGCGCAACCTCGACGACGGCTACATCCCGCCGGTGTTCGACAACTGGCACGGCCGGGAACTGCTCGACCGCAAGCGCGTGGTGCGCCCGCGTGAGTCGATCGAGTGGACCCGCCGAATCGTGCAGGAGTGCGGCATCTTCGCCGGGCTCTCCTCCGGCGCGTCCCTCGCGGGTGCCGCCAAGGTGGCGTCCGAGATCGAGGAGGGCACGATCGTGTTCATCGTGTGCGACGGCGGCTGGAAGTACCTCTCCACCGGCGCCTACACGAACGACCTCGACGAGGCCGAGAAGGCCGCCGAGAAGATCATCTACTTCTGAGCCCCGCCTGCCGCGGTCAGCGGCCGGCGACCAGGATGACGAGGCCGGCGACAACGATTGCCGCCGCTCCCACCCGCCGCTTCAGGCTTGCCTCGCCCAGGTACCTCGTGCCGACGAGGGCCACGATGACCACGCTCGACTCCCGCAGTGCGGTCACGTACCCAACCGGGGCCCGGCGCACCGCGAGCATCACCATCCAGTAGGTGAGCGCGCTCGCGGCGCCGGCGAGCGAGAACCGCAGCCAGGACGTCCTCATCGCCGCCACCATCTCCCTGCGCCGGCCCGCCATCAGCCCGTGGAGCGTGGTGAAGAACCCGGTGGTGGTGAAGATGAGGAGCGCATAGACGTGGCCGTCGTTCACGCGGGCACCGTGGCTGTCCACGAGCGAGTAGAAGGCGATGAACGAGCCGACGACCAGCGCGGCGCGTGCGTGCGCGTCGTCGGCATGGCCGGCGAGCAGGACGATCCCGCCCACGGCGACCGCGATGCCCACCACCATGAGCGGGGTGAGGTGGTCGTCGAGGAACAGCACGCCGCCCGCGGCGGCGAGGAGCGCGCCGGAACCCCTCGCGATGGGGTAGGTCACGGAGAAGTCGGCGAGGTCGTAGGAGCGCGCGAGCGCGACTATGTAGTAGAGGTGGATCAGCCCGCTCGCCACGGCGGGCCACCACACGAAGCCGTCCGGTATGCCGACGACGAGCGCGATGACGAGACCGCCGGTCCCGGCCGTGGTCATCTGGCCCCACAGTGCGATCCACCTGTCGCCGCTCTGCTTCACCCACAGGTTCCACCCGGCATGGAGCACCGCCGCGGCAAGGGCGAGGAGGGTGGCGGTGAGCACGGTCCCCGACACTATGCGTAGCCTTGCGGGATGTCCGCGACCGCCCCACGACCGATCGGCATGTTCGATTCCGGTTTCGGCGGCCTCACCGTGGCGCGCGCCGTGATCGACCTGCTGCCGAACGAGGACATCGTGTACGTGGGGGACACCGGCCGGTACCCGTACGGCCCGCGCCCCGCCGACGAGGTGCGGGGCTTCGCCCGCGAGCTCGCGTGGAGCCTGGTGGAGGACCACAACGCGAAAGCCGTGGTGGTGGCCTGCAACACGGCGGCGGCGGTCGCGTTCGACCTGCTGCGCGAGGAGCTGCCCGTGCCGGTCATCAGCGTGATCGAGCCGGGCGCGCGGGCCCTGTCGCTCGCCACCCGCAGCGGCCGGGTCGGCGTCATCGGGACCGTGGGCACGATCTCGTCGGGCGCGTACCAACGGGCGCTCGCCGGCGTGGATGCCGCGCTCGACCTCACCGCCGCGGCGTGCCCCGGCTTCGTCGAGTTCGTGGAGCGCGGCCAGACGTCGGGTGACGAGGTGATGCTGCTCGCCGAGAGGCTGCTCGCCCCGGTGGTCTCGGCAGGCGTGGACTCGCTCCTGCTCGGCTGCACGCACTACCCGTACCTGTCGCGGGTCATCAGCGAGGTGATGGGGCCCGGCGTGGTGCTCGTCAGCAGCGCCGACGAGACCGCGTTCGCCCTCGCCCAGTTGATGCGCGACGCCTCGCTCGGGGCGCACCCGTCGCGCACCGGCACCCACACGTTCCTCTCGTCCGGGGACGTCGAATGGTTCGCCGACCTCGGGCGCCGCCTGCTCGGGCCCGAACTGATGCAGGCGGGCCGCTGGTCCAAGAACTAGACAAGTGGTCATGAGCAGACCAGACGGACGCACCCCCGACCAGCTTCGCCCCATCTCCTTCCAGCGGGACTTCACCGAGATGGCCGCCGGTTCGGTGCTCGTCAGCTTCGGGCGCACGCGCGTGCTGTGCACCGCGTCCGTGGACGAGGACGTGCCGCGCTGGATGAAGGGCTCCGGCAAGGGATGGGTGACCGCCGAGTACTCGATGCTCCCCGGTTCCTCCCCGGAGCGCGTGGACCGCGAGGCGGCCAAGGGCAAGCAGAGCGGCCGCACCGTGGAGATCCAGCGACTCATCGGGCGTTCCCTGCGCGCGGCGTGCGACATGCGCGTGCTCGGCGAGCGGCAGATCCAGGTCGACTGCGACGTCCTCCAGGCGGACGGCGGCACGCGCACGGCGAGCATCTGCGGCGGGTACCTCGCCCTCCACGATGCCGTCACCCGGCTGGTGCAGAACGGAGCGATCAAGGAGAACCCGCTGCACTCGTACTGCGGCGCCATCTCCGTGGGCGTGCACGGCGGGGTGCCGGTTCTCGACCTGCCCTACGCGGAGGACTCGACGGCCGAGGTGGACATGAACGTGGTGATGCTGCGTCCCGTCGCCGGCGGCGAGTCGAGGTTCGTGGAGGTGCAGGGAACGGCCGAGGGACTCGCGTTCACCCGCGGGGAGCTCGACTCCCTCCTCGAGCTCGCGCACACCGGTCTCGACCGCATCTTCGACCTGCAGGCAGGCCTCCTCGCCACGGCCCCGGACCCGCGGCCCATCGGCCGCTGACCCGCGTGCGCCTCGTCTGCGCGAGCGCCAACCCCGCGAAGGTCGCCGAGCTCGCGCGCCTCATGCCCCCGCGCGTTGAGTTGCTCCCGCGACCGTCGTCGGTCGGCGACGTGGAGGAGACGGCCCCCACCCTGCAGGGGAACGCGGTCATTAAGGCCGTCGAGGTGGCCAACCACGTGGAGGGGTGGGCAATCGCGGACGACACCGGTCTCGAGGTGAACGCACTCGGGGGCGATCCCGGCGTGAGGTCGGCCCGCTACGCGGGGGAACCGGCCGACGACGCGCGCAACAGGGCGAAGCTGCTGGCCGCGCTGGAGGGCGCCACCGACAGGTCGGCGCGGTTCCGCACCGTCGTGGCGATCGTGTCATGGCAGGGAGACATGCACTACGAGACGGGCGAGTGCGCGGGGACGATCGCCACGGGGGAACGCGGCACGAACGGGTTCGGCTACGACAGCATCTTCGTGCCCGACGAGGGCGACGGGCGCACGTTCGCCGAGATGAC
>CAZZFB010000101.1:0-5139 GCA_964653385.1 uncultured Bifidobacterium sp. | reverse complement strand
CCCGCGCGGTCGGTGGGCGGCAGTCCGTCCGCACCGGTGACGGAGAGGGTCGGACGCCACGTGCGGTTGAGAAGCTGTTCCGCGGCGTCCGGCGTCATCGCGGCCGTCGAGCCGGCGAGAGGGAAGTGCCCCGCGATCGGCTCGGGGAACTCCGCGGCTGTGTCGCGTGCCTCGGCCATGCGGTGCGGGGGGATGTCCGAGTGCAGCTCCGCGAGGAGGATCTCCCCTGTCCCGGAGTCCTCGATGCGGTCGAGCAGGGCGCGGGCGATGCGGAACGACGACGGGACGACACCGCTGGCCTCGCCGCTGTGCACGCCCTCGGTGAGCACGTCAACCCGCAGCACGCCGTCGGCCAGGCCGCGCAGCGACGTGGTGACCCACATACGCTCGTAGTCGAGGCAGCCGGAGTCGAGGCAGATCACGAGCGACGGTTCGCCCAGGCGGCCGCCGACGATCTCGAGCCACGCGGGAAGGTCGATGCTGCCGCTCTCCTCGCTCGCCTCGATGAGAATGACGCACCGCGCATGCGGGCGGCCCTCGCGCTGGGCCACCGCGACCGCTGTCAGGCTGGCGAACACGGAGTAGCCGTCGTCCGCGCCGCCCCGCCCGTAGAGCCTCCCGTCCTCGACCACGGGTTCCCACGGGCCGAGCCCGTCCCTCCAGCCGGTCATCTCCGGCTGCTTGTCGAGATGGCCGTAGAGGAGCACGGTGTCCGCGCGCGGTGTCATGTGCGGCTCGATCTCGACGAGGAGGAGCGGGCTGAGCGACTCGTGCACCAGAAGGTCGACCGTCATGCCTGCCACCGGCTGCGCGGCGCACCAGTCCCGCAGCATCATGGCCGCCCGCATCATGTGCCCGTTCTCGCGCCACGCGGCGTCGTACGCCGACGACACGTTGGGTATGCGCACGTAGTCGCAGAGCACCGGCATGACGGACGAGTCCCAGGTCTCGTCGCACGCGGCGACGGTCGCGGGGGTCACTTGAGCGCGGAGAGGCGGTCGATCGCCCTGCGGCAGCCGTCCATGAACTCCTCCACGACCTGGCGGGCGGGGACGATCTCCTTGACCGCGCCTGCCGCCTGGCCGCACGCCATGAACGCCTTGTCGGTGTCCAGCACCACGTCCGGGCCCGAGCCGAGCTGCTGCACGCCGGCGCCGGCGGCGACCATGACCTGCTCGGGGAACTTCTTCAGCTTCTCCGGCTGGTCCTCGAACTGCTGGGTCCACGCCGTGCGGATCACGCGGCACGTCTTGCCCGTGTACGCGCGGCTGACCACGGTGTCGTCCTCGTTGATCTCGACCATCTTCTCCTTGTACCCGCGGCCGGTGTGCGCCTCGTGCGTGGCGATGAACTTGGTGCCCACCCACACCCCGTCCGCGCCGAGTGCGAGCGCGGCCGCGAGCCCCCGGCCGTCGAAGATCCCGCCGGCGGCGACCACCGGCACCTTGTCGCCGACCGCGTCGACGACCATGGGGACGAGGGCCATGGTGGCGACGGTGCCCGTGTGGCCGCCGGCCTCCGTGCCCTGGGCGACCACGAAGTCGCAACCCGACGCGACCGCGGCGACTGCGTGGCGGACCTTTCCGCACATGGAGCCCACGAGGATGTTGTGCCTGTGCAGTTCGTCGATCACCTCGCGCGGGACGCCGAGCCCCGCCACGTAGATGCTGGCCCCGCCCTCGATGACTGCCTTGATGTTGCGCATCACGGAGTCGGGCGAGGCGGTGAGGAGGTCGACGCCGAAGGGCTTCTTCGTCATGGTGCGCACCTTCGCCATCTCCTCGACGAGCAGATCGGTGCTCATCGGGGCGGCACCGAACGTGCCGATGCCGCCTGCCTCGGACACTGCGGCGACGAGGTCGCTGTAGGACACCCCGCCCATGCCGGCGAGCATCACCGGCAGTTCGATGTTGAGCATTTCCGTCAGTCGTGTGCGCATGCGCGCAACCTAGTACGGCTACCGGGCGGCGTATGCACCCGGGCGCTTCAGGAACCCCCTGTGCCAGCGACGGGGCGTGAGCACGAGAGCCCTCGGCTCGTCCTCGAACATCCAGCGCACGAAATTGCGCCTTGTCCACCCGTTCGTGTCGACGAGACGCAGCACGGACTCGGCCACGCCACGCCTGCCGAGCATCCGCCCGAGAGTCGACGACATGCGGTGATCGGCGAGGAAGTGGCGGTCGAGGAGCTTCGAGTAGCGCGCCCGAACGTCGGCAGGGGACGCCCCCTCGGTGATGGCCTGCGCGGCGAGCATCCCGGTCTCGAGCGCCTGGCCGATTCCCTCGCCGGTCAGCAGGTCCGTCGCGCACACGGCATCACCGACGAAGAGGACGCGCCCCGCGGAGCGCACCGCCGAGTCGACGCGGGCGGGGATCGGCCATGCGGTGTGCCTGCCCTCCGCGACGAAACCGTCGCCGAGTGCCGAGACGATGTGCGGCCGCGCGAGGAGGTCGCGCCACAGTTCGTTCATGTGCTGCACGCTGTGGTCCTCCTCGCGCAGGATGCCGAAGCCGAAGTTCGCGCGGTTCCCCGGCAGCGGGAAGCTCCACGCATACCCCGGCAGGAGGTCCGGCTCGAACCAGACGTGGAGCTCGTCAGCCGCCGGCCCGGTGACGTTGCCGAGGTACTGACGGAACGCGTGCCACTCCCCGAGGTACCCCTCCGTGGCCACGCCGAGCATCTTGCGCGTGGGTGACCACATCCCGTCGGCGGCGACCAGGAAATCGAACTCGTGCTCCTCGCCGTCGCCCAGCGTCACGCGGACGGAATCAGCAGTGTTGGCGGTGACGGCGGTGAGAGCGCAGTTCTCGCGCACCTCGACACCGGCCCCGCGGCAGTGCGCCACGAGCGCATCGTCGAGGTCGAGCCGGGGGGCGATCACCGCGTAGGTGCCGCTGCCGGCGGGGAGGTCCAGCTCGACAGTCCGTCCGGCGGGGGTGTGCACCCGCACGACCGAGCACTCGCGCGCGTTCCGGACCGCGCGGGCGTCGAGGCCGAGGGTCTCGAGATGGCGCAGGGCCGAGGTGGTGAGCCCGTCGCCGCAGCACTTGTCGCGGGGGAACGAGGCCTTGTCCACAACCGTGACGGTGGCACCGGCCCTCTGCAGCCCCACGGCGCACGCAACCCCTGCCGGCCCGGCGCCGACGACCAGGACCCGCGTGCTCATGGGGGGAAGGCTAGGGGTGGCCCGGCTAGGAGTACCGGGGCGGGGGTTCGTAACATTGGACACGCGGCACCACGGGGTGCCCGGAACCTCCTAGGAGTAACCATGTCGAAGATGTGTGAAGGTCGCGTAGCAGTGGTCACGGGTGCCGGTCGCGGCATCGGGCGCGAGCACGCGATCAGCCTCGCCAGCCAGGGCGCCAAGGTCGTCGTGAACGACCTCGGCGGAAACGTGGACGGCTCGGGCGGCGACCTCTCGCCGGCCCAGCAGGTCGTGAACGAGATCAAGGGCATGGGCGGCGAGGCTGTCGCGAACGGCGACGACATCTCCAGCTGGGAGGGCGCCCAACGCCTGATCAACACGGCCGTCGAGACCTTCGGTGACATCAACATCGTGGTGAACAACGCGGGCATCCTCCGTGACCGCATGCTCACCAACATGACCGAGGAGGAGTGGGACGCCGTCATCAAGGTGCACCTGAAGGGCACCTTCGGCCCCTCCCGCTGGGCCGCCGCGTACTGGCGCGAGCAGTCGAAGGCCGGCAAGGAGGTCTACGGCCGCATCATCAACACCACCTCGGTGTCGGGCATCTACGGCAACGTCGGCCAGACCAACTACGGCGCCGCGAAGGCGGGAATCGCCTCCTTCACGATCATCGCCGCGCTCGAGCTCGCCCGTCTCGGCGTCACCGTGAACGCAGTCGCCCCGGTCGCCCTCACCCGCATGACGGAGGGCCTCGGCGCCGCCCCCGAGACCGACGAGGAGCGCGAGATGCGCTCGCCGCGCTGGATCGCCCCGATCGTCACCTGGCTCGCGGGCAGCGAGGCAGGCCACGTGACCGGCCGCATCTTCGAGGCCTCGGGCCAGACGCTCGCCGTCGCCGAGGGCTGGCACCGCGGCCCGTCCACCACGCCGATCGACGACCCGACCAAGCTCGGCCCCGTCGTCGCGGACCTGCTGAAGAACGCACGCGCCAACGCCGGCATGGACGGCAAGGACGGCAGCTGGCCGCAGAGCACGCTCGCCAAGTAGGCCTGCGGGAACATCACCAACAACTGGGGGACACACAATGGCACTCAATCCAGGGGCAGTCGGCAGCGTCGGCGAGCCGTACCAGATCTCGTGGACGTCGAAGGACTCGCTGCTGTACGCGGTGAGCCTGAACGTCAGCTCCGACCAACTGGAGTACGTCACCGAGAACTCCACCGGCGTGAAGCAGAAGGCGCTGCCCACGATGCCCGTCGTGCTCGGCTCCGGCCAGGGCGGCGCGGCGTCGAACCCGATGCGCAACGTGGGCGAGTTCGACTTCGCCAAGCTCGTGCACGCGTCGCAGGCGATCACTCTCCACCAGCCGCTGCCCGTCGAGGGCACGGCAACGGTGCAGAGCAAGCTCGTCGCGATGTACGACAAGGTGAAGGCCGCCGTCATCGTGACGGAGGCCGAGGCCAAGGACGCAGCGGGCAAGCCGCTGTACTCCACGCGCTCGTCGGTGTTCATCCGCGACGCCGGCGGGTTCGGTGGCGACCGTGGCCCGAGCGGAGCCGTGAACGAGCCCCCGTCGAAGGCACCCGACCACGAGATCACGTTCCAGACCACGCCCGACCAGGCCTTGATCTACAGGCTGAACGGTGACCGGAACCCGCTGCACTCGGACCCGAACCACCCGGCAGTGAAGGCAGGCCTCTTCCCGAGGCCGATCCTCCACGGCCTGTGCACGTACGGGTTCACCGGTCGCGGGCTGCTCAACGCACTCTGCGGCGGTGATGCCGACCGCTTCAAGCACATCGAGGGTCGTTTCGCCTCCCCGGTGTTCCCCGGTGACGCGCTCACCATCAAGATGTGGGAGAGCGGTGCCGGCGAGGCACTGTTCGAGACCTGGGTGGGGGACCGCAAGGTCATCGACCAGGGCCTCGTGCGTTTCTCCTGACCAGACTCACCTCGGACTCACGGACCGCCCTCCGGGGCGGTCCGTTGTC
>CAZZFB010000100.1:2870-5410 GCA_964653385.1 uncultured Bifidobacterium sp. | reverse complement strand
GGCGAGGTCGTTCGACTCCGAGAAGTCGTTGTTCAGGTCGTACAGCTCCCACACGTCCTCGCTGAGCGGGGTGCGGAACTTGTGGCGCGTGACAGCCTTCCACCCGTCCACCACGATGCCGCGGTGGCCGATCATCTCGAAGTGCTGCACCGTCTTGCGCGTCGGCGCCGAGGCATCACGCAGCGCGTAGGCCATGGACGTGCCGTGCATGGGCATCTGCGGGATGCCGTTCACCGTGCCGGGCATCTGCGCGCCGACCAGCTCCAGCAGCGTGGGTGCAACGTCGCTCACGTGGTGGAACTGCGTGCGCACGCCGCCCGCGAGCGACGTGTCCAGCCCCGCCGGCCAGTGGATCACGAACGGGTCGCGCACGCCGCCGCCGTGGGTGTTCTGCTTGTAGAACTTGCACGGCGTGTTGCCGGCCATGGCCCAGCCGAGCGGGTAGTTGTTGAACCACTGGGTCTCGCCGATCTCGTCGATGATCGCCCGGGTCTCGCCGATGGACATGTCGACGCGCTCGAAGTAGCGCCCCTGGTTCATGGTGCCGTCCAGGCCGCCCTCCTGGCTGGCGCCGTTGTCGCTCATCACGATGAACACCGTGTTCTCGAACTGGCCGATGCGCTCCAGCGTGGACACGAACCGCCCGATGGCCTCGTCCGTGTGCGTGATCATCGCCGCGAACGCGGCCTGGTAGCGCACGTGCACGTACTTCTCGTCCTCGCTCAGCTCGTCCCACGCGCGCACGCCCGGGTTGCGCGGGGGCAGCACGGTGGACTCCGGCACGATCCCCATCGCCTTCTGGCGGGCGATGCGCTCCTCGCGCGTCACGTCCCAGCCCTTCTCGAACACGGGGATGTACTCGGCGATGCGCTCCTTCGTGACGTGGTGCGGAGAGTGGCCGGCACCGAACGCCATGTAGAGGAAGAAGGGCTTCTCGGGTGCCAGGCTCTTCTGTGCCGACACCCAGGACGACGCGTGGTCAACGATGTCGTCGGTGAGGTGGTAGCCCTCGTGGTCCGGGCGCTGCACGTGGCGGTTGTCCTCGGTGAGGAACGGGTCCCACTGGTTCATCGCGCCGTCCATGAACCCGTAGTAGCGGTCGAACCCGCGCTGGGTCGGCCAGTGGTCGTACGGGCCGGCGGGTCCGATGTGGTGCATGGGGGTCAGGTGCCACTTGCCGACGGCGTAGTTGTTGAACCCGAACGGGCGGAGCACCTCGGGGAGCGTCGCTGTCTCCTTGGAGACCTTGCCGCGGTAGCCGTCGAAGCCGTAGTCGTAGTTCGCGAGCGACCCCATGCCCACCGCGTGGTGGTTGCGGCCCGTCAGCAGCGAGGCGCGGGTGGGGGAGCACAGGCTGGTGGTGTGGAAGTTGGTGAACCGCAGGCCGCCGGCCGCCAGCCTGTCGATGTTCGGCGTGCGGATCTCGCTGCCGTAGCACCCGAAGTCGGCGAAGCCGGTGTCGTCGAACACCACCAGGACGATGTTCGGGGTGCCCGCCGGGGCCGCGGCCTCGGGCGGGTAGACCGGCGTGTTCTCGCTCATGGTCGCGCCGGGTCGGATCTTCTCTGCCATGTCGTGCCCCCTCGTTCAGTCCTGCAACTGAGTGCCCCTGCGCCACGGAAAGTGACCGCAACGGCGCAGGAGCCGACAGTAGCAACGCCCCCCGAACCATGACACACCCAGGTGAGAGACTGGTATTGGAGGGAGATTTCTCTGCCCCCGCACCAGGGTCTTTCGTGGCCCCACACCCCGTAGGGGTGTGTCATGGTTGTTTGGGTAGAGAAGTCGCAAAGGTTGTTGCAATTCGTTGCAGCACCTGCCACACTCACCGTCCCCCTGGTGGGACTCGGCCGCAGTCGGCGGCCCGTATTGCTTGAAGGAGAGCAGATGCCCGAGACACGGCAAAGCCAATTTCGATCCGCGATCTGACCCGGCGACTTTCGATTCGCCGGGCTGAGGTCCGGATTGTTCTTGACCACAACACAACTGCCGTACATCTCACACAAGGAGCATCTGCATGTCCCGTCCCATCCACGACCCCTCGGGTGACCCGTCCCAGCACGGGTACTCGTTCGACTCCGTCGCCGACTCCCTCGACGCACTGGAGTACCGCATCCGCCACGCCGAACCGGTCGTGCGCGACTTCAACCGCCAGCTCACCGACCTCATCGGCCAGTGCCCGAACACGGCATGCGGCAACTGGGTCACGCTGGACGACCAGCTGAACGTCACCGTGCACGTCGACTTCGCCGACATGCTGCGTCTCGCCACTGCGTTCCAGCGCATCGGCCGCGAGCTCGACTTCGCCGAGCTGCGCCGCATGCTGCCCTCCCGCAAGGAGTCGGCCGCCTACGTCTACGGCGACCTCTTCTCCGAGGAGGCGTCGCACCCGGCGCACCTGCCGACCGGCGCACAGGCCACCGGCATCAACCAGCAGAAGGGCGGCAAGTGATGGAACCGACCACGCCGCACCCCGGCTCCACCGGCTGGACCATGCGTCTCACCACGCTGGAGCTCACCCGCATCTTCGACATGTCGCG
>CAZZFB010000100.1:0-2770 GCA_964653385.1 uncultured Bifidobacterium sp. | reverse complement strand
TACATGACGCTCGCAATCGGCAAGCCGGCCGGGCGCCTGCGCTGGACGTCGGCTTGGGACCGCTGGGAGATGCCCACGGTCTCGGGCGAGACGTCCGCGGAGACGAAGGGTGAGGGCATGATCGCGCTCTGGCCGGTCGGCATGCTGCGCATGGTCGGGCACATCCCGCCGCGCGGTGACGTGACGATCTCGTGGGACGACTCCACGGAGCCGTACGTGTGGGTCACCGGCGACGACTGGGGCATCCGCTGCCTGGTGGGCGAGGAGATGTCGCACCGCTACATCGGCCCGCTCAACAGCGCCCTCTCGGATGCACAGTTCGAGCTGGACGACTACGAGGGCCCGCTGCCGAACCCGCTCGTCTACTCCCGCGGCACCATGACGCTCACGGTGAACACCATCAACCAGGGCGACGGCGACTACTTCCGGTTCGCCACCTGCGTGGCGTCCGACGTGCCGCAGGGCCGCGCGGTGCAGCGCGAGCTGAACGCACTGAACGAGAAGTTCCTGGGTGCCAAGGTGCTGCTGTCGGGGGGCAACGTGTTCCTCGCCGTCGACATCCCGGCCACGCCGGACGAGTCCCTCATCACGGCGGCGCTCGAGACGGTCGACGCGTACCGCAAGCGCTGCGAGGGCTTCGACGCGATCCTGCCGCTGTTCGAGGACGTCGAGGACGACGCCGCGCCGGACACCCGGCACGACTGAGGCCCGGCACGACTCACATGACCGTTCCCCCGTGGCGTAGCCTCGCCACGGGGGAACAACCATGACCACACCGATCTACGTCCTCGGCGGCCACCAGACCGACTTCGCCCGTGCGTGGGCCCGCGAGGGCCTGGACGTGAGCGACATGATGCGCGAGGCGATCGAGGCCGCGCTCCTCGACGCGCAGGTCGACGTCGCCGACATCGAGACGGTGCACGTGGGCAACGCCTTCAGCGAGCTGCAGCGCCAGCAGGGCCACCTGGGCGCGATGGCCTCCCAGGTGGTGCCGGGCCTGTGGGGGAAGCCCGCAATGAGACACGAGGGCGCGTGCGCGTCGTCGTCGCTCGCGGTCCTGTCCGCGATGGCCGAGATCGAGGCAGGACGCTACGACGTCGCGCTCGTTGTCGGTGTGGAGGAGCAGAAGGCGATCCCGGGCGACCAGTCGTCCATCAACCAGAACGCCGCGTCGTGGCAGGGGCACGAGGGGATCTCGTGCACGTTCATGTGGCCAGCCGTCTTCGGGATGCTCGGCGAGGAGTACGCGTACCGCTACGGCCTGGACCGCCGGCACCTGAACAGGATCAGCGAGATCAACTACGGCAACGCCAAGGCGAACCCGCTGGCGCAGACGCGCGCGTGGAAGTTCACCGACCTCAGCTTCACCGACGACGACGTGGCGAACCCCGTGATCGAGCCCGGCACGAGGCGCCAGGACTGCGGCCAGATCACCGACGGGGCGGCCGCGCTCGTTCTCTGCTCCGCCCGCTACATGGAGCGCCACGCGGCGCGCACCGGGCGACGGGCCGCCTCCACCGCGCAGATCCTGGGGTGGGGGCACCGCAACGCCGGCATCAAGTTCACCGACAAGCTGGAGCGCAGCAAGAACGACCGGTTCGTGTTCCCCCACGTGCACGACGCGATCACGGATGCGTTCCGCCGTGCGTCCGTGGCGGACGTGATGCAGCTCGACGGCATCGAGACGCACGACTGCTTCACGACCACCGAGTACATGGCGATCGACCACTTCGGCATCACCGCCCCCGGCGAGTCGTGGAAGGCGATCGAGAGCGGCCTGATCGAGCGCGATGGCGCGCTGCCCGTCAACCCCAGCGGCGGCCTCATCGGCGGCGGCCACCCCGTGGGTGCCACAGGTGCGCGCATGCTGTTCGATGCGGTGAAGCAGGTCGAGGGCCGCGCCGGCGACATCCAGGTCGACGGCGCGCGCACGTTCGCCACGCTGAACATCGGCGGGTCGCTGTCCACGGTGGCCAGCTTCGTGGTGGGCGTGCGCGACTAGTCGCCGCGGCGCGGGGCCTCCGGGACGCTATGCCGCGGCGCGGCGTGCCGCGACCGCGCGCCAGCCGAGCATGGTGGCCGCGAGGAACAGGGTGGCCACGATCACGAACGGGAGCGCCGTGCCGCGGTCGAACGCGAAGCTGCGCAGCACCATCCCCATGAGGACCGTGTAGCCGAGCACGACCCACTTGTTCGGCAGCGGCTTCGGGCCGCCCTTCTGCATGAGCGGCGCCGCGTGGGCCAGTCCCGCCGCGATCCAGAACGGCGCGCCGACGTACAGGACGCCGCCCACGCCGGTGTCGGTGTCGTGGTTCCTCGTGCCGATGACGACGAGCGCGAGCACGCACAGTGCGTCCCACAGGAACGCGGTGATGCGTTGCTTCGTCACTTCGTGCCGGGGCTAGATCTCGTCGTAGTACTCGCGGCCGAGATGGGTGATCGTGTCCTCGCCCATCATCCAGCGCAGCGTGTTCTTCAGCTTGGTCAGCTGGATGAAGAGGTCGTGCTCCGGGTAGAGGCCGGGCGCCACCTGCGGGCTCTTGTAGTAGAAGCTCAGCCACTCCTGGATGCCGCCGAGGCCGGCGCGCTGGGCGAGGTCCGAGTAGAGGACCAGGTCGAGCGCGAGCGGCGCGGCGAGGATGGAGTCGCGGCAGAGGAAGTTGACCTTGATCTGCATCTCGTAGCCCATCCACCCGAAGATGTCGATGTTGTCCCAGCCCTCCTTGTTGTCACCACGGGGCGGGTAGTAGTTGATCTGCACCTTGTGGAA
>CAZZFB010000099.1:3792-5417 GCA_964653385.1 uncultured Bifidobacterium sp. | reverse complement strand
CTCGACCTCGCGTGGTTCACGCCGGAGCAGGCGGTCAGCACGGACGTCATCCGCGAGATGACGAGCGGCCACGACCGTCTCATCCGCCTCGCCCTTGCCTCCGTGGGTCAACTGCCCTGAAGTAACTTTGGGTCGTGCCAGAGGGTGACACGATCTACAGGGCGGCGGCCGCGCTGCGCACCGCGCTCGTCGGCCACACGATCACCCGTTTCGAGGCACCCCGCCTCGTGGGCCCGTCGCCCGCAGCTGGTGCGGCTGTTGAGCGCGTGGAGAGCCACGGCAAGCACCTGGAGATCGTCTTCGACGACGGCATCGTGCTCCACACGCACATGCGCATGACGGGTTCGTGGCACCTGTACCGACCCGGCGAGAAGTGGCGCAAGCGGCGCCACCAGGCGCGTGCGGTCATCACCACGGCGGAGTGGATCGCCGTGTGCTTCAACGCACCCGTCGTGGAGACGTGGCGCGAGGCCGACCAGAACCGTCACCCGCGCGCCGGCCGCCGCGGCCCCGACCTGTGCGACCCGGCTTCGGACCTGCACGAGTGCGCGGCGCGTCTCCACCACTACGACCGTCCTGCCACCACGATCGCAGAGGCCCTCCTCGACCAGCGCGTGATGAGCGGCATCGGCAACGTGTACCGGTGCGAGGTGCTGTGGTCGTGCGGCATCCACCCGTGGGCGAAGGTCGGCAACATCCCGCAGTCCACGTGCCTCGATCTCGTGCTCACCGCCGCAGGCCTCATGCGCGCCAACCTGCAGTCGCCCGTGCGCGTCACCGCGCCCGACGTGCCGGGCGGTCTCGCGGTGTACGGGCGCAACGGGCAGCGCTGCCCGCGCTGCGGCGACGTCATCCGGCTGAACACCCACGGCGAGATGGCGCGGTTGCTCTACTGGTGCCCCGGCTGCCAGGTGGGCTGCGAACCCTGGCCGGAACTGGACTCCTCCGACCCGGTCGCCCGTGCCACGGACCCGCATCCTGCGGGCAGCACGTTCGTTGCCGACGTGCTGCGCCACCGCGACGCCAGCTAGCGCCGGCTGCTCACGCGCGGCCGAGGATGCGGTCGACGGCGATCTCCACCGCCACGCGGTCCTCGCGCTCACCGGGCTGGCGGTAGCGCGCCGCGTACCCGTCGACGGCGAGTGCCACGCGCGCCGGGTCGTCCGTTCCGCTGACGGTCCCCTCGAGCGTCAGCCAGCGTCCCCCGTCCACCTGTGACACCGCGGCACGCCCGCCGCGCAGGGCGTTGCGGTACTTCTGCGACGAGGCGAACGTGATGATGCGCACGGTGCGGGTGGTGTCGTCGTAGCTGAAGCCCACGGGCACCACGTGGGGCGAGCCGTCGGCGCGCATCGTGGTGAGGGAGGCCAGGTGGTACTCGCGCAGGAACGCGAGCACGTCCTCTCCCACGGAACCCGGCTGGATCGCCATCAGGTGGTGACGAGGGACTCGAGCACGTTCACCTTGGTGGCGCGCCATGCGGGGTAGACCGCGGCGAGCACGCCCACCACGAACGACATTGCCATGATGAACACCGTGGTGCCCACCGGGACCTGGAACGATGTCAGGCCCTGGTCGCGCAGGGCGAAGACGATCGTCCAGCCCAGGCCGATGCCGAGCACGAT
>CAZZFB010000099.1:0-3692 GCA_964653385.1 uncultured Bifidobacterium sp. | reverse complement strand
GTGATGATGATGCCGACGATTGCGATGACGACCGAGAGGAGCAGCAGGCCGTAGATGAGCCCGAGCAGCTGGTTCACGCTGCCCGCCTGCTCGTCGATGTACTCCTGCTTGGACAGCAGCTTGCCCTGGCCGTAGTCGTCCACGGCCTCCTGCAGGGCGGCCCGCACGGTGGCGGGGTCCGCCCCCTCGGTTGTCTTCACGTAGACGCCGAAGTCGAACGACTGCACGTTCGCGCCGGCGAACATCTCGCGGCTGACCACGCGGTTCCCGGCGAGGTCGTCGTGCTCGTAGAGGCCGCGCACGGTGAGGGTTCGCTCGGTGGCGTCGGCGAGCGTGACGGTGATGGTCGAGCCGACGGGCTTGTCGTTGCGCGCGGACCAGTCCTTCGAGACGAAGATCCCCCTCGCGTCGAGGTCCGAGTACTCCGCGTCGACGAGGCCGATGTCGTAGTTGCCCTCGATGGTGGCGGGTGAGACCACCGTGAGCAGGCGGCCCTGGCCGTCGATCTTGACGAGCAGGGTGCCGATTCCCGTGGCGCTCTCGACGCCCTCGATCCCGTTGAGTCCCTCGGCGAGCGAGGGGCTGAGCCCTCCGAAGCCCTGGGACTGCACGCTGATGGCGAAGTCACCCTTGAATTGCTCAGTGAAGAGGTCGTTGATCTGGCCCTTGATGCTGGCGGCGAGTGCCGACACCGCCGTCACCAGCGCCACGCCGATCAGCACGGGGCTGGCCGTGCGCGCCGTGCGCTTCGGGTTGCGGACGCTGTTCTGGCGCGCCATGACGCCGGTGATGCCGCGCAGTTTCGCCGCCGGCGTGCCGAGGAAGCGGCCGACCGGCGGGGCGATGACGGGCCCGAGCACGATCGTGCCGCCGAAGACGAAGAGGATGCCGAGTCCCAGCCATGACGTGCCGAGCCCGCCGATCACCGCGCCGATGACGCCGAGGCCGAGGGCGACGGAACAGAGCCCGATCCAGGTGCGGGTGCGGCCCACCTGGGCCACCTCGATTGCGGTGGAGCGCATCGCGGCGAGGGGCGGCACCTTGCCGGCCCGCCGTGCGGGCAGCCATGCCGACGACACGGTCACGATGACGCCGACGACGATTGTGTTGACCACGGCAGCCGCCGTGACGACCAGGCCGCTGCTCGGGATGTCGATGCCGAGGCCCTTCAGCAGTGCCGTCAGGCCGCTGGACAGCCCGATGCCGCCGACCATGCCGAGCACGGACCCGACGAGTCCGACCACCACGGACTCGGCGAGCATCGCGCGCGAGATCTGCCTGCGGCTCGCGCCGACGGCGCGCAGGAGCGCGTTCTCCCGCTGGCGCTGGGCGGCGCTGATCGAGAACACGTTGTAGATCACGAATGAGCCCACGCCGAGGGCGATGTAGGAGAAGGTGGAGAGGATGATGCCGAAGAACGAGAGCGCCTGGCCGATGTCGTCCTGCGTCTCCTGGGTGATCTCGGCGCCGGTGAGCGTCTCTATCTTCTGCGCCGGGTCGAAGATCGCGTCGATGTCGTCGGCCAGCTGCTCGTCGGTACGGGAGCCGTCGCCCACCACGAGGATCGCGTCCACGAACCCGGGCTTGCCCAGGAACTCGGCGGCGGTGTCCACGTCGAACAGGGCGAACGTGGCGCCGCCGGGGGAGCGGACGTCGCCGTAGCTGGCGATGCCGGCAAGGGTGAACTCGCGGCTGCCGGACTGTGCGACCACCTTCACGGTGTCACCGACCACGTAGCCACCGTTCTTCGCGGAGGCCTCGTCGAGGGCGACCTCCTTCGGCCCGGCGGGGAACCTGCCGTCGACCACGGTCCACAGCGCGCCCTTGAAGTCCTCGCCGACGGAGCCGAACGTGGGCGGGCCGTTGCCCTCGGAGCCGAGCGGCTTGCCGTCCTTCGCGATGATGCGCGCGAACGCCTGGATGTCGGGGGACACGTCGGCGACGCCGGGGACGCTGCGCACCTTGTCGACCGTCTCCAGCGGGATGCGCGTGCGCTCCTGCAGGCCGAACTCGCCCTCCACGACCTCGGTGGAGCGGACGTACCCGTCGATGTTCTTGAACACGTCCTGGAAGAGGTTGTCGAACGTGCGGTTCAGCGTGGCGGAGAACACCGAGGTGCCGCTGAGGAAAGCGGTGCCGAGGATGACGGCGATGGAGGTGATGAACAGCCTGGCCTTGCGGCCGAGGATCCCCTTCAGGATGACGCGGCGGAACACGGGTCAGTTCCCGAGGTTCTTCATCCGGTCGAGCACGCGCTCCGGTGTGGGGTCGCGCATCTCGTCCACCACGTGGCCGTCCGCGAGGAAGACGATGCGGTCCGCGTAGCTGGCGGCCACGGGGTCGTGCGTGACCATCACGATCGTCTGGCCCAGCTCGTCCACGGCCTTGCGCATGAACGTGAGGATCTCGGTGCCCGTGGTGGAGTCGAGGTTTCCGGTGGGCTCGTCCGCGAAGATGATGTGCGGCTCGGAGGCGAGCGCACGGGCCACGGCCACGCGCTGCTGCTGGCCGCCGGAGAGCTCGCTCGGGCGGTGCGTCAGCCTGTTGCGCAGGTGCACTGTCTCGATGACGCGGTCGACCCACACCCTGTTGGGGGCGGTGTTGCCGAGGAGCAGCGGCAGGAGGATGTTCTCCTCCGCCGTGAGGGTCGGCACCAGGTTGAACGACTGGAAGATGAAGCCGATCTTGTCGCGGCGCAGCGTGGTGAGCTCCTTGTCGCTCATCTTCGAGAGGTCCTCGCCGTCGATGAGCGCCGAGCCGCTGGAGAGCTCGTCCAGCCCGGCGATGCAGTGCATCAACGTGGACTTGCCGGAGCCGCTGGGGCCCATGATCGCGGTGAACTCGCCAGTGGCGAAGTCGACCGAGACGTTGTCTAGGGCGCGCACCTCGCTGTCGCCGGAGCCGTAGATCTTCGAGAGGTTGACGGCGCTGGCGGCGACAGTGGACACGGGGGAATTCATGGCTCCAAGTCTGCCGTCACTGCGCACCGCTCGCACGTTGTCGCGCGGCAGCGAGGGTCACATTGGTACCCCGTGAGGGTGTCACTTGTTCGGCTGCGGCAGCACGCGGAGGTACGGCTTCACCGTCTTCCAGCCCTGCGGGAAGAGCGACTTCGCCTCCTCGTCGGACACGGCCGCACCGATGATCACGTCCTGTCCGTCCGTCCAGTTCGCGGGCGTCGCCACCTTGAACTTCGCGGTCAGCTGCAGCGAGTCGATCACGCGGAGGATCTCGTCGAAGTTGCGCCCGGTGGAGGCGGGGTAGGTGATGGACAGCTTGATCTTCTTGTCCGGCCCGACGACGAAGACCGACCGCACGGTCATGGTGTCGCTCGCGTTCGGGTGGATCATGTCGTACAGGTCGGAGACCTTGCGGTCTGCGTCACCGATCATCGGGAAGTTGACGGGCGTGCCCTGGGTCTCGGCGATGTCGCCCTCCCACTTCACGTGGGAGTCGACCGGATCGACGGAGAGCCCGATGACCTTCACGTTGCGCTTGTCGAACTCGGGCTTGATGCGGGCCACGTAGCCGAGCTCCGTGGTGCAGACCGGGGTGAAGTCCTTCGGGTGGCTGAAGAGCACGCCCCACGAGTCGCCCAGCCACTCGTGGAAGTTGATGGTGCCCTGCGTGGTGTCTGCCGTGAAGTTGGGGGCTTCGTCGCCGAGTCGGACGGTCATGACTGTCTCCTTGTG
>CAZZFB010000098.1:0-5452 GCA_964653385.1 uncultured Bifidobacterium sp. | reverse complement strand
GCAGCGACGCCACGTACCTGGAGACCACCGCGTACCGCGACGGCGACGAGTGGGTGCTGAACGGCATGAAGAGGTGGAACAGCGGCCTCCACCACGCCACCCACGACATCATCTTCGCCCGCACCAGCGGCACGCCCGGTGACCCGAAGGGGATCACCGCGTTCCTCGTGCCGACCGACGCACCCGGGTTCAAGGTGGAGTTCTTCTGGTGGACGTTCAACATGCCCACCGACCACGCCGAGGTCAGCCTCACCGATGTCCGCGTCGGCCCGGAGGCGGTCTTCGGCCCGATGGAGCAGGGGCTCGCGCTCGCCCAGCACTTCGTGCACGAGAACCGCATCCGCCAGGCCGCTTCGTCACTCGGTGCGGCGCAGTACTGCATCAACGAGGCGGTGCGGTACTCGAACGAGCGCATCACCTGGGGCAAGAAGCTGAGCGTGAACCAGGGGATCCAGTTCCCGCTCGTGGAGCTGCACACCGAGGCGGCGATGCTGCGCCAGATGATCCGGTACACGGCATGGATGCTCGACCACAAGCACCACATGGAGGTCACTCATCTCGTCGCCATGTGCAACTACCGCGCGAACCGCCTGGCGTGCGACGCCGCCGACCGTGCGATGCAGACGTGCGGCGGGGTGGGCTACAGCCGCCACATGCCGTTCGAGCACATCTACAGGCACCACCGCAGGTACCGCATCACGGAGGGCTCCGAGGAGATCCAGATGCGCAAGGTGGCCAGCAACCTGTTCGGATTCGGGGCCAAGCAGGACCGCCGCTAGCGCGGGAAGACCACCAGTGCGCCCGTCACGCGCACGCCGACTCGGGCGCCGGGCTCCGGGAGCAGCCGGGCATGGAGCCGGACCGTCACCGCAGGTCCGGCATCCAGCCTGATGATGACGGTGCCGTCGTGGCCGTAGTAGCGCGAGGCCATCACGGTGCCGGGGACACCGTCGCCGGCTTCTGTGATCTCCATCTGTTCGGGTCTCACGGCAACGGTTCCCGGCCCCGGGTGGGCACCGGATGCCGCGGGCACCGACCCGAGAGCGCACTGCACCGTGTTGGCGTCCGGGGCGACAACGCCGTCCAGCTGCGTGGCCTCACCCACGAATGTTGCGACATCGAGCGACGCCGGCGTGCCATAGACGCGTTGCGGTGCGTCCATCTGGGCTATCCGGCCGCCGAAGAGGACGGCCACGCTGTCCGCCGCAGAGAGAGCCTCGTCCTGGTCGTGGGTCACGAGGAGTGCTGTCGCCCCCGCAGCCCGGAGGACCTCGACGACATGGTCGCGCACGCTCTCCCGCAGCCCGGCGTCGAGAGCGGAGAACGGTTCGTCGAGGAGCACCAGGTCCGGCCGGGGTGCCAATGCACGGGCGAGGGCGACGCGCTGCTGCATCCCGCCCGAGAGCTCGGCGGGGTCGCGCGACTGCATGCCGGACAACCCGACCATGTCAAGGAGCTCGGCAACGCGCGACCGCGCCGCCTGTCCGCGCCGCTCCCGGAGGCCGAACGCGACGTTCTCACCCACGGTGAGGTGGGGGAAGAGCGACCCTTCCTGGGGCACGATGCCCACGCCGCGGTGCTGGGGCGGCACGAAGGTGGTCGCGTCGCTGACCACGCGTCCGCCGATGCTGACGGTGCCGCGGTCGGGTCGGTCGAACCCTGCGATCAGGCGCAGGAGCGTCGTCTTGCCGCCCCCGGACGGCCCGAGGACCGCAGTGATCGTCCCGTGGTCGCACGCGAGCGAGACGTCCTGGAGCACGGCGATGCCGTCGAACCTGCGCGTGAGCCCGGTGATCTCGAGTGCCCGGGTCATCGGTCGTTCCCTCTCATCCCGGTCAGTGTGCCGAGCACCGCGGTGGGAACCACGGCGAGGACGAGCATCACGAGGGCGTGCGGCCCGACGGCCGCGTAGTCGGACACGGACGAGTGGGTCCAGATCTCGGTGGACAGCGTCTCGAACCCGGTCGGCCGGAGAAGGAGCGTGGCCGGCAGTTCCTTCACCGCCGCGAGCATGGTGAGTGCCGTGCCGGCGAGGAGCCCGGGAGCCGCGAGCGGGACCGTCACCCTGAGGAACGCCTCCACGGGACCGGCACCCAGGCTGTGCGCGACTTCCTCGACGGACCGCCCCGACTTCTCGAGGGAGGACTTCACCGTGGCGACCATCACGGGGACGAAGAGGATGACGTGGGCGAACACGACCATTGGCCACTCCTGGTAGAGCGGCCTGGCGGCGCGCACGCCGAGATACACGACCGAGATGGCCACCACGATCCCGGGCAGGGAGTGCGTGACAAAGGTCGATGCCTCGACGCCGCGCGAGAACCCCCCCGGGTGGCGCACCGACAGCAGGGCAACCGGCAGGGCCGCCGCGAGGGTGACGACCGCGACGGCGATCCCGATGCCGAAGGAATTGAGCGCGGCGCCCCACACTTCCGATGCAGTGACCGTGCGCACGGTGTCGCGGCCGAGCCAGTCGAGCACGCCGGTGACCGGGACCCCGACGGAGGGAAGCACGACGAGGAGCGTGCCCGCCGCCGCCGCGACCCGGGCAGGCCGACCAGCCGGCGAACGTCTGTGCGAGCCTCCGCGGCCCACCGACGCGCGCGATCCGCGGCCGCGCACGCGGGCCTCCGCACCGGTCAGGACGAGAGCCATGAGAACGAGCACGAGGGACAGGATCGCGGCCCGCGCGGGGTTGAATCCCGCCCGGTAGGCGCCGTAGATGACCCACGTGAACACCTCGTGGCGCATCGTGGCGACGGCCCCGAAGTCGCTCAGCACGTAGAGCGCCACGAGGAGTGCGCCCGCCGCGATGGACCGCCGCGCCTGCGGCAGCACCACGCCGAACAGCACGCCGGCGCCGGAGCGGCCGAGCGCACGGGCGACATCCTCGTGCGTCGGGTCCAGGCGCGAGAGCGTCGCCGTGACGGGAAGCATCACGTACGGGAATGTTGCAAACGTGAGCACGATGAACGCCCCCCAGAAACCGGACAGCCCCGGCCACCTGTCGATCCACGCGAACGCGGAGAGGTAGGAGGGAATCGCGAGGGGCAGCGAGAACGCGACTGTGATGAGTGTGCGCCCCGGGAGCCCGCTGTGCACCACCACCCATGCAGCGAACGTGCCGATCACGATGCACGCGGCAGTGACGGCCGCGCAGAGCGCAAGGCTGCGCACCACCAGGTCGAGTGTGCGTCGCTGCAGAAGCTCATCGGCAACCGCCTGCCAGCCGCGGCCGCCAGCCTGGGTGGCCAGGTACCACAGCGGAGCCAGTGCGACCAGGCCGCTCAGTACCGCAGGCAGCCAGAGCGCCGCGGGCGGGCGTTTCCTGAACATGGCCCTCAGGCTACGGAGCTACTTCGTGAGCAGTCCGACGGACTGCAGCAGTTCCTGCGTCTCGTCGAGTGACGAGAGATCCGAGAGATCGATCGACGGTGCACCGAGCTCGTCGAGGCCGGGCAGGCCCTCCGGCTGCTGTGCCCCGGTCCTCAGGATGTACTCCCATGTCCTCGTTCGGAAGTACCCGAGTGCGGTCTCTGACTGCAGGAAGTCGACGAACTTCTGTGCGGCGCCCTTGTGCGGTGCTCCGCCGAGGATGCCGATGCCGGCAACGTTGACGAGGCCACCCGGGTCACCGTTGCCGATGTACCGGTTCTCCGCGGTGACGGCCGCCCGGCCCTCCGCGGCGATCTTCTCGAGGAGGTAGTAGTGGTTCACCAGGCCGAGCGAGACACTGCCGTCGTTCACTGCATCCCGCACTGCCGCGTTCTTCTCGAACGCAACCGGCTTGTTCGCGGCGAATCCCGTGAGCCACTCGCGCGCACCGTCCTCCCCCCGCAGGACCCGCAGCGCCGTCACGAATGACTGCCACGAGGCGTTGCTCGGCGCGAAGCCGATCTTCCCCGACCACTTCGGGTCGATGAGCTCGTCGATTGACGAGGGTGGCGACGACACCAGGCCGGGGTTGTAGACGATGACGCGCACGCGGCCGGTGACGCCGAGCCACTTGCCGGAGTTCGCGCGGTACTTCGGGTCGACCGTGTCGAGGCTGGCCTGGGGGAGAGCAGTCAGCAGGTCCTCCACCGCGCCGAGCGCACCTGCGTCCTGCGAGAAGAAGACGTCGGCGGGGCTCGCGTCACCCTCCGTGAGGAGGAGTGCGGCAAGTTCACCCGAGTCGCCGTACCTGACGTCCACGTCGATGCCTGACTCGGTCTCGAACGAGGTGATGAGTTCGCCTATAAGGTCCTCGCTGCGCCCCGAATAAATGGTGAGCGCTGTGTCCGCCGCAGTGGAATCCGTTGATGTCCCCGACCCGCCACACCCGGCGACCGTCAGCAATGCCATCGCAGCGGCGACAGCGATCTTTGAACGCTTTCTCATCTAGCTCTCCTCACTTGGTCGTTAGGTTCACCTAACAAACTAGCATTAGGAGTACCTAACTACAACTCCTCAGGGACTCGCCAGCGGGTCGGAATTGCCCTGCCACTAGCGTTCGGCACCATGTCCCCCGCACAAGACGGCACCCCGATCGACATCAAGCCGAGGAGCCGTGACGTCACCGACGGCATCCAAAAGGCCGCTGCACGCGCGATGCTCCGCGCGGTCGGGCTGGGGGACGACGACTGGGTGAAGCCCCAGATCGGCATCGCCTCCAGCTGGAACGAGGTGACGCCCTGCAACATGTCCCTGCGCCGTCTCGCCGAGAGCGCGAAGAAGGGCGTCAGGGCCGCGGGCGGCGTGGCGCTCGAGTTCGGCACGATCACCGTGTCCGACGGCATCAGCATGGGCCACGAGGGCATGCGCGCCAGCCTGGTGTCCCGTGAGGTCATCACCGACTCCGTGGAGACCGTGGTGCACGGCGAGCGGTTCGACGGCTTCGTGGGCCTGGCCGGCTGCGACAAGTCGATTCCCGGCATGTTGATGGCGGCGGCACGTCTCGACCTCGCGAGCGTCTTCGTCTACAACGGCTCCACCATGCCGGGCGTGCACGACGGCAAGAACATCGACATCACCACCGTCTTCGAGGCGGTCGGCGCCTGCGCTGCCGGAACCATGACCCAGGACGAACTGACCGACATCGAGCGCGCCGCATGCCCGGGTGAGGGCGCCTGCGGCGGCATGTTCACCGCCAACACCATGTCCTCTATCGCCGAGGCCCTCGGCATGAGCCTGCCTGGCACGGCGTCGGCCCCCGCGATCGACCGGTCGAGGGAGGGCGACGCGGAACGTGCCGGCGAGGCTGTGGTCAACATGCTGCGGCTCGGGATCACCGCGCGCGACATCATGACCAAGAAGGCGTTCGAGAACGCGATCGCCGTCGTGAACGCCCTCGGCGGTTCCACCAACGCGGTGCTCCACCTCCTCGCGATCGCGTACGAGGCAGGTGTCGACCTCTCCCTCGACGACTTCAACCGCATCGCCGAGAAGGTGCCCCACATCGCGGACACCAAGC
>CAZZFB010000097.1:0-5504 GCA_964653385.1 uncultured Bifidobacterium sp. | reverse complement strand
ACACGACGGGGTCGCTGTCGTTCAGCGCGTACTCCATCTCGGGCGCCGTCCACCATGCGTTCATGCCCACGGCGGCGACGCCGATGGACACGCATGCCCAGTAGCCGACGACCCACTCCGGGTAATTCCTCATCGCGAGGGCGACGCGTGTGCCGGGGACGGCGCCGTGTTCCTGCAGGTAGGCCGCCAGCTTGCGAACCTGGGAATGAATCTCCGCGTAGGTGTACCGCTCGTCCTCGTAGACGATGTAGTCCTTGTCGCCGTGCACCGCGGTTCCCTCCCAGAACGCGCGGATGCTCGGCGGGGCGGACTTGAAGACGAGGATGTCCGACCCCATCACGTTCTCCCGGACGACCTCGAAGGGCGACCCCGGGGCGGTCAGTTCGGCGCGGGCGGCTTTGTAGTGCTCAATCACGGCACGCATCTTTGCCGAAACAGTCCCTCCCGCGCCATACCGAACTAGCGTCTTGCCCCGTGGGTTCAGACAACACAGTCAGTCCGGAATCGGTCGCACGGGTGAAGGAGGCCCAGCAGGCCGCCCAGTCCCCCTCGGCGGACGGCGGCGGGCACCATCACCACCATGCATCCGAGATCGGCACGGCGGCCCTGACGCTCGGGGCGCTCGGCGTGGTCTACGGCGACATCGGCACCAGCCCGTTGTACTCCATGAAGGAGGCTTTCACCGAGAAGTCCCACGTGATGACGGTGGACCTCATCAACGTCTACGGCATCTGCTCCCTCGCGTTCTGGTCGCTCGTCATCATCATCTCGGTCAAGTACCTGTTCTTCGTGATGCGCGCCGACAACAACGGCGAGGGCGGCATCCTCGCCCTCACCGCCCTGGTCCTGCCCCGCGAGCACCGCCGGGTCGCGCGGGCGGGCGTCCTCGTGGCGCTCGGCGTCTTCGGCACTGCCCTTCTGTACGGGGACGGCGTCATCACCCCTGCCATCTCGGTCCTCTCCGCGGTCGAGGGCCTGGAGAACGTCTCGTCGTCATTCGAGTCATGGGTCGTGCCCATCGCGATCGCCATCATCACCGGTCTCTTCATGGTCCAGAAGCGCGGCACCGGTGCCGTCGGCAAGGTCTTCGGGCCCATCATGCTCGTGTGGTTCGCCACGATCGCCCTGCTCGGCCTGTCCCACATCGTGAGTCACCCCGAGATCATCCAGACAGTCAACCCGTACCACGCGGTGCGTTACTTCACGCACGAGCCGCTGAAGGCGTTCCTCTCGCTCGGATCGATCTTCCTGGTGGTCACGGGCGGCGAGGCGCTGTACGCGGACATGGGGCACTTCGGCCGCAAGCCGATCGCCATCGGGTGGTACGCGATGGTCCTACCCTCGTTGCTCCTCAACTACTGGGGCCAGGGCGCCTTCCTCCTCGACCACCCGGACGAGGTCGAGAGCGTGTTCTTCAACATGGTCCCCGATGCCGTCCTGCTCCCCGTCGTCCTGCTCGCCACCTGCGCCACGATCATCGCCTCGCAGGCACTCATCTCCGGCGTGTTCTCCCTCACGGCCCAGGCCGTGCAGCTGGACTACCTGCCGCGCATCGCGATCCGCCACACGTCCTCGAGGCACTCCGGCCAGATCTACGTGCCGCTGGTGAACTGGCTCCTGATGATCGCCTGCATCGGCCTGGTCCTCGGCTTCCAGACCTCCAGCAACCTCGCGGCCGCCTACGGCATCGCCGTCACGATGACGATGGCGATCACCACCGTGATCTTCCAGCGGGTGCTCACGGACAGGTGGGAGTGGCCGAAGTGGAGGGCGCTCGCGCTGTGCGTGCCGCTCCTCGTCATCGAGATGGGGTTCCTCGGCGCGAACATCATCAAGATCCCGCACGGCGGCTGGTTCGCGCTCCTCGTGGGAGTCGTGCTGATGGTGCAGATGCAGACCTGGCGCCGCGGCCGGGCGCTCGTGGCCGACCGCATCCACCGCGGGGAACAGGACCTCGAGCCGTTCCTCGATGATGCCGAGGACATCTCCCGCGTCGCAGGGACCGCGGTGTTCATGTTCAAGGACCTCGGCAAGACCCCGCCGGCGCTCGTGAACAACCTGCGCCACAACAAGGTCCTCCACCGCACGACGCTCATCGTCTCGGTGGAGACCGCCGACCGGCCCCGCGTGCCTTTCGCGGAACGGTACGAGGTGAAGAAGGTCGCGCCGGGCGTCTTCGAGGTGCAGCTGGAGTTCGGGTTCATGGAGGAGCCGAACGTGCCTGCGACGCTCTCCGCCATCGACCACCCCGGTCTCCACTACGACGAGGACGACGTCACGTACTTCATCGGCCACGAGTCGATCGTGGCGGGCAAGGTCCCGGGCATGCACCCCCTCGCCGAGCAGTTGTTCGTTCTCCTGAACCGCGGGGCGGACTCCGCCGTGAGGTTCTTCAACCTGCCCACGGACCGCGTGTTCGAGGTCGGGTCCCGCGTCGAGATCTGAGCCCGGCGCGCCGCGCTCAGCGGACGACGTAGCTGGTCATCGAGAGCGACCCCATCGCACAGCCGCCCACCAGGACCTCTGCGCCGGTGCCTGCCGAAGAGGCGATGCCTGCCAGGTAGAGAAGCGGTGCGAAATGCTCGGCCGTGGGCACCGACGCCGCATAGGCGGGGTGCGACGCCACTCCAGCGAGCGCTGCAGGGCCGGCCGTCATGACGGACCGGACGTGCGCGTCGAATTCCTCCGCCCACCCGAACCCGCTCTCACCCGCGGCCCAGTCGATGCGGGACAGGTTGTGCACGACGTTGCCGCTGCACACGACGAGCACTCCCGATTCCCGCAGCGAGTCCAGGCGCCTGCCGAGCTCCAGGTGCTCCCCCGGCGACTTCGTCGCATCGAGAGACAGCTGCACCACGGGCACGTCGGCGGCCGGGTACATGTGCGCGAGCACGGACCATGTGCCGTGGTCGAGCCCCCAGCTGTCGGTGTCGAGCCCGACCCACGCGGGAGCAAGTACCCCGGCCACTTCGGCCGCGACTTCCGGGCTCCCGGGTGCCGGGTAATCGAACGCAAAGAGCTGGTCCGGGAAGCCGTAGAAGTCGTGAATCGTCCGCGGACGCGGCATCGACGTGACGGCAGTGGCGTTCACCCACCAGTGGGCCGAGACCGCAACGATCGCCCTCGGCACGGGGATGGAACGGGCGAAATCGTGCCAGGCGACGGTGAAACGGTTGTTCTCCAGGGCGTTCATCGGGCTCCCGTGGCCGATGAACACTGCCGGCATCCTGCTCATGTCCTCATGATACTTGCGTCCGCAAGAATCATGGCTGTGACGTTCACTTCAGGGTGGCCAGTTGCGTGCCCTTCGCGCTGCGGATGACGAAGACGTATCCCTTCTTCCACGTCGTGAGGACCTTGTTCAGGCCCTTCTTCCCCTTCACGGTCTTCACGAGGGTCGCCGTGCCGTTCGCCGAGGTCTTGCGGTACACCTTGAACGTCGCCGCGGCGGCGAGCGTGACCGAGATCGTGGCCTTGCTCCCGGCCTTCGTCAGCTTGTAGCTGCTCTTTCCCGCCGTGGTGGAGGTGCCCGTCTGGGTGCTCGCCGTGTTGGAGGCGACGTACGCGGAGAGCGAGCTCTTGATCGTGTACTCGGGGTTCGAGAACGTCATCTCCGCGACAGTGACGAGCAGGCCCTCCACCGGGGCTGTCACGGCCTCCACGGTGAACTGGGGCGTCGTCGTGCCCTCCTTTGCCTCCTGGCGGCTGACGGTGAGCGCGCTCGCTATGGCGGAGAGCACGCTCGAGCCGTCCGACTTCCCGAAGCACTTCTTCGCGATGGTGGCCGGGATGAACGCCTTCATCGAGCCCTTGTTCAGGGTGGCGCCGTCCGACTTGAAGTGCGGCGTCCCCTCCATGCTGACCGTCAGCGACGGGTCCGAGGACCCTCCAGTGGAGCCGCCCCCCGACGAACCGCCGGAGGAGCCCATCAGTGCGGCGAGTTCGTTCTGGGTGTACTCCTTGCCGTCCGTGCCGCGGAAGTTGCCGTTCGGGAGCCGCGTGTACGTCTTCCCGCCGACGGTGATGTCCTCGGCCGTGCGCACGCCCTGGCTGGTGGCGCGGCCCGAGCAGGACATCCCGATGCGGAAGCTGTTCACGTTCGCCCCGATCCACAGGCCCTTCATGTCCTGTTCCATCGAGCTCAGCGTGGTCGCGGAGAACCCGACGTGCTGGATGATCGTGGCGGTGATGTCCTCGTCGGACTTCGTGATGGAGCACTTCTGCCAGTCCTGCATGGTGTAGGTGGCGCACTCCGGGTGGCGGGTCTTGAAGTTGTCGAACGTGTCGAAGTTGATCTTCGACAGGCCCGCGGGCTTCGACACGATCACCGCCGAGGAGCTCTGGTCCACGAAGCTGACCATCGACGAGTAGCCGGCGGCATACGTGATGTTGTCGCCGGTCTTCGCGGGGATCGTGATGCGGAACTGCAGACCGGCGGCGAGACCTGCCTGGCCCATGTCCTTGAAGTTGCCGGTGGACGGCCCGACGATGAACTGGTACTGGGGAACGGGCGTGGTCACGCGGCACACGATCAGGCCCCACGCCGACCCTGCGGCAGTGGCGTAGGTGGAGCCGCCGTTGGTCGAGTACTCGAGGCTGGGCTTCGTCCAGCCCCAGTCGGCGGTGGCGGCATCCGTTCCCTGGCACGAGTTCGTCACGCCCTGCGTGGAGTTGATGACGAGCAGCCCGTCCCCCGGCGCAGCCGACGCACCCGCCGGCGCGACGAGCCCCACGGACACCACGGACCCGGCAAGAACCGCGGCCACCGAGAACAACTTTCTTGCGAACATGCCGACCCCCTCAGCAGGTGTTGGCCCGACACTAACCCCGCCGCACGGACCTGTGGACCACTGAGGAGGCGACCCGCGCGTAACCGAGGCGTGGCTACCGTGGGGTCATGGGCACGGAAGGGGTCACCGGGACAGGGATCGTGGACTCCCATGTCCATCTCCTCCCGGGACGCATCGGGGAGAAGGTCAGGGCCATCTTCGAGGCCGGCGAGCGCAGCGGCCGATTCCGCCTGGCCTACCCCGCCGGGCACGCCGACACCGTCGCGATTCTCCGGTCGGAGGGTGTCACCGGGATCTGGTCGTTCCCGTATGCGCACCGCACCGACGTCGCCGAGGGACTCAACGAGTCATCGGCAGGGATCGCGCGGCAATTCTCCGACAGCGGGTTCGAGGTGACGGGGGGCGGGACCGTCCACCCCACCGATGACGATCCGGCCGCGGTGGTCACCAGGGCCCTCTCCGTGCACGGCCTGAAGGTCCTGAAGCTGCACTGCTCGGTGGGTGACTTCCGCATCGACGACCCGCGCCTCACCCCCGCCCTGTCCGTCGCCGAGGAGGCCGCGATGCCGGTCATCGTCCACCTCGGGCACAGCGCCGACGGACTGACTGAAGAGCACGAGCTGGATGCCGTCGGCACAGTGTGCGCCCGCCACCCGGCTCTCCCGTTCGTGCTCGCGCACTGCGGCCACCACAGCGCACCCGCCGCCGCGCGCT
>CAZZFB010000096.1:0-5536 GCA_964653385.1 uncultured Bifidobacterium sp. | reverse complement strand
GAGGCGGAGGCAGTGGGGTACGGGGCGGTGGCGACTGCACCTGCGTGACGGATGAAGGCGTGGATCCAGTGCTCGCCGTCATGGACGACCTGGACGACCTCCCAGCCCGCCTGCGAGCGACGGGTCAGTTCCTTGGCCAGTTCGTGGGGGTTGCGGACCGATTCGGACACGACGTCGTATGTGTACATGCCCAAACCCTACTGGCGTTCGCCGTCGTGTTCTCCTGCGGGGTCCTCCGTGCGGACCAGGCGGTCGGTATCGACGTCCCCGGCGGGACCGTCATGGACGAGGCGGCCGTCACGCAGCGCCGTGATGCGCGAGACCGTGTGCACGAAGGACAGTTCGTGGGTGGCCACGAGCACCGTGGCGCCGCCCTCGGAGGCCCCGGCCAGCAGCTCCAGCAGGGCCTCCTTGCCGGCCGAGTCGAGGCCCACGAACGGCTCGTCCACCATCAGCACCTCGAACGGACGGATGAAGCCGATCGCGAGCGCGGCCTTCTGCTTCAGGCCGCGGCTGAAGCGGTTCGGCATGCTGTCCGCCCGGTCGTAGATGCCGAGATGGCCGAGCAGGTCGGCGGCGTTCTGCTCCCACCCGGTCTCGCCGTGGAGACGCGCGACGTACTCGAGGTGCTCCCACAGGGTGAGGTCGTCGTAGAAGGTCGGCTGGTCGGCCACGTAGCTGAGCGCGGCGCGCGCACCGAGCGAGCCGGATGCGTGCCCGCACACGGTGACGGTCCCTTCAGATGCGTCCAGCAGGCCGGCCGCGATGCGCAGCATCGTGGTCTTGCCGCTGCCGTTGTGGCCGATGAGCGCGACGCGCTCGCCGCGCTCGATGCGCAGCGAGACCGGTGACAGCGCCGGTGCGTCGCCGTAGCTCTTCGCCACCCCGTCCAGTTCGAGTGCCGCCGTCATGAGGACTCCTTCGTTGCGGCCGCCGGCTTCGGCGGGTTGGCCGCATTGGCGGCGTTGCGGAACCATGCACTGATCGCGTCGCGCTGGCGCACCCAGCCGGCCACGAGGCCGACCACGATGCCGACGCCGAGCGCGGTGCGCACGAGCATGCCGGGGATGTTGGCGCCGTTGTCATGGGCGTGGACGAGCGCGACCACCGGCGTGGAGCCGATGATCGAGATCACCGGCGGCCAGGCGGTGCGGATCACGGTGGTCATGCCGCTCACCTCGGGCGGCATGTAGAGGCCCTGGTTCGTGGTGCCCGCCGGGTCCGGTGCGCCCTTCACCGCGTTCACCACGGCGCCTGCCACGCCGGCGAGCGCCGCGGGGATGCCGAGCAGCGCGACGGCGGCAAGTGTCATCGCGTGCGGTTCCAGTGCCCAGGCGACCGCACCGCCGACGAGGACGAACGGGACGGTGGCGAGCGCCGGCACGGCGAGGTGGCGGGCGTGCAGGAGGCCGCGCTCGATGGGCACGGCGTCGGTGCGGTCGGGCTGGTCGATCTCCTGGCTGAGCGGCTCGATGATGTCGAGGCCGAGCACGAACAGCGCGAGCCCGCTGACCACGAGCAGCGGCGTGGTGCCGCGCCACGCACCGACGAGCGCGACAGCGGCGGTGACAGACAGCAGCGCCATCCGCACCAGGCGGCGCAGGGGGAAGTGCGCCAGGCTGCGCACGCAGCGAGCGGTCACGGGGTCGCGCCGCACGAAGCCGGGGGCACGGAACCAGGGCTTCTCGCGCATGTGCTCCTGGCTGAGCTGGCGGCGCAGCAGGACGACGGTGCGGATGTCCTGCAGGGTGACGGCGAACTTCAGCTGCGACACGAGCGCGCTGCGGCGCGCGAGGGCCTCCAGACGGAGGCGGCCGGTGAGCCACAGGGAGAGGGCGGCGAGGGCCGCGAGCACGGCGGCGGCGGCGACCCCCGACCCGCGCACCATGGCGAGGGAGATGTCACCGAAGGGCGAGAACGGGGCGGGGGGATGGGCCGGCGCGAACACCGCCGCCGCCTGCCACGCGACGAGCCCGCCGCCGAGGAGACCGGTCGCGAAGCGCGGCACGCGCAGCGTGTGCACGAGCAGGGCCGCGACCACGAACGAGGCGGTGATCATCGCGCCGCCGAGCGCCCCGAGGAGGACGAACTGTGACGGGCCGTTGCCCCAGTTCTCTGGCACGCGCTTCGAGATGACGAGACCCGCCGCGCCGCCCGCCACGGCACCGGCGAACGCGGCGGTGCGGAGCCGCTGCACCGCGGGGCGGCGCAGGACCGCGGCCCTGTCCACCGGGGCGAGGAGCACGTGGCGCACCTCGGCGTCCTCCACGTTCACCGGGCCGCCCTGGGCGCCGCTGCGCATGCCGAGGAACCACACCACCGCCATGACCAGGCCCGCCGCGCGGGGGCCGTCCGTGATGACGGCATCGAACTGGGAGGCCGTGAACGGGGCGTCCTGCACGAGGGAGGAGAGGTAGAGGATGACGAAGCCCCCGATGAGGGCGGCGAGGTACACGCGGTACAGGAGCTCGAACCACTCCATGTCCGCCACGCGCCTCTTGCGCCTGTCGGTGCGCATGTCGCGGAGCGCGGCGATGCCCACCGATGTTGCCGTAGTCACGCCCACCATCCTGCCACCGCGGCACGGCAGAATGGAACTGTGGACACCGAAGCGATGCAGATGTTCAGCGCGATGCTCGCGCTCGCGGCCCTTGCGGGTGCGCTCGTGCTCACGGCATCCATGACCGTCGCCCGTGGCACCGCGGCCGGTGCCGAGGTCGTGCGGATCGCCCGCGAGAACGCGATGCGGTTCGCGCTGCTCCTGACCGGCTCGTCGATGCTGGGCAGCCTGTACTTCAGCGAGATCGCGGACTACGCACCGTGCAAGCTGTGCTGGTACCAGCGCATCTGCATGTACGGCATCGCTCTGGTGTCGCTGGTGGCCGTCGTGCGCCGCGAACGGGTGGCCGCGCCGTACGTCACGGTGCTCGCGTCAATCGGCCTCGTCATCTCAGCATACCACTACCTGGTGGAGTGGTTCCCCACACTTGAGTCGGACGTGTGCTCGCTCGACGTTCCGTGCACGACGATCTGGTTCCGCATGTTCGGTTTCGTCACCCTGCCCTTCATGGCGGGTGCTGCGTTCTTGTCGGTCATCGTGGTGATGGCCGCCGAAAGGAAGAGATGAAGAACTCCGGAAGGCTCGTGGGCGGCGCCATCGCCGCGGTGATCGCGATCGCACTCGTCATCGCGGTGGCGAACGGCGGGAACGGAGCGCCCGACGTGACGTTCCCCGGCGGGTCCGGCACCACGGTCGCACCCGGCGGTTCGCTGCCCGCGAGTGCGGAGCCGGCCGAGTACCAGGCCGCTCGCATCCAGGGCGCGCCCCTCGCGCCGATGCAGGACGGCGGCCCGGACGAGGCAATCGGCGCGCAGGTGCCGGTGGTCGACGGGTTCGACTTCGACGGGTCCGCGGTGTCACTCGACGTGGCGGCATCGGGCAAGCCCACGATGCTCGTGTTCCTCGCCCACTGGTGCCCGCACTGCAACAACGAGATCCCGCGCATCATCGAGTGGGCGGAGACTGCCGGTGTGCCGACGGGCCTGCGCATCGTGGGCGTGGCGACCGGCTCGCGCAGCGACCAGCCGAACTGGCCGCCGTCGCAGTGGCTGGCGGACAAGGGCTGGGAGTGGGAGACCATCGCCGACACCCAGAACGGCGACATCATGGCCGCGTACGGGGGCACGAGTTTCCCGACCATGGTGTTCGTGAACGCGGACGGCACCGTGAGCAACCGGGTGTCCGGTGAACTCGGCGTGGACGCCCTCACGGGGATCGTAAAGACCTTCATGGAGGGCGGCATCTCGGCGTAGCCTTGCCAGCCGTGGCACACAACCCCCGGCGCATCGGGTTCTTCGGACCCTTCGGCACGTTCACCGAGCAGGCCCTGCTGACCCAGCAGGACCTGGCATCGGCCGAACTGGTGCCGTACCGCAGCGTGCCCGACGTGCTGGACGCGGTGGCCGCGGGCGAGGTGGACGCCGGCTTCGTGCCGATCGAGAACTCGATCGAGGGCACGGTGAACTTCACCCAGGACGCCCTGATCTTCGATTACGAATTGCTCATCCAGCGTGAGGTGGTGCTGGACATCGAGCACTGTCTCGTGGGTGCGGCGGGCACGGATGTCTCGGCGCTCACGGAGGTGTTGTCGATCCCGGTGGCCACCGCCCAGTGCGCGGCGTGGCTGCGCACGAACGCGGGCGGTGCCGAGGTGCTGGCCGCGAACAGCACCGCTGACGCGGCACGTCTCGTGGGGGAGCGCGTGAAGAACGGCGAGCGGGCGGTTGCCGCTGTCGCGCCTGCGAATGCGGCCGCGCTGTACGGACTCGACGTGCTGGCGCGCAACATCGCGGATCATGAGGGCAACCAGACCCGGTTCATCCTGGTGGCACGCGAGGGAATCCCCGCCGCGACAGGCCACGACAAGACCGGCATCGTGGTGTTCCAGCGTGCGGACGAGCCCGGGTCGCTGATCTCTATCCTGCAGGAGTTCGCGGCACGCAGGATCAACCTGTCGCTGCTGTCGTCCCGGCCCACGAAGGCCGGCGGTCTCGGTGACTACTGCTTCATCATCTACGCGGACGGGCACATCGACGATGAGCTGGTTGCCGACGCACTGCGCGAGCTGCGCGCCAAGCAGGGCGACGTGAAGTTCCTGGGGTCGTACCCGGCCGCCGGGGAGCACGCCCACACCGCGCGGGAGCACGCGGACGCACGCTGGCAGTCGGCTGACGACTGGGTCAGCGACCTGCGTTCCCAAGTTCGCCGATAGCGTGTGCCACGGAACAGTGGCAGAGCGGACTAATGCACCCGCCTTGAAAGCGGACGGCCCACAAGGCCCGGGGGTTCAAATCCCTCCTGTTCCGCCAGTGGCACGGTCGACTGCCTGACCGAGCGGGATCCCGGTGATGTGCGTGGGCCTGTCCCACGGGTCGCCGTGGTCGATGTGGGCGGTGCGCAGGAATTCCCTCACGTCCTCGGTCGTGCCGGTGACCACCTGCACGGTGTGGCCCAGACGCGTGCGGAGGTGGTGGCGCAGGCGGGCTGGCCATGGCGAACCCAGCTGGTCTGCTGTTGTGACGATGATGATCACCGTGCCGACGCCGACCCGGCGGGCCCACGCGCTGGTGCCGAGCGTCGCGGACAGCGGTGGTGTGTCCCACGCGGAGAGGTGCCGGCGGACAGCCTCTGCCGTGTCCAGGCGGATGTCGGCGAAGCGGAGCAGTGCCGACGTGACGGGGGAATCCTGACGCAGCGAGTGCCAGGTGCCTCCCTCGTCGCGGTGCGTGTGCACCACCCCGGCTGACTCGAGATGACGCAGTGCCTTCCACACCTCGCTCTTCGACCTGCCGCACCGGGCAGCAATGGTGCTTCCCGTCTGGGAGAGATGTGATGTCACGAGGACATCGAGCACGTCTCCCTCGACCCCGCGGCACAACGAGCCGATCGGTCTGTTCACATCCATCACTGACACTCGAGGAGTCCTCTTCATGGTCCAGATGAGTGCCGGCGGGGTGCGGCATGGGCAGGTCGGGG
>CAZZFB010000095.1:0-5660 GCA_964653385.1 uncultured Bifidobacterium sp. | reverse complement strand
TCAGTGGCGCGCTCGGAGGGACTTGAACCCCCAACCTTCTGATCCGTAGTCAGATGCTCTATCCATTAAGCTACGAGCGCAGATTTGTAGGACTTTCGAGTGTACCTACATCGCCCACGGGCTCCACCCGCCCGACCTCTTGTAGATCGCGTATGCCGCGCGGGCATTGGTCTTCGCATCCAGCAACTGGCTGGCTTTCGTGACCCCGATGTCCTTCAGCCACGGCTTGTGGGCCCACCAGTTGATCTGGAACAGGCCCACGCAGCACCACGTGTAGGAGGTGGCCGCCAGCTTGCTCTCGCGCTTGGCGATGGCGATGGCCCTTGCCTCGAGCCGGTCCGGGAACACCTCGCGGATGACGGCGGCCGCCTGGGCCCGGGTGTAGCGCACCTTCGGGGAGGGCAGGTTGCGCAGCCCGGTCGCCTCGGTGGAGGGCTGCCTCCACGTGGTCCCCTTCGGCAGGCACACGGTGTCGCCGATCAGGATCATGGTGGAGGTGGTCGCCTTGTTGGCGGCAAGCAGGGCCTTCACGGTCACACCGGTCTTGTCGGCGATGCGGCTCCACGAGTCGTTTTCCACAGCCACGTACGGTCGGGCGCACGAAGTCGCCAGAACAGGGGCCCCCGGGACGAGGAACCCTGTGGACAACAGTCCGGCGGCAACAAGTGCCGCTGTCATTCTGCGCACAGCACGCATGGCGGAGAGGGTGGGATTTGAACCCACGGCCCGGTTAATCCCGAGCAACGCCTTAGCAGGGCGCCCCATTCGGCCACTCTGGCACCTCTCCTGGGGAATTGGGCAAGTGTACAAGCGGACTAAGGTTTTTCCGTTCGGTGCCAACCGAGGTGCCGTTGATCAGGGAGATCAAAGACATGAAGAAATTCTGGAAGCTTGCCGCGACGGCAGCTGCCGCCTCGATGCTGGTGACGGCATGCGGCGGTGGCGACTCGTCGTCCGACACCACGGCACCCGCGGACAGCACGCCCGCGGCCAGCCTCGACGTGAAGGCTGCCGTCGTGTACCTGGGCGTGCCCGACGACAAGGGCTGGACCTACCAGCACGAGCAGGGCATCGCCGCCGCAGAGCAGGAGCTCGGCATCGAGATCAAGCGCGTGGAGAACGTGCTCGACAACGCCGACTCCGAGAAGGTGTTCGAGCAGCTCGCGGGCGAGGGCTACCAGGTCATCTTCGCCACGTCGTTCGGCTACGGCGCACCGATGGCGAAGGTCGCCGTGAAGAACCCGAACGTCTGCATGCAGTGGGCGACCGGTGCGAAGTTCCTCCTCACGAAGGACGGCGGCGGCGAGTACGCCACGTTCGATGACGTCCCGAAGAACCTCGGCACCTACTTCGGCGCAGCCGAGGAGGCCCGCTACCTCTCCGGCATCGCGGCAGGCAAGGCCACCAAGAACGGCAAGCTCGGCTACGTGGCCGCGTTCCCGATCCCCGAGGTCATCCGCGGCATCAACGCGTTCACCCTGGGTGTGCGCTCTGTCAACGCGACCGCAACGGTGAAGGTCTCCTGGACCAGCACCTGGTTCGACCCGACCAAGGAGAAGCAGGCCTCTGAGGCACTGCTCGACTCCGGCGTCGACGTGCTCGCGATGCACCAGGACACCACCGCCCCCGGCGTCGCCGCAGAGGCAGTCGGTGCGAAGTGGGTCGGCTACAACTCCGACGTGCGCGAGGCCGCCCCGAATGCGTTCCTCACCGCTCCCACCTGGAACTGGGGCCCGTACTACGCCAAGACCATCAAGGCCGTCGCCGAGGGCACCTGCCCGACCGACGAGTACTACGGCAGCATGGCTGACGGCATGGTCACCCTGGCCGAGCCCTCCGACCTCGTCGACGACGAGGCCAAGAACCTGATCAAGGAGAAGGCCGCCGCCATCATCGACGGCTCCTTCGCCCCGTTCACCGGGCCGATCAACGACCAGGACGGCAAGGAAGTCATCGCCGCCGGCGAGAAGGCAGACCTCGGCGCGTTGCTCAGCATGAGCTACTTCGTCGAGGGTGTCGAGGGTTCGCCGAAGGGCTGACCCTCCCGCATGTCGAACACCTCTTCCGAGGTCGCGAAGGGGCCGCATCACTCCGGTGGTGCGGCCCCTAGCGCACTCTCGGCCCTGAACATCACGAAGCGCTTCCCGGGAGTGCTCGCGAACGACAACGTCGACTTCGACGTGCGTCCGGGTGAGGTGCACACGCTGCTCGGCGAGAACGGCGCGGGCAAGAGCACGCTCGCCGCGATGCTCTGCGGGCTCTACCAGCCCGACTCCGGCACGATCCTGCGCAACGGCATGCCCGTGTCGCTGTCGTCGCCGCGGGCCGGCCTCTCCCACGGCATCGCGATGGTGCACCAGCACTTCCGCCTGGTGGAGCGCTTCACGGTGGCAGAGAACGTGGTGCTCGGCAGCCAGGACCTCTCCTTCACCCTGAAGAGGGCGGAGCTGAACGACCGCGTGGCGGAGGTGGCGGAACGGTACGGGCTGCCTGTGGACCCGGCGGCGACGGTGGGAGACCTGTCCGTCGGCCAGCGCCAGCGCGTGGAGATCGTGAAGGCGCTGTACCAGGGCGCCGAGATCCTCCTGCTGGACGAGCCCACCGCGGTTCTCGTGCCGGCAGAGGTGGAGAAGCTGTTCGAGAACGTGCACGCGATGACGGCCAGCGGCAAGTCCATCGTGTTCATCAGCCACAAGCTCGGCGAGGTGGTCGAGATCTCCGACCGCGTCACCGTGCTGCGCAACGGTCGCGTCACCGGCCACGTGTCGGGCCGCGGCACGACCGACACGCGCGAACTGGCCCGCCTCATGGTGGGCCGCGACATCGACCTGGCCGTGCAGCGCGCGTCGCACCCCACCGGACACGAGGTCCTGCAGATCCGCGACCTCTCGCTGACCGTGAACGGCGTCGACGTGCTGTCGGGAATCTCGTTCAACGTGCACGAGGGAGAGATGGTCGGCGTTGCGGGCGTGGCCGGCAACGGCCAGAAGGAGCTCGCCGACACGATCGCCGGTCTCGTCTCCCCCACGTCCGGCACGGTGGCGATCGGTGGGTCGATGTCCACCGACCGCGGGCCGATTGCCGCGCGCGAGCTCGGCCTCGCGTACGTCCCGGAGGACCGGCTGGGAATGGGCCTGGTGCCCTCCATGTCGATCCTCGACAACCTGCTGCTCACGCGCGACCGCGACACCGTGGTGGACCGCGCGTCTGTGAGGCCCGAGGCCACGCGTCTCATCGACCAGTTCGAGATCAAGGCGAACGGGCCAGAGCACCTCGCCCGGAAGCTGTCGGGCGGCAACGCCCAGAAGGTGCTGCTCGCGCGCGAGCTCTCCGGCGGCCGCACCGCGACGAAGCTGCTCGTGGTCTGCTCCCCCACGCGCGGCCTGGACGTGGGGGCGATCGAGACCGTCCGCCGGCTCCTCGACGACGCCCGCAGCGCGGGCCAGGCGATCCTGCTCGTCTCGGAGGACCTGGACGAGATCATGTCGCTCGCGGACCGCATCCTGGTTCTCTACCGCGGCCGCATCGTGCACGAGACCCCCGGCGAGACGGCGCAGCTGTCCACAGTGGGTGCGGCAATGGCCGGCCTGTCGGGGGAGGGCCAGCAGTGAACGTCCCCTTCCGCCTCGCGTTCGAGCAGCGCGCCGAGACGCCGCGCCGCCTCGCGGTGATGGTGCCGTTGCTGTCGGTGCTCGCCGCGATCGTGGCCGGCGGGGTGTTCCTGCTCGCCACGGGCTACTCGCCGTTCGAGACGTACTCCAACATGCTCTCCGACGGGTTCTTCTCCTCCACCGGCATCACCGACACCCTCGGCCTGAGCACGGTGCTCATCTGCACGGGCATCGCGGCCGCCTTCGCGTTCCAGATGAACCTGTACAACATCGGCGGAGAGGGCCAGCTGTACGTCGGCATGATCGGCGGCGCATGGGCCGGACTCTTCTTCGGGGACCGCCTGCCGGGTTTCGTGATGATCCCCGTGGTGCTGCTCGTCGGCGCCTTGTGCGGCGCACTGTGGATCGCACTGCCTGCGTTCGTGCGCGCACGGCTGGGCACCAGCGAGATCGTGACGACCCTGCTGCTCACCTACATCGGGGCGAGCCTGGTGAACCACTTCATCTACCGTGCCGGCAGCTACTTCCGTGCCCCGAGCACGCTGTTCCCGCAGGGACGCCAGGTGCCCGACTCCGCGATGCTCTCCCCCATCGGCGACACCACGATGTACCCCACGTTCTTCCTTGTGGTCGCCCTCGCGGTGTTCCTCTGGTGGGTGGTGCGGCGCACCGAGTTCGGGTACCGCATCCAGGTCATAAGTGACTCGCCGCGCGCCGCGCGGTACGCCGGCATCAGTGCCGAGCGCACCACCGTGCAGGTGATGATGATCTCCGGTGCCCTCGCCGGGCTCGGCGGTGCCACGCTGATCGTGGGCACGTTCGGCCGGCTCGACCAGGGCATCGTGCTCCTCGGGTACGGCTACGCGGGCATCGTGATTGCCGCGCTCGCCCGCAACAACATGTCGGCGATCATCGTGAGCGGCATCCTCTTCGCCGGCCTGCGCACCGGCGGCGACAAGCTGCAGATCTCCACGGACACCCCGATCCACATCGGCGTGATGCTGCAGGGGGCGATCCTTCTGTTCGCGCTCGGCGGCGAGGCGTTCCGCCGCTACCGCGTGCGCGTGGTGCGGACGCAGACCGTGACGGCACAGGGGGCCGCAACGGGTGGCGCACAGGGCACGGCACAGGGGGCGGCACAGTGAACTCGAACATCTGGGTGCTCATGTCGGCGGACTCGGTCGCCCTGGCCACCACGCTGATCCTCGCCGCCCTCGGTGCGCTCTTCACGGAACGGGCCGGCGTGCTGAACCTCGGCATCGAGGGCATCCTGCTGACCTCCGCAATCACCTCGTTCATCGCGGCGGATTCCTCCGGCAGCATCTGGCTGGGGCTCGTCGTCGGGTCGCTGCTCGGCGCAGTGCTCGCTGCCATCCACGCGCTGCTCGCGGTGACGCTGCGCGCGAACCAGATCGTGTCCGGACTCGCGCTCGTCATCTTCGGAACGGGACTGGCGAACTTCCTCGGCAAGCCGTACGAGGGCAGGAACGTCGAGACCAAGATCCTGCCGCTGTCCTTCGGGCCGCTCAACGACATCCCGGTGATCGGGCCGGTCGTCTTCGGCCAGGACCCCGTCACCTACTTCACGATCGCTCTCGCAGTTTCCTCTTCGTGGTACCTGTTCCGCACCCGCCCGGGCCTGGAACTGCGCGCCACGGGCGACGATCCCGCCACGGTCGATGCCCAGGGCCTGAAGGTCGCCGCGATCCGCATCCGCTACACGCTGGCGGGGGGTGCGATGGTTGGTCTGGGTGGCTCGTGGCTGATGCTCGCGGAGAGCGCGGCATGGCACGGTGCCGCCACCACCAACGGCATCGGCTGGATCGCCCTGGCGTTGGTGGTGTTCGCCAGCTGGAGGCCGATCAGGCTCATCGGCGGCGCGATTCTGTTCGGGTTCACGCTGCAGCTGCCGTTCACTCTGCAGGCCGAGAACATCACGTTCATCCCGCAGGCGTTCCTGCAGATGGTGCCGTACGCCGTCACGTTGGTCTCGCTGATCGCGCTCAGCCGGCCGGGCTCCAGCAACGCCCTCGGCGCACCGCGCGCCCT
>CAZZFB010000094.1:0-5678 GCA_964653385.1 uncultured Bifidobacterium sp. | reverse complement strand
GAGGACGTCACGGTGTCGCTCGATCTCGGGAACGGCCGGGTCCTCACCGGCGTCATCCCCGGGGTGCACACACGCGGGGACGGCACTGTGTTCCTCGTGCGTCCGTGCCTCAACCAGTACCAGTGGGAGGACACGCGCGTGCTGGCGCCGTTGCACATGCTCGTTCTCTCGGCAATTGGACTGACCGTAACGGACTGCGCTGCGCCGGGACTCCACGGTGACGGTGACAAGGCGGCGCGCAGGAACATCCAGCCCGCCGCGCCGTTGCTGCAGTCCGCGAGCGCGGCCAAGGTCGTCGCGCTCTCGGACCTGCTGGAGACCGCGCGCTGCATGCCGTGCCCCTCGTTCGGCGGGGCGGGTGCGCTGGCTGCCACTGACCGCGAGGCCGCCGCCGACAGGTTCCAGGCGCGGGTTGGGGAACGGGGATACGCGCGGTCCGACGAGTCGTTCGTGTACGGGTACGCGCCCTTCTTCGACGATGTGTTCCCGGAGGACTCGTCGCAGGTCGTGTTCTGTGCCGATCTCGCGCGGACGCTGTCGTCCGCCGCGGACGCGAGGAACCAGGTTCCCAAGGGCTGGAGGAGGTACACGTTCCCATGAGCACGGTCCTCGATCTCACGCGGCAGTCACTTGATGACGGCTTCCTGGTGGAGGCGAGTGCCGGCACCGGCAAGACGTACTCCGTTGCGGCACTCGTCACGCGCCTGGTCGCCACCAGTGAGTCCACGCGCATCGGCAACATCCTCATCACCACGTTCACGCGCAATGCCGCGGCGGAACTGCGTGACCGCATCCGTCGCCGGCTGGTGGACACCGCCAACGCGCTGGCGGGTCCCGTCCCGGGGGACGGCCAGGAGGACGAGATCGTCGCGTTCCTCCGCGGTGGATCCGCCCAGGAGGTCGCCGACCGCATCATGCGTCTTCGCCGCGCGGCCGTGGAGTTCGACACCGCCACCATCGCCACGATCCACTCCGTGCTCAGCAAGATCCTCACGCTCGCGGGCATGCCGATGACCCCGGGTGACGACGATTCGCAGTCCGTGCGCATCGTCGACGAGGTCGTGAATGATGCCCTCCTCAACGCATCCGTCTCCGGTGCCACGTGGGACGAGGCCCGCATCCGCGCGCTTGTCTCGGCCAAGCTGGCCGAACCGCTCACCGACCTGTGGTTCGACCGCGCCGAGGTGGGTGACGAGACGGCCGCCCTCCTGGACGAGGCCGGGGCGATCGTCACCGCCGCCGTCGACGAGGTGAGGCGCCGGGGTGCGGAGCACCCCTCGTTCAACGATCTCATGCGCGCCGCGCACGACGTCGTCACGAACCCGGCGAACCACGCTCTCGTGTCGGAGTTCCGCCAGCGCTTCACGCTCGCGATGGTTGACGAATCACAGGACACCGACGCGATCCAGTGGGACCTCTTCAACACCCTGTTCCCCATGGGAGGTGGCAGCTCCCTCGTCGCCGTCGGCGACCCGAAGCAGTCCATCTACAAGTTCCGCGGTGCCGACGTTGACTCGTACTCGAGGCAGAAGGAGACCATGCCGGTCGTCACCCTCACCACCAACTACCGCACCGACCAACCGCTCATCGACGACCTGAACGTGCTGTTCGCCGGTTTCACCTTCGGCGAGGGTGTTGCCTACACCGCGGTGTCCGCCTCGCCGGAGCACGCGAAGAGCCGCATTTCCGGCGTGAAGCCGTTCGAGACCGTGACATTCGGACCCGCGAACAACGGGAGGTCCCTCGCACGCGCCACCGCGCGTCGTGTGATCCACCTGCTGGAGAACGCACGCATCGACGGTCGCCCTGCGTCGCCCATGGACGTCGTGGTCCTCGCGCGCTCGGGCACCAACGGCCGGCTCGTGGAGCGCGAACTGCGCCGCCTCGGTGTACCCGCCGTCAGTTCCGGCACGGCCTCGGTGATGGAGAGCGAGATGGCACTGCACGTCCGCATCCTGCTGGAGGCCATGGAACGCGTGTCCAGCGTCGGCCGCGCCCGGCGCATGGCCGCGACCCGGTTCGTGGATTCCTCCATTCTCGACCCGCGCCTGGTGGACGACGCGTTCGTGACGGGGATCCAGGACGATGTCGCGTCCTGGGCCGGCACCCTCAGGCGCGAGGGCGTCGCGGGTCTCGCTGCGTTCATGCTTAACGACAACGGTGTCGTGGCGCGCATCACCGCCGGTGGCGCGGGACAGCGGCACCTCACCGACTTCACCCACGTGATGGAGCTCCTGCACGGCCACGGCTCGGGCAGCACACCGGAGGCATTGCTGCAGGCGTTCGACGAGCTCGCCGCCGCGGACAGCACATCGGAGCTGGTTGCGCGCAGGGTGGAGAGCGACCTCAACGCGGTGCAGATCATGACCATGCACGTGTCCAAGGGGCTCGAGTTCCCGCTGGTCGTGGTTGCCGACACCTGGACGAAGCCGAGGGACAGCGGCAGGAAGCCGAAGATCGCTCGCATCGACGACAACGGCGGCTCCCGTCGAGTGATTGACCTCGCCTTCGCCCTCCCCGGTCTGAAGTCCACGCGTGTCTCGGCGGCCAACACGGAGGCGGAGGCGGAGGAGTCGCGCCGGCTCTTCTACGTGGCGGTCACGCGTGCGAAGCACCACGTGTCCCTCATGCTGGACAACGATGACACGAAGAACCTCCCGGTCGCGATCTCGACACCGAACGGTGACGCGGTGTCGGTCGCTCTCGGGAACCTTCCCGTCGTCAAGGCGGCGGAGTTGAAGGTGGACATGTCCTTCGACGGGGCCGCGTACGCGGGCATCAACCTCGGCATGGAGGTGCAGGGGGTGAGTTCGCACGTGCGCCAGACGTATCGCCGGACCTCGTTCACCGGCATCACGTCGTCGCGGGAGGGGGAGCAGGCGAATCACGCGCAGGCTCCGGGTTCGGGTGCCGACGAGGCAACCGACACGTCGCACGTCGCGCCGCAGTACGCCGCGCACGACACGCCGACCGGGGCGGACATGCCCCTCGCGCGCGTGCCGGGAGGGACGTTCCTGGGCAAGGTGATGCACACGTTGTACGAGAGGACGGACTTCGCGGCAGATGACCTGGAGGCCGAGGTCAGGCGCGTCGTGCGCGAGGGGATCACGGCCCAGGCATTGCGCGGCCACCGCAAGGCAATCGGCGACGCCGTCATCGCCTCGTTGCGCACGCCGCTCGGTGGAGGCCTGGCGGGTCACACCCTCGCGGACTTCGGTGACACCGACCGTCTGGCAGAACTCGATTTCGAGATGGGACTCCCGTCGCTCCTTGAGGGTGTCCGGGTGCGCGACATCGGCCGCGTGCTCGTGGACATGCTCCCCGCCGGCGACATCCTCTCGCCGTACGCGGCCGTGCTCGCGGGCCCGTCCTTCGACATCCCTCTCGCCGGTCTCATCAACGGTTCCATAGACGCGTTGCTGCGCGTGGGTTCGGGTGCGGAGACGCGTCTCTTCGTGACCGACTACAAGACGAACCGTCTCGACACATCCGTTGACACCGCCCTGATCGACGCCTATGCGCCTGCGCGTCTCGTGCGCGCCATGGAGCAGCACCACTACCCACTGCAGGCGCTCATCTACGGCACGGCGGTGCACAGGTGGCTGAAGTGGCGCGCGCCGCACCTCGACGCGGAGAGGGCGGTGGCAGGCATCGCTTACTTCTTCGTGCGCGGCATGGTCGGCGAGGCAACGCCGGTCGACGAGGAGGGTGCGCCGTACGGCGTGTTCTCGTGGGCGCCGCCGGCAGGCCTGTGGGGCGCGCTCTCCGCGGCCATGAACGGGGGTGCGCAATGAGCAGCGAGAACGTGGTGACCCCGGCGGACCTCGATGGTTACGTGACGGCCGGAGTGCTCGAGTCGCACGACCTGCACGGGGTGAGGGAGCTGCTGGACATGGCCAGGTGCACCGCGCCGGGTCTCGCGTGGGTCGCGATGGCGCTCGTGCTGCGCTCCGCGCGCGACGGCCACACCTGCGTCGACCTCGGGAAGATCGACCTATGGAGCGGCGACATCGACCACCGCGACCCCGCCTCACCACCGTGGCCGACGGACCCGGAGGTGTGGATGCAGGCCCTCGCGTCCGTTCCCCGGCTGGTGCGGGCGCCGTCGGATGCGGTGAACGAACCGCGCGCACCCTTCGTCATCGACGGCTGGCTCCTGTACTCGCACCGCGTGTTCGGGCAGGAGAACGACGTCGCCGCACTGCTGAAGGGCGACCGCGGCATCCACGTGCAGGTCGTCATGGGCGGTCCCGGCAGCGGCAAGACCACGTGGGTGGCGCGCCGGTTGATGGAACGCCTGGCGAGCGGTGAACGCCCGATCGTCGCGCTCGCCGCACCCACGGGCAAGGCCGCCCGCCGCATGGTGCAGGTTTTGGAGACCACCCTGGTCAACAACAACGCGCCGGTGGAACTGCTGCAGGCCGTGCGCAACTCCGAGTCACTAACGGTCCACAAGTTGCTGGAGTACAACCCTGGCCGCGACAAGCGTGCCGGTCGTGACAGGAGGCGACCGCTGGAGCGCGACCTCGTGATCATCGACGAGGCATCCATGATGTCGCTCGACTCCATGAGCATGCTGCTTGACGCGATGGCGCCCGGGTCCACCTTGTGGCTGGTGGGGGACCCCGACCAGTTGGCCAGCGTGGATGCCGGCACGGTGCTCGCCGATGTCGCGGCCGGGAAGTCCATGAAGGACAGCATCATCTCGCTGACAGGCCAGCACCGCTTCAAGGACTCACCGCAGATCGGCGCGCTCGTGGAGGCCGTGCGAACTGCCGATGAGGACGCGGTCATGAGGGTCCTGCGCGACGGCGGCAACGGACTCACGTGGATTGACCCGGTGGCGTCGCCCGGGGCGCTCCAGCAGCTCCGAAACGACGTCATCGCCCATGCACGTGTGTCGTGCGAGATTGCCGCGTCGGGGGATTTCGATGCCGCCGCGCGCAACAACCTCGCGCTGCAGGTGCTGTGCGGTGTGCGACGGGGTCCCGCGGGCGTCTCCGCGTGGAATGTGCTCGTCGAGGACGGCCTTGCCGACCTCGTGACGGGGCGTTGGTACCTCGGGCGTCCCGTGCTGGTGACGGAGAACGACGGCTCCACGAAGCTCAGCAACGGTGACGTCGGTGTCGTGTGCGCGGGGCCCGACGGCCAGCGACTGGTGGCATTCGGGGAGCCGGGCACCGTGCGGATGTTCGCCCCCACGCGCCTGCCCGCCACCGAGACCGTGCACGCACTCACCATCCACAAGAGCCAGGGGAGCGAATACGACCACGCGGTCGTCGTCCTCCCGCAGACCGGTTCGCGCATCCTCACGCGCGAACTCCTCTACACCGGCATCTCGCGCCCGAAGACGCAGCTGACGCTGGTCGCATCCGAGGACGCGATCCGCGAGGCGATCATCACCCCGGTGCGCCGAGCGACGGGTCTTGCCGCCCGGCTCTGACCAACCCCACGTGTCAGCCGTGGACTGACCGTGGTGTCAGCGCGCCAGCCAGGCGGGGCGGTTCTTCTCGAACTCGCTGATCGCCCCGGCGTGGGTGAGCGTGATGCCGATGTCGTCCAGGCCGTTCAGGAAGCGGTGCTGGGTGGGGGCATCCATGGGGAACGACTCCAGGAAGCCAGCCGACGGCACCTCCACCGTCAGGCGTTCCATGTCGATGGTGATCTCCGTGGCGGCA